>JAISMY010000026.1 GCA_031276485.1 Desulfovibrio sp. | reverse complement strand
ATTCCGAACCCGGAAGTTAAGCCCTTCATCGCCGATGATACTGCATACTCTTGTGTGGGAACGTAGGTCGGGGCCGACAGCTTCTTCTCCGGGCGCTTCACTTCCTTTGTGATGCGCCCTTTTTCCTGCCGCCTGTTCTCGTGCTTTCCCTTGCACCGGGAACCTTTTCACTTCAGGTTGTGCCAATCGGCAATGAATTTTAAAGGATTCATATGGACGTGTACAAAAAAACCCTGAATCTGCCCCGGACTACGTTCCCCATGAAAGCCGACCTGACCCGGCGCGAACCGGAAACCCTGAAACGCTGGGAGCGCGACGACGCATACCGGCACATGGTAAACGCCGGCGGGCGGAAAGGAACCTTTATTCTGCACGACGGACCGCCGTATGCCAACGGGCATATCCATCTGGGCACGGCGCTCAACAAGATACTCAAGGATATTATCGTCAAGTCGCGCAATATGCAGGGACTCCGCACGGAATTCGTGCCCGGCTGGGACTGCCACGGCCTGCCCATTGAACTCAAGGTGGAACAGGAGCTGGCGGGAAAAAAGCGGGATATGTCTCCCTTGACGGTGCGCGCCGCCTGCCGTGCGTACGCCGACAAATGGCTGAACATTCAACGCGACGAATTCAAACGCCTCGGCGTGCTGGGCGTGTGGGACAAACCGTATGTTTCCATGACCCCCGGCTATGAAGCCGTCACGGCCCGCGAACTCGGCAATTTTATGGCCGCCGGAGCTGTGACCCGCAGCAGGAAGCCCGTACACTGGTGCTGTTCCTGTCATACGGCGCTGGCCGAGGCCGAGGTGGAATACCGTGACCGCAGTTCGCCGTCCATCTATGTGCGTTTTCCCGTCAATGACGACAAATTGCGGCACTATTTTTCGGATGCCGTTCCCGGCCATACCTACATCGTCATCTGGACGACCACGCCCTGGACCATACCGGACAACGCAGCCGTGGCCGTGCATCCGGATTTCGACTATGTGCTGGTCCGGGTGGAAGGCGAGTATTACATACTTGCCGATGACAGGCTTGAGGAATGCCGCAGGCTTTTCGGCTGGCTCAACGCCGAGAGCTTACACATGGTCAAGGGGGTGCGCCTCAAGGGTCTGGTCGCCTCGCATCCCCTGTACCCCAGGCCGTCCCCGGTGGTGACCGCGGATCATGTCACGCTGGATGCCGGCACGGGAGTGGTGCATACCGCCCCCGGTCACGGGCGCGAAGATTACGCGGCCGCCCTTGCCGCCGGGTTGGAAATCCTGTCGCCCATGGATGACGACGGACGCTTTTTCCCTGATGTGCCCCTGTTCGGGGGCATGAGCACGGCCGAGGCCGACCCGGCCGTTATCGACAGGCTCAATGCCGCCGGCAACCTGATCCGCGAGGACAGGATACAGCATTCGTATCCGCATTGCTGGCGGTGCAAAAAGCCGGTCATTTTCCGGGCGACGACCCAGTGGTTCATCAGCATGGAGGTCGACTATCTGCGCGAGAGGGCGCTTAAAGCCGTCCGCAGGGATGTGCGCTGGATTCCGTCCTGGGGAGAAGAGCGCATCTATTCCATGATTGAAAACCGTCCCGACTGGTGTATTTCGCGCCAGCGCACCTGGGGCGTGCCCATTGTCGCGCTTATCTGCCGCGCCTGCGGTGAAGCGTGGCACGATGCCGCCTGGAGCCGAAGGATATCCGACAAATTCGCCGCGTATCCGACCGGCTGCGATTACTGGTTTGCAGCGCCGCTGGAAGACATAGTCCCCGCCGGGTTGCGTTGTCCGGCATGCGGGGCCGAAGACTGGAGACGGGAAACGGATATTGTCGACGTGTGGTTCGACTCCGGGACAAGTTTCGCCGCCGTGCTGGAGCAGCGTCCGGAGTGCGGGTTCCCCGCCGACATGTATCTGGAAGGCTCGGACCAGCACCGCGGCTGGTTCCATTCTTCCCTGCTCGTGTCTGTCGGAACGCGGCGCGTTCCGCCTTACAGGCAGGTCCTGACGCACGGGTACGTTGTGGACGGAGAAGGCCGAAAGATGTCCAAGTCCGACGGCAACGTCATTGTGCCGGACGAGGTCATCGCGCGCTACGGCGCGGAGATTCTGCGTCTGTGGGTGTCTTCCGTGGATTACCGCGAAGACGTGCGTATTTCGGACGAGATACTGAAACGTCTGGTGGACGCCTACCGCCGCATTCGCAACACATGCCGCTACCTGCTCGGCAACCTGTACGATTTCGGCAGGGAAGACATGACGGCCGATGCCGACATGGACCCGCTGGACCGGCACGCCCTCGACATGGTCGGCCGCGCGCACCGGGAAGTACAGGCAGCCTATGCAAGCTATGAGTTCCACAAGGTTTTTCATACCCTTCACAATCTTTGCGCGGCCGACCTGTCGGCCTTTTATCTGGACGTGATCAAGGACCGTCTTTACGCGTCCGCCCCCCGGAGTCGGGCGCGCCGTTCCGCCCAGACGGCCCTGTACCGCATCCTGTGTATTTTGGCGGCGGATATGGCGCCGGTGCTGTCCTTCACGGCCGAGGAAGTCCTTGACGGCCTGCCTGCCGGCTTGAAACCGGAAGCGGCGACGGTCTTCGCCTTATCCGTCGACGAATCGGCAATCCTCACCCTGGAGGACGAGGAGACGGCCCGCAGGCAGACGCTCCTGGATGTGCGTTCGGAAATCACGCGGGCCATTGAGCCGTTGCGCAAGGCGGGACAGGTGGGTCATGCCCTTGATACGGCAGTGACCGTGTATGCGGGCAGCGCACTGATACGCGATTTGCATGCCCTGGGGACGGACCTGCGCGCCGCGTTCCTTGTGTCCGATTTCGCCTTGGAACCTATGGAAAAAGCGCCTGCCGACGCGCTCAGGGCGGAGCGCATGGATGACCTGCTCATTCACGTCGGCCCGGCGCCGGGAAAAAAGTGCGTACGTTGCTGGATATACAGTAAGGAACTTGGTGCGGATCCTGACCATCCGGAATTATGCCCCCGTTGCGCGGCCGTTTTGCGTGAAATAGGGGCTTTGCCGATTTTATAATATTTTTGCGCAGAAAATCTATCCGTTGATGCACACTCTCAATTTCCGATTTGGGAAGGGAATAAAAAGTCTTCCCGTGATCATGAATCATTACGTCAACGAAGTCGCGTGGCGTATGACCGTTTCTCCGGCCCGCTTCGATGAGCAATGCCGGATTCTTGCGGAGCGCGGCATGCGCGGGATCGGTTTCGACGAGGCCGAATCCTACCTGTTTGACGGAGACGGGTTGCCGGACGGCAGTCTGCTCCTGACCTTTGACGACGGTTATCTGGACAATTATTTTTATGCGTTGCCCATACTGCACAAGTACGGCCACAAGGCGGTTTGTTTTCCTGTAGCCGACAGGCTTGAGGCGCAAACGGAACCGCGCGCGCCTTTTGACGAGGTGTTGTCCGGCCGGGCCGCCGTACCGGACGGAGTTGCCCGGCCGTTGACCCTGACGGCGCAGGGATTCACCGTGCGCAAGGATATTTTTCTGGGCCGGGCGGAGGCCGCGGCCATGGATGCAAGCGGCATCTTCCGCGTTGCCTCGCACGGCCGCGGCCATTACGGTGTTTACGCAAGCCCTGACTACGGGGATTTCTTTCGCCCCCGCTCGCAGCCGCGCACCTTTTACCGGACTGAGGAGGAACCTGTCTGGGGTATGCCGGATTTTCCGGTAAAACCCGGCCTGCGCTTCCGCGCCTTTATGCCGGACCCGGACATGGTCGAGGCCGTCAAAAAACTTGTGCCGCAGGACTTTGACGCGGCTGCCGACTTTTTCACCGGACACTCCGGACCGGAAGACTTGCGCGCCCTGCTCGCAAGGTATAAAGGCAGGCTGGGACGCTACGAAACCGATGCCGAGCGCAGGGAACGCATGTGGCGCGAAATCGGCCTGGGCAAAGAAGAACTGGAGAGCGTCCTGGGGCACGCGGTACGCAGCCTGTGCTGGCCGTGGGGACGCCGGTGCGCGGAAGCCGAAAAACTCGCCCGCGACGCGGGGTTCACCATCTTCTTTGTTGTCTACGGCGGGGCCAACCCGCCTGGACGCCCCGATGCCGTCCACCGCTTTGAAAACAGCAACAGGAGCGGTACCTGGCCTGCGACACAGGCGCGCCTGCACATGTCGCCGCTCACGGCCGGCCTCCTTGGACTAATAGGAATGTAAATCCGCGGGATTCTGCCCCTGATACCAAGTTGCAATCAATACAGTGTAAATTCGATGAAATATCCGTCGTATTATACTGATAAATTTAGCATATTTTTATAAAATAACTGCCTATTGCCGCCAACTTGGTATGATTCCGCCGGAGGCATAAAAATTCAATGTCACAATCCTCTATAAACGTCGGAACCCCTCAAAACATACATCGCTGCGCCCTCGACATCGGCAGATTCAACCGGCTGACGAAACCGGATAGGGATTGAAACATACGCCGACTTTGTCTGTAACGGGATTAAGCTTGTCCGAGTCTGTAAAAGAACGCATCACTGCCCTGCGCCGCCTGCCTCCGGAAGAATGCCGATTTTTCTGCCTGTTCTGGTCGTTCTGGCTGACGCTGGCCGTCTTCCCGGCCGGCTATCTCGTGCGCGACGTCATGCCGGTAGTGAGCCTCGTTTTCCTGATCCGTTATTACCGCGGCAACCCGCAGGCAGGCGTGTGGCGCAGGCTGGACGCGCGGCCCCTCTTTTACTGCCTGTGGTTGATGATGTTCATGGGCGTGCTGTTTTCGGAGAATGTTTTTTCCTCTCTGCAACATGTCGGCAAGAATCTCAACATGGGCATCATTCTGCCCTTCATCGCCATGGAATGCGTGCGGGAGGAAAAAGACCTGCGCCGCCTGGTATGGGCCTGCGCGGCAGCCTGCTTCTGGCAAGGTTTGGACGGCCTCTGGCAGGCCTGTACAGGCAAGGATTTCATCCTGGGCTATGCCCGCAACGCCGGGCGGCTTACAGGCAGCCTGGGAGATTACAGCGTGGGAAATTATATTGCCCTGGCTGTGATTCCCGCCTTCGGGCTGTGGTCCGTGCTGCGGCGCGGGCTGCCGCCCGTGAGCGCCGCCTTTATGTGGACGGCGGCTCTCTGGCCCGCGTTCTTTCTTCTTGTAGGATCCGCAAGCCGCAGCGGGGCGCTGGCTGTGGCGGCCGCGCTCACTCTCCGGCTCCTGCAGACCGATGCAAAACCGCTCCGGAAATATGCGATCCTGACCGCCGCAATCCTGCCGCTCCTCCTGTTGCTGCAAGGCAGGGCGCAGTTGGACGCGGTGACGGGGGACGGACGCTGGAGCCTCTGGAAACTGGCATGGAACGTCTTTCTGGAACACCCCTGGTTCGGAGCCGGCGCCGGGCAATACAACGCGGCCTTCCGCGCGCTGAATCTCGCGCCGGGAAAAGATCTCATCACCATCAGTCATCCGCACAACATCTTTCTGGATATGCTCTACGCCCACGGACTGGCGGGGTTTGCCCTCGGCATGGTCTTTCTGCTGGGCTTTCTGCGGTGGGGATACAAACGCATCCGGCCGCGCCTGCGGGAAGAAAGCGCCGCTAAGGGCGCAGGCCTCTATTGGCGGCTGACGGTCTGGTTCTGGATCGGATTTGCGGCGTGGCCGATCAACGGCATCTTCGGCCATGATTTTTACCGTACCTGGTGGATGGGGCTGGCCATGAGCCATTTGGGCATCATGATCGGCGCCGTGGTCAACGGCTGCGGGGAGCCGCATTCCCGGCACGGGTAAGCCCGACGGCCCGGTATCGCCGACATCGACAGCCGGCGGCAACGCTCTGCCGCTGAAATCCCGCCCCTTTACTTCACAGGACATCTTCTGTACTGTAAAAACATGTTTCAATCCACGGCCGACTCCATCCGCCGACCGACTCCGTTCCGTACGTTTTTGTCATTCTGAGCGTAGCGAAGAATCCATCTTCAGCCTTTCAAAAGAATAAATCAGCGTTTCCTTAGAATTGCTGCTCCCTGAAGGGAGAGGTTTCAGACCATAAAGGAAATTTTGGTGAAATTGCGATACAGACGGACGACATCCAATGAAGTTCGGATGAACCTTGCCCCCGCACTCTTCCTCCCGCGCGAATCCTGCCGCTTTCAGGTTGACAGCCTGTGCTGAAAACTTCAGACCTGCTGCGCATCGTCGTCAAACGACAGCTACGCCAGTTGAAACTCGGCGTAATCTTGTCCATCAGCCTCGGCATCGCCATGTTCATCGGCGTCGATGTCGTCGGCAAAGACCTCGAAAACCGCATCGTCGGTGACGTGGCTCTCATCGGTAACGTCACAATTCTGACGGTAATGATGGAAGAACACCTGTATCCTAATACTCCGCCTCATTTTTTTACAGAAAAAACTGTAAAAATGTTTAATGATATCCCTGAAGTTATGTACGCAGGTCTTTCAATGCGTTTTGTTGAAGTAATACAGACACAAGTTCAAGATAAAAATGTCTATATTCGTATACGTGGCGTGGATCCTCTCTTTTGGAAAGTCTACGAACTCCATGCCGATCAAGGAAGATTATTAAACGAAATTGATGAAAAAAGACGTTCACGCGTTTGCGTCTTAGGTATAGATCTTGCGAAAAACTTGTTTCAAGATGGACGATATATCGGAAAAACCTTGACAATTTTCAATGATAACTATACTGTAGTAGGCATAGCAGGCGGTCTGATGATGCGTAGTAGAACATTGGATTGTTTTATCCCGTTGACAACAGCGTCAGACAGGCTTCTTGCACCTAATACGTACCCCAATATGTTACTTTTGCGTATGCGTGGTATTGATGATGTTGAACCTATTGTCAAAAAGATGCCTGAACTTGTTCTTTCCCAGCAAAATACACCTTATTTAAAGATAGAATATGCCAAAGACGAAATAACAACGGTGCGGACAATCATCAGAAGGGTACATGTTCTGCTGTTGCTGGGCATAGCGGCTTCTTTGGGATTGGGGGCTTTCGGCATTTGGCAGAGTTCCTTTGCCTCGGTGCGCGAGCGCACGCGTGAAATCGGCCTGCAACTTGCCATGGGGGCGGAACAGGGCGACATCATGCGGCAGTTTCTGGGTGAAGCCTTGTGCAATGCCCTGCTCGGCGGTCTGGCCGGCATACTGTTCGGAATCATCGCCATTCTGACTGTTTGCCTGATCATGGACATGTCCGTTGCCTGGCTTTCCATCATCCTGCACGTGCCTGTATGTCTTGCGGCCGCATCGCTTGTAGGCGCGCTCGGCGGCACTTGGCCGGCCGTACAGGCCGGGCGCATGGACGTAGCCTCGGCCTTGCGCTTTGAGTAACAGCGGAGTATGACGCTTCTTTGCGCGACAACAGGCGCAAGTCGCCGCGCGCGGCGCAGCGCCGCCTGCACAGAGCAGGCACGACGCTCCGTTACATGACAGCAAGCACAGGCACAGCCGTGGAAGAATTGTTGACCGCCGCCGATATTGTCAAAAGCTACGGAGCGTATCAGGCTCTGCGGGGCGTTTCCCTGACGCTCCGCGCCGGGAGCATGGCCGCCGTCATGGGACCGTCCGGCTGCGGTAAATCCACCTTGCTGCTCATCCTCGGGCTGCTCCAGAAACCGGATGCCGGCACATACACGGGCATGGGCCGGGATCTGCTCAGTCTTGACACACGGGAGCAGGCATTGTTCCGCCGGCAATTTTTCGGATTCATCCTGCAAAGTTGCGCCGTGTTTTCCTATTCCACGGTTGAAGAGAACGTGGAATTCCCCCTCATGTATTCCGGGGTGCCGCGCAGGGAACGCCTGACCAGAGTCAGAAATCTGCTGGAATCGGTGAACCTTGCCGGCAAGGCGCAGGCGCGGAGCAACCTGCTTTCCGGCGGCGAACAGCAACGCGTCGCCATTGCCCGCGCCCTGATCGGCAATCCGAAAGTGCTGCTCGCAGACGAACCGACCGGACAACTTGACGGCGAGAACACCAAAAAACTGATGGCGCATTTCCGCCGCGTATGCGACGACCTTGCCGTCGGGATTATTATCGTCACCCATGATCCCCAGGTGGCCGACTATTGCGATACGGTCTATCAGCTTAGGGACGGCCGGGCGATTGTCGCCTGATGCCGGGAATGAACCGCGCTCCTCTTCACAACGGCATGCGGGCGCACAACAATCTATGACCGGGCCGCGTATGACCTCTGTAAACACCAGGCGCATCGCGCTGTTCCTCGGCATGCTGCTGCTGCTGACGGCAAGCGCCGGCGGTTGCGCGAGAAAAATCTCGGGCAACGACAGACTCGGCCCCCCATGGAACGCAAATATCCCCGACAGGGAAAGCGCTTGGTCCGAGGAAAAATTACCGGTCGCGCCCCTGCCTCCCGCTGATAAAACCCTGACTTTTGACGACTGCATCCTTACCGCGGCGTTCCACGCGCCGGATATGGCGGAAAGCCTCATCGGCCTGGAATTGACGCAGATGGACTCGGAATCCGCCTACAGCAAGAGATTTCCGAGCGTGCAGAGCTTCTTCCGCGTCATCGCCAACACGACGCGCCAACACAGGGAATACGAAGACACTTCCTTCCGCCTCGGTTTCGTTGTGTACGGTTTCGAGCCGGTGGCGAGCTATTTTACCCATAAAGCCTCCCTGCTCATGGAAGAAATAGCCCTGTTGACCCACAAAACGGCACTGGAAAAAAAAGCCGGGCAAATAGGCGAAGCCGTACTGAGCCTGCAGAGCAGGCAAAAATTGCGTGACCTGCAGAAGGCCCGGCTTGAGCAGGCCAAACAGTTCTCGGCATATCAGAAAGCCAAGGAAGGCCCCGCCCCCAACCCTCTGGAGCAGGCCAAGGCCGCGCATTTTGAAAAACGCATCGCGGCGGAACTGGAAAAAACCGAAGCTTCCGCATCTTCACTGCTCCTGAGTCTTAAAGTTATGACCGGACTGGACCTGGACAGGAAGCTGAACATCGATCCCACAAGCCTGAACAAAATGCTGGACGCCGACAGCGCATCCGCGGTCCTGACGAAACATTCCTGGGAAAGCGTCTGGCAGGCTTCGCCGGAATCGGCGATGTTCAAGCTGGCGCTGAAACTGCGCGATTATGATATCCTGTTGAGCTGGACCCGCTACCTGCCCTCCATGAGTATGGACGTGTATGCCGCCAACCCGACCAGCGACTACGCAACCTATTCCACCAAAGACGACATCTTTCTGAACATAACTTTCACCCTGCCCCTGCTGGACTGGGGAGAACGCGAGCGCGGCCTGCAGGGCAGCCGTCTGCGCAAGCTTCAGGAACAGCAACGGGCCAGGGCGGCGCGCACGGCTTTTGCCGCAGGATGGCAGGCGGGCTGGAACGAATACAGAATGGCGGCGGGCTCGTATGAGGCGGCGCGCAACAAGGTGGCCGCATTGGCCCTGGACGAACAGAGAGCGGAATTGCAGTACCGCAGCGGGCAGATTGACTTCTCAGTTGTGGACAATATCAGAACCCGCCTTTATGAAGAGGAACTCGCCATGCTTGAGGCCGAAACGCAACTCAAACTCAGGGAGTTTTCCAATTGGCTGTTGAGCGGGAATTTCCGGCGCCGGTATTTCGAAGATACCGGCGGCGACGCGGCAAAGGCGCCGCTGTGAACCGGCCGGCGGAGCTTTCCCGCGCGCCGGGCGTACGCGCGCCGGGCCGTGCTCCCGGCAGACCGTCACGGACCGCTCCGAGCAGGAGCCGGAGGCGTCCCGCGCCCCCGGCATTTCTGTTTTCAGCTCTGCTTTTTGCCCTGCTTGTCCTTGCTCCGATACGGGCGCGGGCCTTTGACGAAGACGCCGGGCACAACGGGAAAATTTTCGCCACGGTCATGTACAATGTCCCGCTGGAGTATGCCGGCACCGTCACCGAAGTGCTGGTCCGCCCCGGCGACAGGGTCAAAGAAGGCCAACCCCTGATACGCTTCAAACTCAAGGACGAATCAATTCTGGAGATACTGCAGTATCTTTCTCTGGACAGAACCATCATCAATACGCAGATTTCCCATGCCGACAACGAGATACGCATCACCGACCTCGACAAGGAATACGAAAGCGCCAAACGCCTGTCCGCGGCCCGGATGGGGTCGGCCGACCTGTTGAGAACCCTGAAGCACAATGTGGCGCTGTTGCGCGACAAATCCCGGTTGCTGACCGCGCTGATGAAAATAGACAAAAACGAACTCGACAACAGACGGGCCATCGTCGGGCGCAAACTGGGCGTCCCCGTAAAACAGGGCGACAATGTTCCCGCGTCCGGGGAACTGCTGAGTCCCATGAAAGGCGAGGTGCTGCTTGTGGACCCGTCGTTGCGCGCCGGAGGCATCGTCCCCGCCCTGCCCAACGCCGTCACCCTGGGGCGCACCAACCCTGTGGAAGTACGCACGCGCGTCTTTGAAGCGGAGATACCCGGCCTGCGTCTGGGCGGCAAAGCCACGGTACAGGTGGTGTCCCTGGACGGCGTCCATTCCGGCGTCGTCAGCCATATAGACCGCTACCCGGACGACATGAACGTCGACCGCCCCAGCTATTACAATGTCCGCATTGAGCTTCCCAATGACGAGGGCATCCTGCGTCCCGGCTTCAAAACCATCGTCAAGTTTATTCCGGAAGACAAGAAACCATGACGCCTGCACAAGGCAAGGCACTCAGGGTTCTTGCCGTGGCGGCCGTACCGGCGGCCTGTTTTCTGTACCTGTTTCACAACTTTGACCTGCAGCGTTTCTCGGCCGCTTTCGGCATGCTGCCGGCTTACTCCTTTGCCGCCGCCTGCCTGTTGTTCGGCACAACCGCCCTGCCTCAGGGGCTGCGTCTGTATTATATTCTGGAAAAACGCTGTTCCCTGTCCCGGGCCGTCCGCGCCTGCTTTCTCTGTTCAGGCGTGAACACGCTGCTGCCTGCGCGGTTGGGCGACGTGGTCAAGTCCGTCTCATTGTCCGTAAACTGTGCGATATCCATTCCCGCGACCTTGTGCGCCGTCTTCTGGGAACGCCTGAGCGATCTCCTGGCCGTACTGCTGCTGGCGGTCGGCGTAGGCGTATATTTCGACGCTCCGGAACTTTACATGCCGACACTGGCCCTGCCGTTTGCGCTGATTGCGGGTCTCATTTTTGTCCGCCGGTTCCGGCCTTTTTTTCACAAGTGCGTCTCCCTGTTGCCGAACGCCGCCCTGCGCCCGCAATTGGACGCCGTGATCCTGCGCCTTGCCGCCGAGCAGTACCGTCCTTCTTCCCTGCGGCTGTCCGCCTTGACCTTGCCTGTCTGGACGGGATTCTGCATCTTCAACGCCCTGTTTTTCGCATATTTCCACAATACGACCCCGGACCTGTTCACCGGACTGCTGCTGACGACAGCCGGGGCCGTCGGGGTAATGCTTCCCGGCACGCCGGGGGGAATAGGCACTTACGAAGCCTCCGTCGTCGCCGCCCTGAGCCTGCTGAACATGGATAAAAGCGAAGCTCTCGCCTTTGCCTTCGTCCTGCATCTGGTGCAGGTTATTCCGGCGGTGTTGTACGCCGTTTACGCCGCGGCGCGCGGACAATGGTCGCTGTCCGGCATGCGCTCCGGCCTGCCGGAAACCGCAGAGTCCGGAACCGGAACCGGCGCGGCGCAGTGCTCCGGGAACCCCACGGCTCATGTTCCGTGATCGGAGAACCCGCGCATGACGCGCCGCAACGGACCCGCGCCGCTGCTTCTACTTCTGGAAGACCTTGAATTCGGAGGCACGCAACGTCAGGCGCTGGAACTGGCGTCGCGTCTGGACGAAAAACGCTTTGCGCCGCGTCTTGTCACGTTGCGCGCCGGAAGCGGCGACCTGCTGCCCGAAGCCGCGGCGCGCGGTCTTGACGTTCGGTCACTGACGAACGCGGCGGATTTTTCCGTTTCCCGCGCCCTGCCCGCCCTCTGGAACTACCTGGCGCGGGAAAGACCGCCCCTGGTGCAGCTTATGACCGTTCTGCCCAACATCTGGGGGAGAATCTTCGCCCGTCTGCTGCGTCTGCCCGCGATCATCGCCTGTTGCCGCGGCCAGGCCGCCGCCGAGGGCCGGCACGAACGCCTGCTGCACAGGCTGGCCGATATCCACATCGGCAACTCGCGCTCCATTTGCGGTACGCTGCAACACGCCTTGGGCATTCCGGAAGACAAGGTCGTATACATCCCCAACGGCGTGGACGCGGACTTTTTCCGGCCGCCCGGCGCTTCGGCGGAAAGTTCGCCCGTTCCTGAAGCCGGCGGAGAGACCGCGCTTTCCGCCGCCCCGCGCGACCGGCAGACCGCTGTCGGAGACGCGGCGGCCGGCAAAGAAGACGGCGCGCCCGGTACGGAACTTTGCAGGACGCCCGCGGCAAATCCCGAATGTATCCTTTGCGTTGCCAGGCTGGTACCGGCCAAAAACCACGCCCTGCTGCTCAATGCCTTTGCCCGCGTCCTGCGCGACAGGCCGGACGCCGAACTGCATCTGGTCGGGGACGGAAACTGCCGGGGGGCAATTCTCAGACAATCCCGGACGCCGCCCCTGCGCGGCAAGGTCTTTCTGCACGGAAGCAGCCGCGAGGTGCGGACGTGGCTGCACAAGGCCCGGATTTTCGTTCTGGCTTCGGACCATGAGGGTACGCCCAACGCCGTTCTTGAGGCCATGTCCTGTTCCTTGCCGGTGTTGGCCACAAATGTGGGAGGCAATGCCGAAGCCGTCCGGCATGAACGGACAGGGTTGTTGACCCCGGCCGGGGACGCCGCCGCGCTTGCGGGCGGCATGCTGAGGCTGCTGAACGACGCCGGAGAACGCCTCCGCTTCGGTCGGGCGGGCAGGCAGAGGGTGCTGGAATCCTATTCCCTGCGGACTATGGTCGAGAAACATGAAGAAGTGTACGAACGCGTGCTCCGCGGCCGGGCCTGAGCGGGACGCCGCCGCGCTTGCGGGCGGGCCGGAACAGGAGGCCCGCGCGGTTTCGGCAACCGCCGTACCGGGGCAGGACGCCTGCGCGGTTTCGGCAACGACGGTGATGCCGGGTCAAACCCCGAATGCGCCTCACTCCGGGGCTTCTTCTTTTCTCAAACCGCTTTCGCGCCGTTTCGGTTTTACGGTATGCTCGCAGTGGGGCAGCGGGCTGCTCAGCGGCGTATTTATGATCCTTCTGGCCCGTTCCGGGCCGGAGACCTTCGGGCTTTTCACCCTGGCCGGCGCGCTCGGCATGCTTGTCGCCATGGTCACGGGCGCCGGCTTCGACAGCTATCTCGTGCCGCTGCTCAGTGAAAACCGGGCCGACAAACGGGGAATTCTGCTGCACACCTTGCGCATTCAGCTTCGCCTCATGTTCCTGTCCCTGTCTCTGCTCGCTGTTCTCTGTTTCTGCCTCGGCTACGGCTCGGAAAAAACACGGATCATGCTCATCGTAGCGGCAGGTATGGGTCCCCTGTCCGCGTCGCAATCCTTTTTCGCCCTGTGCCGCGTGCAGGGACGGCAGGATACGGAGATGCGCATACGTGTCCCGGCCGCGTTTGCCGGAAGCCTTTTCGGCATCGGCGCGTTGCTGCTCGGCGCCCCCTTGCCGGTCACGGCCTGCTTCAAGCTTGCGGAGGCGGCAATCGTCTTTTTGTGCATAGCTCCGCTGCTGCGCAGGCGTTCAGGCATCTACGCCCCGCGGACCGGAACGCGGCTTCCCCGCAGCCGGGACGCCCTGATCTTTGCGGGCATAGCCGTTTGCGGCCTGCTCTACAACAAGCTCAACATGTACATGCTTGATTACGGCAGCGGAGCTTATGCTCTGGGACTGTACAACGCGCCTTGGGAACTGGTGGACGGGCTGAGTATTCTCATCTCGGGGGCGCTTATTGAAAAGGTCATGTTCCCGCTTATGGCCGGACAATGGAACAAGGACCGCGCATCCTTCATGCGCTTGAACAATTTTTCCGTAAAATGCCTGCTGCTGCTGGGCATTGTCTCCGGCTACCCGCTGTTTACTGAAGGAGACAGAATACTGGATCTGATTTACGGCCGGACATACCTGGAAGCAGCCGGCCTGCTGCGGGCGCAGCTCCCGTGCATCACCGCCTCCTTCCTGCACAATCTGGCTGTCTGCATGCTTCTCAGCATGGGCCTGCACAGGCGGGTTTTCGTCGTCTACCTTGCCGGGCTTGCGCTCAACATCGCCATGTGCGCCACGCTGATCCCCGCCCAAGGCGCCTTGGGGGCGGCGTGGGCGGTATCCGGCACCAAGACTTTTATGGCGGCTTGCACGCTGGGTTTGGCCATGCGCCGCGGTCTGGAATTCCGGCCCGCGCATCTGTGCGGGGCGGCGGCGGCCGTCCTCGCCGCTCTGGGCGTCCATCGTTTCTGTCTGCCCTTTCTGCCCAGAGAAGCGGCCGAACTTTTCGGCTTTCTTCCCCTGCTTGCTCCGGCCGCGCTCTGGCTGCCGCCCATGTTCGCAAAACATCAAGGAGAATCAAAAAGGAGCGAGGTACCTTGACATACTCCCACGACTCAAGTCGTGGGACTCTAACCTGTCTTCTTATGTGGCCCCTTGTCAAGACGCGCGTCAAACCATAATCCACCGCGCCCATGGCCGCAGTTCTCCAAAAACGGGGAAAAGATGTTTTTCAGGATGCTCTTTTGCTCCATTGGTGATTTTTTATGCCATTACTTCGCGTTCGGATGACCTTCCTGGCGATTTTCGGCGATTTTCCGGTTTTTTTGGACGCACGTCTCCTCTCGGGTTTGCGCCGTTTTTCAGGGTCGCCAAGGTCAGGCGGGACATGCTCGCAACCGGCTTGTCGCTTGACGTATTGACGGTTTGTTTTAACAAACACAACGAGGTTTTTCATTTTTTTGCGTGGTGGATCGCGGACGCCGGCCGGCAATTCTCATTATGGCCCCTTGTCGCCTTGGCTGTGGTTTTGCAGCCGCGGCTGGTGGGATAAAACGCCGATTCAGCGGGAATAAGGGGCGATATTCTTTCGATTCAATCGGCTCGGGTGAAAAAATTTTCTCAAGAAAGTCTAAAATGAGAATTGCTGAACGCCGGCTCGTCAGGCGCGGGAAAGACCTCCGTCGCTTTCCGCTCCGGGGCGGCGCGGAGTCAGCTTTCGGCGTTATCCGCCGGCTTGAAAAAGGCGGCTATGCATTCCGCGTCTTCGGCCCTGGAATGCGCGCCGATTTCAGCGTCCCCACCCGAACAGACGAAGCGGCCCTCTTCCAGCGCTATATAGCCCGCGGACAACACCCGCGCATAGGGGAGCTGCTCGCGCATGTCCTGATGCGCTACGCGGCCGGGGAAGAGAAAGGGGACGGGTCGACCGGAAAAATCTTCACAGAGTATGTATTTCACGGCGCCTCGCCTTTTTTCCCGCTTATGAATTATTCATAAACATCATTTACAAATTGTCACTTTGCCTACTCATTTTGTCATTAAAATCAGCGCAAAATTATTTTTGCCTCAAGTTGGCGCATCTCGGCCTGCAGCGGGCTGTCCGCCGCTTCTTTCGGGAACTTGCCGGGGCGTTCCCCGGCTTCAGCGCATATCCACGAGCAGCGGGTTGTCTTCCAGTTCTTCAAGAAACTTATCCGGGCGTTCCTTTTGATCCGGCACCTGGATATCGGCGTGTACATATTCCCGATAGCCGGTGCCGGCCGGGATGAGCCGCCCGACGATAACGTTTTCCTTGAGACCGCGCAGAGCGTCCGACTTGCCGCGCAGGGCGGCTTCGGTCAGCACCTTGGTCGTTTCCTGGAAAGAAGCGGCGGAAATGAAACTGGAGGTGGTCAGGGACGCCTGGGTGATGCCCAGCACCAGCGGCTCGGCCGTAGCCGGGGTGCGCCCTTCGGCAACGGCCGCGGCGTTTTCATCCTTGAATTCCTGCTTATCCACCTGTTCTCCGACAAGAAAGGCGGTCATGCCCGGATCAAGTATCTGCACCTTGCGCAGCATCTGGCGCACAATCACTTCTATGTGCTTGTCGTCTATACCCACGCCCTGGAAGCGATAAACGTCCTGAATTTCATCCACGAGATACGCGGCCAGATATTTTTCCCCCCGCGTGCGCAGGATGTCGTGCAGTTCGGGATGGCCCTCGGTCAGCAGTTCTCCGGCTTCGGCAAAGTCGCCGTCGCCCACGGTGATGTGTTTGCCCTTGGGCACCAGGTATTCCCTGGCTTCGCCGGTTTCCGGGGTAACGACGAGCTTGCGTTTGCCCTTGGATTCGCCCGCGTAGGACACGGTGCCGTCAATTTCGGAAACCACGGCCATATCCTTGGGCTTGCGCACCTCAAAGAGTTCCGCCACGCGGGGCAGGCCGCCGACGATGTCCTTGGTCTTGGAAGACTCGCGGGGTTTGCGGGCCAGGATGTCGCCCGCCTCTATCTCCTGCCCGTCGCCGACCATGAGCAGGGCGCCTACGGGCAGGGGGTAGGAGGCGGGAATGGCCGAACCGGGCCGGGTTTTCACTTCTCCGTTTTCATCGCACACGGACACGGTGGGCCGGAAGTTGGTGGTCCGGTACTCAATGATGCTGCGCGAGGCCATCTGTGTGGCTTCATCCGTCTTTTCCTGCATGGTTTTGCCTTCCAGGATATCCGTAAAACGGACGATGCCGCGCACTTCGGACACAAAAGGTTCATTGAAAGGATCCCATTCGGCGATGAGCTTGCCCTTTTTCACGTCTTCGTTTTCCAGCACCACGAGCTTGGAGCCGTTGGGCAGCAGGTATTTTTCACGTTCCCGCCCCTGCTCGTCCACGATGCTCACCTGCCCGCTTTTGCCGAGCACCATGCATTGTCCGTCGCGGTTCGTGACGGCCTTGACGCGGGAGAAGATGACCCGGCCGGTATTTTGGGCGGTAATGTTGGAACGTTCGATTTCGCGCGAGGCCGTGCCGCCGATGTGGAAGGTGCGCATGGTGAGCTGGGTGCCCGGTTCGCCGATGGACTGGGCGGCGATGATGCCCACGGTTTCCCCGATGTTGACGAGATGGCCGCGCGCCAAATCCCGTCCGTAGCAGTAAGCGCACACGCCCCGTTCCGCGCGGCAGGTCAGGGGGGAGCGAATGGTCAGGGAGTTGACGCCCGCTTCTTCCAGCACTTCCGCCGCGCGTTCGTCGATCAGGGTGTTGGCCGGTAAAAGCGTTTCTCCGCTTTCCGGATGCAGGACCGGGTACAGCGTGATCCGGCCGACGGCGCGCTCGGCCATGCGCACCTTGATGTCCCCGCCCTTGACCAAATGGGTGATCTCGATGCCGTCCACAGTGCCGCAGTCGGCTTCGCTGATGATCACATCCTGCACAACGTCCACCAGACGCCGCGTGAGATAGCCGGAGTTGGCCGTTTTCAGGGCCGTGTCCGCCAGACCCTTGCGCGCGCCGTGCGTGGAGTTGAAATACTGGGACACGTCCAGTCCCTCGCGGAAACTGGAAATGATGGGAGTTTCAATGATTTCTCCGGAGGGTTTGGCCATCAGACCGCGCATGCCGGCAAGCTGACGCATCTGGTCCTGGTTGCCGCGCGCGCCGGAGGTAGACATCATGTAGATGGGGTTGAAGCTCTGATTGAGTTTCTTTTCCCCGGTCTGCCGGTTTACCGCCGCTTCATGGGATATGGCCCGGACCATTTCGCCCGAAACGTCCTGGGTCGCTTTGGTCCAGACATCCACCACCTTGTTGTATTTTTCCGTGCGGGTAATGATACCGTCGCGGTACTGACGTTCGATATCCTCCACCTCGGCCGCGGCCGTGGCGATGATGCGTTTTTTGGCCGACGGTATGGTGAGATCTTTGACGCCTATGGTCACACCGGCCCGGGTGGCGTATTCATAGCCGAGATCCTTGAGACGGTCGCAAAGAATGACCGTGGCCTTGGTGCCTGCATCGCGGTACGCCGAACTCACCAGTCTGGCGATATTCTTTTTGGAAAGCACGCAGTTGACGTTTTCAAAGGGGATGCCTTCGGGCAGGATGTCGCGCACCAGGATGCGCCCCGGCGTCGTATCCACCATGACGCCGTCGATGCGCACCCTGATTTTGGCGTGCAGGGACACGGCCCCCGCATCGTAGGCGGCGATCACTTCCCAGGGAGCGCAGAAAATCTTGCCTTCGCCCGGTTCAAAGTCGCGATCCACGGTCATGTAGTAAAGTCCCAGCACTATGTCCTGGCTGGGCACAATGACCGGGCTGCCGTTGGCCGGGGAGAGGATGTTGTTGGTGCTCATCATGAGCACGCGGCATTCGATTTGTGCTTCGAGGGACAGGGGAAGATGCACGGCCATCTGGTCTCCGTCGAAGTCGGCGTTGTATGCCGAGCAGACCAGGGGATGCAGTTGTATGGCCTTGCCCTCCACAAGCAGGGGCTCAAAGGACTGGATGCCGAGCCTGTGCAGGGTGGGGGCGCGGTTGAGCATGATCGGGTATTCGCACACCACTTCTTCCAGAATGTCCCATACCACCAGCTCCTCGCGCTCGACCATTTTTTTGGCGCTCTTGATGGTCGAGGCCAGTCCGCGTTCCTCCAGCTTGGCGTAGATGAAGGGTTTGAAGAGCTCCAGCGCCATTTTTTTGGGCAATCCGCACTGGTGCAGCTTCAGCTTGGGACCGACCACGATGACCGAGCGGCCGGAATAGTCCACGCGTTTGCCGAGCAGGTTCTGCCGGAAGCGGCCCTGCTTGCCCTTGATCATGTCGGACAGGGACTTGAGGGGCCGGCCGTTGGTGCCGGTAATGGCCCGCCCGCGCCGGCCGTTGTCGAAAAGGGCGTCCACGGCCTCCTGCAGCATGCGCTTTTCGTTGCGGATGATAATGTCCGGCGCCCCGAGCTCAATCAGGCGTTTTAAGCGGTTGTTGCGGTTGATGACCCGCCGGTAGAGATCGTTCAGGTCCGAGGTGGCGAAACGTCCGCCGTCCAGGGGTACCAGGGGACGCAGTTCGGGCGGGATGACCGGGATGACTTCCATAATCATCCATTCGGGCTTGTTGCCCGATTCCAGAAAGGCTTCGACGATCTTGAGACGCTTGGTGAGTTTTTTCTTTTTGGTCTGGGAACGCGTGGCCTGGGATTCCTCGCGCAGATGCACGCGCAGTCCCTCCAGGTTGAGTTCTTCCAGCAGGGCGCGCACCGCTTCGGCCCCCATCCCCACGGTCAGGTCCTCTTCGCTGTAGCGGTCCAGGACCTGCATGTACTGGTCTTCGGAAATGACCTGCAGTTTCTGCAGGTTGGTCTTGCCGGGGTCAAGCACGATATAGGAGTCGAAGTACAGAACCTTCTCCAGATCGGCCATGGTGATGTCCAGAAGCGTACCGATCTTTGAAGGCAGGGTTTTCAGGAACCAGATGTGAGCCACCGGGGCGGCCAGCTCTATATGGCCCATGCGTTCGCGCCGCACCTTGGAGGCGATGACTTCCACGCCGCATTTTTCGCAGACTATGCCCCTGTGCTTCATGCGCTTGTATTTGCCGCAGTTGCACTCGTAGTCCTTGACCGGGCCGAAGATCTTGGCGCAGAACAGCCCGTCCCGCTCCGGCTTGAAGGTGCGGTAATTGATGGTTTCAGGTTTTTTGACCTCGCCGTAGGACCATTCACGGATGGATTCCGGCGCGGCGATGGACACCTGTATGGAGTGCAGATTTTTTATATTGGCGACCGAGGCCGTGGAGCCTCGGACCGTGAAAAGATCATCCAGTGACATGCCTGTACCTGCCGTTGTTCAAAGATCGTTTGCCGGACGGCTCATTCGTCTTCCGAAGCGTCGGGCGTGCCGGGTTCTCCGTCGACGAAGGCCGCTGAGCCTTCTTCCTCGCCTGTGTCGTCTTCTTCGTCACTCTCCGCTGCGTACGTGCCGGCAAAGACTTCCTCCATCTCGCGCCGGGCGGCGCGTTCCGCCACAGGATCGGAGCGCATTTCCTCGTCACTGTGGACGTACATGCCGGTTCCGGTGCGTTTGGGGCGTTTTCTGCCTTCTTCCTGATGCAGGGTGACGTCCAGCCCCAGGCTCATGAGCTCCTTGACCAGCACGTTGAACGATTCAGGCAATCCCGCTTCCAGGAAGTTTTCACCCTTGACTATCCTTTCGTACATTTTCACGCGCCCTGTCACATCGTCGGACTTGACGGTGAGGAATTCCTGAAGCAGGTAGGCGGCGCCGTACGCCTCCAGCGCCCAGACCTCCATTTCGCCGAGCCGCTGCCCGCCGAACTGGGCTTTGCCGCCCAGCGGCTGCTGCGTCACCAGCGAATAGGGACCCGTTGAACGCGCGTGCAGTTTTTCATCCACAAGGTGATGCAGCTTGAGCATGTACATGACGCCTGTCGTCACCTTGTTGCGGAAAGGTTCGCCGGTGCGCCCGTCGTACAGGGTGATTTTCCCGTCGTCGGGCAACCCCGCCTTCTGCAGCCAGTTCCAGATTTCGTCTTCGGACGCGCCGTCGAAAACCGGGGTTTTGGTCACTATGCCGTTGCGCAGGGCGCGCACCGCGTCTAAAAATTCCGCATCGTCGAGTTCGTCGATGAGGGCGGAGGAGACTTCGCCGGCGAAGACGTCCCTGACCTGCGCGCGCAGTTCGTCAACGGCGATGCCGCCGTCCGTGAGGGCCGCGAGCTGGGCGCCGAGTTCCTTGGCCGCCCAGCCCAGGTGGGTTTCCATAATCTGGCCTATATTCATGCGCGACGGCACGCCCAAGGGGTTGAGTACTATGTCCACCGGGCGCCCGTCGGCGAAAAAGGGCATATCTTCCATGGGCAGGATGCAGGACACCACGCCCTTGTTGCCGTGCCTGCCCGCCATTTTGTCGCCCACGTTCAGCTTGCGCTTGACGGCGATGTGTACCTTGACCATCTTGATGACGCCGGGCGGCAGGTCGTCGCCTTCCGTAACCTTGCCGCGCTTGGTTTCATACAGGGATTTGACGAATTCCAGGTTGCGCTCGTAGCCCGCCAGCAGCGCGGCCACGCCTTCGTTGACTTCCTTGCTTTTGAACAGGCCGGAAAATTTTTTCACGGGCAGGGCCGCCAGAACGGATCTCTCAGGCACGCTGCCCGCCACAGCCAGCACCTCGCCTTTCTTTTTGCCCGCGATATTCCCGGCGATCTGTTTGCCGGCGGCCAGGGCCAGGAGCTTCGCGCGCACGGAATCGCCAAGGGCGCGGACATGGTCCGCTTCCCGTCGTTTCAGACCGGCCAGTTCATGCTCTTCGATGATCCGGGTCCGTTCGTCTTTTTCCCCGGACCTGCGGTTGAAAACCTTGACTTCGATGATCGTGCCCTCAATGCCGGGGGGGACCTTGAGGGAGGTATTCTTCACATCGCGGGCCTTGTCGCCGAAGATGGCGCGCAGCAGTTTTTCTTCCGGGGTAAGCTGGGTTTCGCCCTTGGGCGTGATTTTGCCCACCAGGATGTCGTCCGGCTTGACCCCCGCGCCGATGCGGATGATGCCCGACAGGTCCAGGTTGCGCAGCATGTCTTCGCCGACGTTGGGGATGTCGCGGGTGATTTCTTCCGGTCCGAGCTTGGTGTCGCGGGCCACTACCTCGAATTCTTCGATATGTATCGACGTGAAGGTGTCGTCCCTGACGCAGCGCTCGGAGATGAGAATGGAATCTTCAAAGTTGAAACCGCCCCAGGGCATGAAGGCCACGGTCAGGTTCTTGCCCAGGGCCAGTTCCCCGCCTTCTATGCCCGGCCCATCGGCCAGCACTTCGCCCTTGCGTACGCGCAGGCCGGGCCGGCAGGTGGGACGCTGTCCGAAACAGGAGTTCTGGTTGGACTTGTGAAACTTTTGCAGAACATAGGAGCGCACGTTGCCCGTTTCCGGACAGACGGGGCTGTCGTAGCCGACAATGATGCGGTCGGCGTCCGCGTAGTGTACCGTGCCGTCTGCCTCGGCCAGGATGCAGGCCCCTGAGTCCCCGGCCACATCGCGCTCCATGCCCGTGCCCACAAGGGGACGGGTGCTGCGCAGCAGCGGCACGGCCTGGCGCTGCATGTTGGAACCCATGAGGGCCCGGTTGGCGTCGTCGTGCTCCAGAAAGGGGATCAGAGCGGCGGAAATGGACACCATCTGGCTGGGGGAGATGTCTATCAGCGTGACGTCTTCCCTCAGGGCATTCACGACATCGCCGTGCGAGCGGGCGGCCACAAAGCCTTCAGTCAGCCTGCCGTCCTTGTCCATGGCCGCGTTGGCCTGGGCTATGACCTCGTCCGTTTCGCGCGAGGCGTCCATGTAGACAACCGCGTCCGTGACCCGGCCGCCGCGCACGGTGCGGTACGGAGTTTCAATAAAACCGAAATCGTTGACCTTGGCATAGGTGGTCAGGGAAACGATAAGGCCGATGTTCGGGCCTTCCGGCGTTTCAATGGGGCAGATGCGCCCATAATGCGAGGTATGCACGTCGCGTACCTCGAAACCCGCGCGCTCGCGCGTCAGACCGCCCGGGCCCAAGGCCGAAAGTCTGCGCTTGTGCGTCACTTCGGACAGGGCGTTGGTCTGGTCCATGAACTGGGAAAGCTGGGACGTGCCGAAAAATTCCTTGAGCACCGCCGTCACCGGCTTGGGATTGATCAGGTCGTGAGGCATGAGGGTGCCTACTTCCTGCAGGCTCATGCGTTCCTTGATCGCCCGCTCCATGCGCACCAGGCCGATACGGTACTGGTTTTCCACCAATTCGCCGACCGGGCGCACCCGGCGGTTGCCCAGGTGGTCTATGTCGTCGGCCGGGCCGTGTGAATCCTTGAGTTGGGCCAGGATTTTTATGGCCGTGAGGATGTCGTTGTCCGTGAGCACGCGCATATCCGCCGGCTCCTTGAGGCCCAGGCGCTGGTTCAGCTTGTAGCGGCCCACCGGCGAAAGATCGTAGTAGTCGGTGGAACGGAACAGGTTGTCGAAGAAACTCGCCGCTATTTCCGGCGTTGGGGGAGAACTGGGGCGCAGGCGGCGGTATATTTCCACCTGGGCGCTTTCTTTGTCCGCGATCTTGTCCAGCACCAGCGTGTCGCGGATGGAAGGCGAAGTGTCCGTGCCCCTGGTGTGCAGCACGGCTATACGCCTGACGCCCTTGGCCCGCAGGGTCTCAATCAGGGACGCGGTCAGTTCGTCGGCCGCCGCGGCCAAAGGTTTGGCGTTTTCCTCTTCCGCGCCGGGCGCGCGGACATCCTCGGCCAGATACAGTCCTTCGATGGATTCCGGATCCGCGGGTACGGCTTTGACGCCGGAATCGCACAACTGGCGCCATGCTTTTTTGCTGATGATCCGCCCGGCCTTGACCAGAATGTTGCCTGTGCCGTCCTCTATGTCGGCGTATGCGTTTTCTTTGCGGTACAGGTTCGGGTTCGGCTCAAGAGAAAGGCCGCCGTCCTCTTCGAAGTTGTAATATTCCGTCTTGTAAAAAGAGTGCAGAATGTCCGCGCTGCTCATGCCCATGGCCTTGAAGAGCACGGTGGCGGGCATCTTGCGCCGGCGGTCGATGCGCACGTAGAGGATGTCCTTGTGGTCGTAGTCGAAGTCCAGCCAGCTCCCGCGCATGGGAATGATGCGGCAGGAATAGAGCACCTTGCGGCTGGAGTGGGTCTTGCCCTCGTCGTGCTCGAAAATAATGCCCGGCGAGCGCTGCAGTTGGTTGACGATGACCCGTTCCGTGCCGTTGATGATGAAGGTGCCTTTTTCGGTCATCAGAGGCAGGGCGCCGAAATAGATGTCCTGTTCCTTGATGTCGCGGATGGTGCGGCTGCCGCTTTCCTCCTCCATGTCGTACACGACGAGGCGCACCTTGATGCGCACCGGCGCTTCATAAGGCAGGCCCTTACCGATGCACTCGGCCTGATCGTACTTGGGCTCGCCTATCTCGTAGCTTACGAATTCCAGACTGGCCGTGCGGTTGAAATCCTCAATGGGGAATACGGAACGGAAGACGCCCTCCAGTCCTTCGTCCGGCTTGCGCTCTTTCGCGCCTTCCTGAAGAAATTTTTTATAGGAATCAACCTGGAGATTGAGCAGGTGCGGAGTGGGGAGACCGACTTTTATCTTGCCGAATTGTTTGATAAGTTGGGCCATGATGTACCTCTGGGAAGGTAGGGACGGGGGAGCCTGTTCCTTCCGCAAAACAATAGAACGGCACCGCCCGGCGCGCAAAGCGCACCGGGCTGAACCGGCGACGATTATTTATGCGAAAAGGGATACAAGCACCTGCGGCCCGATTTTACAGCAGTGTCCGAAGGCTGTGTCACAAGAGAGTACTCATAGCCCGAATTTCGATGTTTGGCAAGAAATTTTGTGAGTGTGCGGCAATATATAGAGTTTAGGCACATAAAGCAATTAACTCAATGAGTTATAAGTAAAACGCGACGGGGATGGATCTTCAAGAAAAAAGTTTAATATTTCGCGCTGTTATTATGTATTCACCTATATATAAGGCCCCACTCTCTTTGCTGTAGCTGCCGGAAAAAATAATGATGAGCCTAGCGCTAGAAGTTACGTTTTGCCGGTCTTTTCGTAAATTCCACAACGCAAATCGCCGGAAACCGGCCTTTACAGGAAGTCGGATTCCGGCGATTTGCGCCGTGACTCAGGAGCCGGTCCGTTAGGAACTGATTGAAAATAATATTTACTTTTTATATCCACTGTAGCATAATGTGGTTATGGATAATGCAACAGCGGAAAGGATACGGAATACACTGCCTTTGTTGAACGAAAAACAACGCCGTTTGTATTTGGCAAACGAGGCAAAGGCAATAGGTCGCGGGGGCATAAAAGAAGTAAACAAAGTTTCGGGGGTTTCAAGAGTCACGGTCATCAAAGGGTTTAAGGAGATCAATGAAGAAGGCTACCAGTCCATTGAAGTTATTCGATGCCGAAAGGAAGGCGGCGGTCGCAAACTGATCGAAAAAAAACCCGAGATTTTGGATGTGCTTGAAGGATTGCTTGAGCCG
>JAISMY010000025.1 GCA_031276485.1 Desulfovibrio sp. | reverse complement strand
TTTTCACACACACACACACACACACACACACACACACACACACACACACACACACACACACACACACACACACACACACACACACACACACACACACACCCCATACGCGTGTTATTTTTCAAAGGTGGAGCGCTTTCCCGGAAGCATTCCGGCCCTGATTCCCATGCGGCGTCGGGGCCCTTTTTTTGTTGGTTCCACACAGCGGAAAAAGCGGGTCCGGCCGCGCGGCCCGACGCCGCTTCCGGAGCCCGGCAGCCGCTCCGCCGTGGCACACGGTCAGGCAAGGTAGCATGATGACGGCCCAATCCCGCACCTTGGTCATGCTTGTGGACGACAACCGCACCAACCTTATGGTCGGGAAAACGGCGCTGTCCGAGGATTATTCCGTGCTGACGGCCCCGTCCGCTCTGAAAATGCTGGATTTGCTGCGCTGGAGCAAGCCGGAGTTGATACTGCTTGATGTGGACATGCCGGAGATGAACGGTTTCGGGGCGATCGCCATCCTCAAGGCCGACCCGAAGACAAAGGATATTCCGGTTGTTTTCCTGACCGCTCTGAACGCGAGCGAAGACGAACTGCGGGGACTGCAGCTCGGCGCCGTCGACTACATAACCAAACCCTTTGCGCCGCCGTTGCTGCGCAAGCGCGTTGCTCTGCACCTGCAGTTGGAACGTCAGAAGCGCGCGCTGCAGAACTATAATGATAACCTGCAGAGCTTGGCCGAAGCCAAAACAAAGACCATACTCAAACTGCAGAACAAAATCCTGACTGCCATGGTCGAGATGGTGGAAGGCCGCGACGGCACGACCGGACAGCACATAGCCAACACGCAACGCTATCTGCGCTGCCTGCTGTCCGCCGTAACCGACCGGAGCATCGCGCCGGCGGAAAGCTTGGGGTGGGACGTCGACCTGCTCATCCAATCCTCCCAACTGCACGATGTCGGCAAAATTGCCGTCAGCGACGAAGTTCTCAAGAAACCGGGTAAACTTACCCCGGCTGAATTTGACGAGATGAAACAGCATGTGGGTTTCGGAGTGAGTTTTATCGAACGGCTTGAAGACGATGAAGACGACAGCCGTTTTTTGTACTACGCGAAAACCTTTGCCGCCTATCACCACGAAAAATGGAACGGCACCGGCTATCCCCACGGACTTGCCGGAGAAAACATTCCCCTGCTCGGACGCATGATGGCCGTGGCCGATGTGTATGACGCCCTGACCTCCGAGCGTCCCTACAAAAAACCCTTTACGCACGACCAATCGCTCAGGATTATTGTGGAAGGCAAAGGGGTACACTTTGACCCTATGCTGGTCGACCTGTTTACACAGGTATCGGAAAGCTTTACCGCGGCGTAGCCCGGTGCCGG
This sequence comes from Desulfovibrio sp., assembly GCA_031276485.1. GTDB lineage: Bacteria > Desulfobacterota > Desulfovibrionia > Desulfovibrionales > Desulfovibrionaceae > Frigididesulfovibrio. The sequence goes on along the minus strand of JAISMY010000025.1, from coordinate 20,020 downwards.
AGGCAGCAGGGAAAAGGTCGTTTTTTCCCGCATTGTTCAGCAGACACGGTGAAAAAAACATGCCGACCCGTTTCCCCGCCCACCTGCTCGCGCTCCTGCTCATATGCCTGTGGCCGGGGTACGGCGCGGCCGGGCAGCCGGATTTCAGCCGGGTGAGCTATCGGGACATACCCGGCGTTACGCCGGAAGAAAAAGATGCGGTCGAACGCCTGCTCCGCAAACGCGCATCCTTCGTCTACGGGACCGAACCGGGCATCGGCTGCTATGTTAAGGCGAACGGCGAGACGGGAGGCTGTGACGCACTGCTCTGCGACTGGCTGAGTACGCTCTTCGGCGTGCCTTTCGTGCCCGCCCTCTATTTCCGGAATCAGCTGCTGCATGACATCGCTTCCTATGAAGCGGATTTCACCGACGCCTTGAGTCCCACGCCGGAACGCCTGGAGGCGTCGTTGTCCACCTCGCCGCTCTGGGAACGGCCGATGCGTCTCATGCGGCTTGCCGACGGCGCGACCCCGCTGGAGACGGCCGCATCGCGACCTGTACGCTATGCCTTTCCCGCCCTCACGGATACCTTTAAACTGGTCGCCAACTCTCTCCAAAAACCGTTCCGGATTGTCTACGTCGGCAGCCATGCCGAAGCTTATCGCATGCTCAAGGACAAAAGCATCGACGCTTTTGTGGATAAAGAAACCTATTTTGACACCGACGGCACGATTATTACGGAAGACCTGCTGCCTCTGGTGTTTGTTCCCTCTTCTCTCGCTACCCTGAATCCGGAACTTACCCCGCTGATCTCCGTCGTGCAAAAAGCCATCGACAACGGCGCACTTGACTATCTGACAACGTTATATAATAAAGGAAACGAAGATTACATCATCAATAAATTCTTCTCACGATTGTCGGTTGAGGAAAAAACATATGTTTATAGACATAGTATAAACGGAATGAATCAGCCTATTCCCGTAGGTATTGAATACGACAATTATCCGATTGCTTTTTATAACGAACATGAAAAAGCTTGGCAGGGATGCGCCTTGGATGTCCTTGCGGCAATCAGGAAGATCAGCGGTCTGAATTTTGTCCCTGCGTATCATGAGCCGATCCTGTGGACTGAAATGATTGACAGGCTTGAAAGCGGAAAATTGTCTATTATTACGGAACTCATCAAAACGCCTGAACGCGAAGGCCGCTTTTTATGGCCTGAAAAGCCGTTTATGGATGATTATTTTGCATTGCTTTCCCGCAATGACTATCCGGATATTACATTAATAGATGTCCCTATGCTTAAAGTAGGTCTGATATATGATGGAGCATCTGCTTATCTTTTCCGAAAAATGTTTTCTGATCACAAATTAACGACAGAATATATAGATGCATGGGAGCTGTTCTCCGCTCTTGAGCGCGGTGAGATAGATCTTGCCATGAGTACGCAAAATCATTTGCTCAGCATGACACATTATAAAGAAAAACCCTATTTTAAGATAAATATCGCTTTTGACCAAACGTACGAATCATTTTTTGCACTCAACAAGTCTGAAACAGTCCTGTGTTCGATACTCAACAAGGCTATGAAACTGATCGAGGTGGATGCCGTAGCGGAACGATGGAAAAGTCGGGTCTTCGACTATCAAGGCGCTGTGGCGCGCGCGCGTATGCCCTATCTGTTTGCCGGCTTGGTGCTTTTTCTCGGCATCGTCGGGCTTCTGTCCTTCATGTTTGTGAAAAGCAGGAGACTCGGCATAGAGCTGGAAGTGGTCGTGGAACAGCGCACCCGCGAACTGCGCCTGCAGACTGCCGCAGCCGAGCGCGCCGCGCAGGCCAAAAACGAATTTCTTGCCCGCGCCAGCCACGAAATCCGCACACCGATGAACGCTGTCAACGGAATGAGCGAACTGGCGCTGCGGGCATACGGCACATCGGAAGCGCTCGTATACATCAGGGGGATCCGCGATGCAGGGGCGGCTCTGCTGACCGTCATCAACGACATTCTTGATTTTTCCAAAATCGAATCCGGCAATTTGCCCATCCGGCGCGCACCTTACAAAACGTCCTCCCTTCTGAACGATGTGCTGACCGTGACCCGGGACGGGACGGCAAAGGCCGGACTTGAACTGCGGGCGGCGCTCTCCCCCGACCTGCCCCGCGCCATGATCGGCGATGCCGGCCGCATCCGGCAAATTCTGCTCAACCTGCTGGGCAATGCCGTGAAATACACCAGGGAGGGTTATGTCGCATTGTCTGTTTCCTGCGGGCCTGCCGGGGAGGAAGAGGAAGACGCGGTGCGCCTGACCTTTGTGGTGGAGGACAGCGGCATCGGCATACGGCGCAGGGATATGCCCAAATTGTTCGAGGAGTTCACGCGCATCGACGAAAAGCGCAACATCGGGATAGACGGCACCGGCCTCGGACTGGCCATAGCCCGCCGTCTGTGCCGGGCCATGGGCGGCGACATCACGGCGCGGAGCGTCTACGGCACGGGGTCTGTATTTACGGCCGTCCTGATTCAGACCGCGGCCGACCGGGCGCCCATGGGCATCGTCAGCTGTCCGGCGGACGAGCCGGCCGGCGCGCGGCGCGCCTCCTTCACCGCGCCGGAAGCCGAGGTGCTGGTCGTCGACGATTTACCCGGCAATCTGCTCGTGGCGCGCGGACTGCTCATTCCCTACCGGTTGCGCGTTTCCGTCTGCGCGAACGGCAGCGAGGCCGTGAACCTGATCCGGCAGCGCTCCTTCGATCTGGTCCTGATGGACCACATGATGCCCGTGACGGACGGCGTGGAAGCGGCGCGCGCACTCAGAGCCATGGACGACGAACGCTGCCGGACCATGCCCGTAGTCGCCCTGACGGCCGGCGATGCGGACGACCTGCGCGGGATGTTTTTGGAAAACGGCTTCAACGATGTTCTCGCCAAACCCATTGAAACGCGTAAACTGGATGAGGTGCTGAAACGGTGGATCCCCCCCGGCAAACGCCGCAGCCCGCAATATGACGAGAGTTACGGGGACGGGGCCGGAGGGACGCGCCCGGCACGGGTTCCCCCGGAGCGGGCCGGCGCTCCCACGGGTACACAGGACGAAGGCCGCGCTCCAGGCGAGGATCCGCCCGCGCCGGTTCTTCCCGCAATCGCGGGCGTGGATGCCGCCCTCGGACTTGAGCGCATCGGCGGGTCGCACGGCATCTACCTGCGTCTGCTTGAGGTGTTCCGCACGGATGCGGAGACCTGCCTTGCGCGCATCGCCGCGGAACCGGACGAGACTTCCCTGAAGTCCTTCACCACGCAGGTCCACGCTGTAAAAAGCGCTCTGCTCAACGTCGGTGCGGACGGACTGTCAAGGGAGGCCGCCCTGTTGGAGAAGGCAGGCAAAGAGGCCGACATGCCCTTGATTCGGGAAACTTTGCCGGCCTTCCGGAAAGAGCTTGCCGCCCTGACGGCGCGTATCGGCGCGGCGCTCACGCCGGATGCGGCGGAGGTGCCGGGCGAGAGTGAGCAAGATCCTGGTCCGGATGTCGCGGAACTCCTGACAGCCTTGAGGGACGCGCTGGATGCCGTGGATATCGACGCCGCGGACGCCGCCCTGGCCCGCCTGCAGGCCCTGCCTCTGCCGGCGGGGCTGCGCGGCGCCGTCTACGAAACGGCGGAGTATGTCTTGAGCGCGGACTTTCACAAAGCGGCGGAGATCCTGGCCGGCCTGCCCGGGCGGGGATGATTATGAGCGGACGGGAGAAGCCCGCGGCTCGCGTGAAACGGCGCATCCGGCTCCGCGCAAAGCCGGGAGGCATGCGGCACCGCCTTGCCCTGTTCTGCCTCGTTTTCTTTTGTCTGTGCCCGTCCTGCGGCCCCGGCGCTCCGACCGACCGCCCCTTTGCGGATTACCGGAACATTCCCGGCCTTACGCCGGAAGAAACGCAGGCTGTCGAGCGCCTGCGCGGCGCAGGCGCAAGCTTTGTTTACGGTACCCCGGGGCCGAGCCTTGAATGTTTCGTGAAAGCGGACGGCACCCTGGGGGGATATTCCGTGCTGCTCTGCGAATGGCTGAGCGGGCTGTTCGGCATTCCTTTCACGCCCGCCCTGTATGCGCGGGACGAGCTGCGGCAGAGATTCGCTTCCGGCGCGGCGGATTTTTCGGAGGTGCTGACGCGCACCCCGGAAAGCGGCAGGAACGGCCTGCGGACCTCTCCTCTGTTGCAGCGGACAATCAAATACATGCGCATCGCCGGCAGCAAAAGCCTTACCGAAATCGCAAAGTCCAGGCCCCTGCGCTACCTCTTTTTTGCCGGCACGACGAGCTTCGAGCAGGTAGAGGCGGTTTTGGAAGCGCCTTTCGAGGTCATCTTCATCGACAGCTTTGACGCGGTCTACCCGATGCTGAAAAACAATGAAGCGGACGCCTATGTGGAGGAGGAAGTCTACAAAGCCGCCTTTGACGCCCATGACGACGTCGTTGTTGAGGATTTATTGCCGATGCGTTTCTCTCCCGTCGCTTTTGCAACGCAAAACCCGGAACTCGCGCCTATCATCTCCGTTGTGCAAAAAGCCCTGGACAACGGTGGAATCCGCTACATACACACGCTGTATAAGCGGGGTTATGAGGAGTATGTCGGCAACAGACTCTTCTTGAAACTGACGCCGGAGGAAAAAGAGTACGTTTACCGGCACGGCGCGCAGGGCTTGAACCGGCCCGTTCCCGTCGGGATAGAGCACAACAATTACCCCGTTGCTTTCTACAATTACCGTGAACGCGCATGGCAGGGCTGTGCGCCGGACGTTCTGGCGGAGATCGGCAAGATCAGCGGTCTGAATTTTGCTCCGTCGCATCGCTTCCGCGCCCCGCAGTCCGAATTGATCTGCATGCTTGAAAGCGGTGATCCGGTGATGATTTCAGGGCTTATCCGCACGCCGGAGCGTGAAGGACGTTTTCTTTGGCCGACCGAAGCGTTTATGACGGATTTTTATGTGCTGCTTTCACGCAACGACTTCCCGAATGTTTCCCTGTACGATGTGCCCAAACTGCGAATCGGCCTGTCCGAAAATACTCCGCAGACGCAATTATTCCTGCGTTTGTTTCCCGACCACAAATTTTTGAGAATATACCCCACTCCCATGGATGCGCTTCTCGGCATGGACAGGGGCGATGTCGACCTGGTCATGGGCACGCAGAATCAACTGCTCAACATGACCCATTACATGGAAAAACCGTATTACAAAATCAATTCGACCTTCAACGAAAAATACAAATTGACGTTCGGCATCAACAGATCGGAAGAAATTCTGTGTTCGATCATCAGCAAAAGCATGCGTCTGATCAATACTGACGAGATAGCTGAACGTTGGAAAACGCGCGTGTTTGATTACCGGAACGCGGTGGCGCGGGCGCTGGCGCCCTATCTTTTTTTCGGCCTGCTCCTGCTGCTCGGCGTCATCTTTTTGCTGTCCGTCATGTTTGTGCGCAGCAGGCGGGTCGACAGGCAACTTGAAGCCGCCGTGGCGGAACGCACCCTGGCCTTGCAACGGCAAACACGGGCCGCCGAACAGGCCGTGAAAACGAAAAGCGAGTTCCTGGCCCGCACCAGCCACGAGATCCGCACCCCCATGAACGCCATTATCGGACTGAGCGAACTGGCGCAGCGGGAATACGGCACGAGCGAGGCGCTTGAATACCTCAAGGGCATCCGCAACGCCGGGGCGAGCCTGCTCGCCGTCATCAACGACATTCTCGATTTTTCGCAAATCGAATCGGGCAGGCTGCCCATACACCACGAGCGCTACGAAACGGCTTCGCTCCTGAACGACGTGCTGGCCGTCATCCGCGTCCGGGCGGCGGAAACCGCCCTTGAACTGCGGACGGACATCTCTCCCGACATTCCCGCCTACATGTTCGGCGATGCGGGCCGCATCAAGCAGATTCTGCTCAACCTCCTGAGCAATGCCGTTAAATACACGAACGAGGGATTCATCAAATTTTCCGCTTACGGAACACCGGACACGGGAAACAGGATCCGGCTGACCTTTATTGTGGAAGACAGCGGCATAGGCATCCGGCCGGAGGACATGCCCAAGTTGTTCGGTGAGTTTGTCCGCATTGAGGAAACGCGGCACAGCGACGTGGAGGGCACGGGCCTCGGGCTGGCCATAGCCCGCAGCCAGTGTCTGGCCATGGGCGGCGACATCGCGGCGCGCAGCGAGTACGGCAAAGGTTCCGTCTTTACGGCCGAACTGATGCAGATAGTGGAAGATTGGACGCCGCTGGGCCGCCCTGCCGACGCGAAGACGGCGGCGCCCGCGGATTCGCCGCGCATCAGCTTTACGGCGCCCGAAGCCGATGTGCTGATTGTCGACGATTTGCCCGGCAACCTGATGGTGGCCGAAGGTCTGCTCGCCCCCTACCGGATGCGTCTGTTCACCTGCCTGAGCGGCCGCGAAGCGGTGGAAATGGTCGCGGCGCGCCCCTTCGATCTCGTGTTCATGGACCACATGATGCCGGAGATGGACGGAGTGGAAGCGACGCAGGCGTTCAGGGCCATGGACGAGGAACGCGGCCGGACCATGCCCGTTGTCGCCCTGACGGCCAACGCCGTGACCGGCATGAAGGAAATGTTCCTGGCGAACGGGTTCAACGATTTTCTTTCCAAGCCCATAGACGTGCGCAGGCTGGATGCCGTGCTGACGCGATGGATTCCCGCCCGCAAGCGTCGGCCCGCGCCGCCGGAACCGCGGAGTGCGCCGTGACAGCGGCGCATTGCTCCACGCCCGGAGCGTTCGAGTCGAGCGACCCTGCCGGGACGCCGCCGGGGCGGCCGGCGGTCCGCGTCCGCGGCGGCGAAATACAGGAACTTTCGCCGGGGACCCGCAACGCGCGTGAAGACAGTGTCCCGCAGGTGGTGCGCCGCTGCCTGTTTTTGTTTTTTACGGCCTTTACCACGGCGATCTTTGCCGTCATCATCCACAACTCGATTCAACAGTTCAACGACATCGCCCGGCGGATCAGTTCCGGCGTGGGTCTGCCCATTGCGCTGCGCGCCGCCGCGCTCATCGACGGCGATGCTTTTGAAAAACTGGCGAAAAATCCGGACCCGCGGGATCCGTATTATGAGAAAACCCGGCGGGCTCTCCTGCGCATAAAACAGGAGAGCGGCTGCATGTATCTGTATACCATGGCGCCTTACACGGATACAGTACACCGTTTCATCATCGACGGCAGCGCCGAACCGGGTGACGACGCGTTTTCTTCCCTGGGCAGCGAAGAACCCATAGGCGAATACGACAGCTCGTATCTTAGGACCTATGCCGAAAAGTCACCGCAGTTTTCAAGAATTTACCGGCAACTTGCCTGGGGAATGCTGACCTCGACGTACGTACCCATTTTCAATTCTTCCGGCGCCGTAGTCGGTATTGTCGGCTGCGATTTTGACGCGGAAGATATACACAGCCGCATCGTCGCGCATGTCGTCCGGCAAGTGTTGCTGCTCTGCCTGTTTCTCCTGCTCTGGTTTTATCTGTGCCGACGGCTGCTCGGCGCCGTCTCGCAGCAACACCTGACGCTGCAGGAAATGAACCGAAAAGCGCTGGCCGCAGCGGAAGCCGCCAATGACTTTCTGTCCCGCACGAGCCACGAGATCCGTACCCCGATGAACGTGATCATCGGCATGAGTGAACTGGCGCAGCGGGAGCCCTGCCCGCCCGCGGCGCTTGAGTACATCGCAGGCATCCGGAACGCCGCGACGAACCTGCTGGGCGTCGTCAACGAGATTCTTGATTTTGCGGGAATTGAGTCCGGCATGTTGCGCATCCATCCCGCGCCTTACGAAACGGCTTCCCTGCTGTACGATGTGACGGCCGTCGTCCGCGTCCGGGCTGAGGAAAAATCCATTGCGTTGCAGACGGACATTCCGCCCGACATCCCCCGCTCCCTGGTGGGCGATGCGGGCCGCATCAGGCAGATATTGCTCAATCTCCTGAGTAATGCCGTGAAATACACAGCCGAAGGCTTCGTCAAATTTTCCGCGCGCGCAACGCCGGGCGCGGGAGACGAGATCCATCTGACCTTTATTGTGGAAGACAGCGGCATCGGCATCCGGCAGGAGGATCTGCCCAAATTATTTCAGGAATTCGCGCGCATCAGGGAAAAACGCAACCTCGGCATAGAGGGCGCGGGTCTCGGACTGAGCATAGCCCGCAGCCTGTGTCGGGCCATGGGCGGGGACATCGCCGTGCGCAGTGAATACGGCAGAGGGTCCGTCTTTACGGCCGAACTGACGCAAACCGTGTACGACTGCCGGCCCGCGGGCGATATCACGGGCATGACGGCGAAGCGGACGGAAAGGAAGCAGGAAGGTTTTTCCGCACCCGAGGTCGAGTTGCTCCTTGTCGAAGATTTGCCGACCAACCTGCTGGTGGCCGAGGGACTGCTAGCTCCCTACCGGATACGCGTCACCACCTGCGTGAACGGCCGCGAGGCCGTGGAACTGGTGCGGTCGCGACCCTTCGACCTCGTGTTCATGGATCACATGATGCCGGTGATGGACGGCGTGGAGGCGACGCGCGCCATAAGGGCACTGGGCGAAACGCGTTGCCGGACCATGCCGATCGTCGCCCTGACGGCCAACGCCGTGTCCGGCATGCGGGAGATGTTTCTGGCGAACGGATTCAGCGATTTTCTTTCCAAACCCATAGACGCGCAGGCTCTGGATGCCGTGCTGGCGCGGTGGATTCCCGCCGACAAACGCCGCGCGGCCGCGCCGGCGCCGGGCGCGGACGCGACCCCACCGAGGCGCGAATGAATCACGATTGCGTCAAGACTGAATCACGGTAAGCGCGTACGGAGTAAAGTATATGAAATAATTGAATATAATTGAAAAGCGCAGCATGTTGTTCTCCGCAGTTTACAAATTATTGCTCCACCGAATAAACATTGCCAAACAGGGGGACATGTCTTTTATGCGGAGTGCGCTGTTTACGCCGACAGCGGCAAGCTTTAATCGGGCGGATCAATAATAATATGATATTTCAGTATGTTCACAGAAAAAGCGCTTTTGCCGTCCAACTTTTGATGCAACATCAGTTCAATAATTTCAATATGTTTACCCTGCGAGCGCTTACGAATCACGACTGAGGCACGGGAGGTCTTCCCGTCCCCTGAAGCAGGATGTTGAAATTGAGGCAGTTTACCCGCTACGCCGAGTCCGTAATCAGTAATCCGCAATTGCTGAAGCGGTATCTTTTGGTATTTTTCGCAACTTTTATTATCGCCACTTTCTCGATAATCATCATCAATACGTTTCAGCAATTCGACGAAATAACGAGCCTTCTCAATTCCCACTTGGGACTGCCCGTTACACAGCGCGCCGCGGCGATCATTGACGGCGACGCCTTTGAAAAATTGACGAAAAATCCGGATCCCCGCGACCCGTTTTATGAGAAAACCCGGCGGGCGCTCCTGCGCATAAAGCAGGAAAGCGGCTGCAAGTATCTGTATACCATGGCTCCTTACACGGATACGGTACACCGCTTTATTATCGACGGCAGCGCCGAACCGGGAGAGGAGGGATTCTCTCCCCTGGGCAGCGAAGAACCTGTATCCGGATACGACAAATCCTATTTTCGGGCATATGCAACAGGGACGCCGCAATTTTCCGAAACAACTGAATTACAGCACTGGGGATCGGTGATATCTACCTTTACGCCTATTTTCAATTCTTCCGGCGCGGTGGTCGGCATGATCGGCTGTGATTTTGATGTGAAAAGCATACGCGAGCAAGTTTTGGACCATTTGCTGTGGCCGATGATATTCTTCTTCCTCTTCCTGGTCATCGGTTTCCTTCTGTATCGCCGTCTGCTCAATGCCGTCATGAAACAAAATATGGAACTGGAGACAATGAATCAACGAGTACTGGCCGCGACAAAAGCCAAAAGCACTTTTCTGGCCCGCACAAGCCACGAAATCCGTACCCCCATGAACGCGATCCTCGGCTTGAGCGAACTGGCGCGGCGGCAACCATGTCCGCCCAAGGCGCTGGAGTACATTGAGGGCATCGGGAAGGCCGGAAAGGACCTGCTGGGCGTCATCAACGACATTCTTGATTTCGCCTGGATTGAGTCCGGCACGCCGGTCATGCATCCCGCTCCTTACGAAACGGCCTCTCTGCTGCAGGATGTGCAGACCATCGCCCGCGTCCGGGCCGGCGAAAAATCCCTGGAGCTGCAGACAGACTTTTCTCCCGACATCCCCCGTTCCCCGATCGGCGACGTCGACCGCATCAGGCAAATACTGCTCAATCTCCTGAATAATGCCGTGAAATACACGGACCGGGGCTTCGTCAAATTTTCCGCGTACGCAACGCCCGGCGCCGGCGATGAGATCCGGCTGACCTTCATTGTGGAAGACAGCGGCATAGGCATCCGGGCGGAGGATATGCCCAGGCTGTTCGGAGAATTTTTGCGCATCGACGAAAAGCGCAACATCGGTATAGCGGGCACGGGCCTCGGCCTGAGCATAGCCCGCAGCCTGTGCCGGGCCATGGGCGGGGACATCGCCGTACGCAGCGAATACGGCAGCGGGTCGGTCTTTACGGCCGAATTAACGCAAGCCGTGTACGACAGGCGGCCCATGGGCGACATTACGGGTATGGCGGTGAAGCGGACGGAAAGGCGACACATGGGCTTCTCCGCACCTGAGGCCGAGTTGCTCGTTGTCGACGATTTGCCGGCCAATCTGCTGGTGGCCGAGGGTCTGCTCGCCCGCTGCCGGGCGCGCGTCACCACCTGCGCGAACGGCCGCGAGGCCGTGGATCTGGTGCGGACACGCTCCTTCGATCTTGTGCTTATGGATCACATGATGCCGGTGATGGACGGCGTGGAGGCGACGCGCGCCATAAGGGCGCTGGACGAAGAGCGTTGCCGGACCGTGCCGATCGTCGCCTTGACCGCCGCCGATACGCCCGGCATAAAGGAAATGTTTGCGGCAAACGGTTTCAACGAGTTGCTTTGCAAACCCGTAACCCCCGACGCGCTGGACGCCGTGCTGCGGCGCTGGATTCCCGCCGCCAAGCGCGTCGAGTGGCTGGATGCTTCCGGGAGCGCAGCCGGAACGGCGCCTTCCGCGCAGCCCCCCGCAGGCGGCTCCGGACAAGGCCAGCCGGAGCGGCCTGAAGGCTCCGGTCCGAGGCAGAGCGCCGCGCCGGGACGGCAATACGGGGGAGAGATTGAGCCTTCCGCCGCTCCGCAAGCGGAGCTTCCGCGCCGGGATGACGAGGATGCCGCCGGTGCCGAACTTCCGCGCATAGAAGGCGTGGATACGGCCCTCGGGCTTATGCGTGTCGGGGGGTCGCGCGAACTCTACCTGGAGTTGCTGGCAGTGTTCCGCGCCGATGCTGAAGCATGCCTTGCACGCCTGGCGGATGAACCGCAGGCTTCAATCCACCCCGCGCAGACTTTGACGGAGCGCAACGGACAAAGCCCGGATACGTCCCTGCGCGCCTTCATCACGCAGGTGCATGCCGTGAAAAGCGCTTTGGCCAACATCGGCGCCGGGGAGTTGTCGGGTACCGCGGCCCTGCTGGAGAAGGCCGGCAAAGAGGCCGACAACCTTACGATCCGCGCAAAGCTGCCCGCGTTCCGGGAAGAGCTTGCCGCCCTGACGGGGCGTATCGGCGTGGCGCTCGCGCCGGGCACGGCGCGCTCCGAGGACGCCGGGGAACACGATCCGGCGGTCGCGGAAAATCTGGCGCGCCTGCATGACGCGCTCGAACGCGGGGATATCGACGCCGTAGACGATGCGCTCGCCCGCCTGCAGACCCAGCCGCTGTCCGAAAACCTGCGCAGTGCCGTTAACGAGACGGCGGACTGTATCCTGACGGCAGAGTTCACCAAAGCGGCGGACATCGTCGGCGACCTACTGAAAAAGCAGGCGAACGCGCAAAGCCAGCAATTCTAATTTTAGACTTTTTTGAAAAAATTTTCCCACCTGAGCCGATTGTACAGAAGAAAAAAGTCCATTATTCCCATAGAATCGGCTTTTTGTCCCGCCGGACAATGCTGCAAAACCACAGCCAGGGCCATAATGAGAACTGCTGCCGGGCCGGCCCCGCACTTTACTGGCGTCACGTCATACGGTATACTCGTGCATACTTTTGCAACCGGGCATACTTTCAATAGTTCGTTTTTCGATAGTAGCGTCCAGGGAAGTGGTGTGTAGGCAGCACCGAAGCTGGAGGAGCGGAGGGACGGTTATCGGCAACGGCGATGGGACACGCGCGTGGGCAGCATAGACTTGGCTATTCCCAAGCTTCGGAGAGGCAGTTATTTCCCAGCATGGCTTCTTCAGCCTCTATGCAGGGCAGAGAAGGCTTTGCTGCAGGTAGTGACGGAAGCCTATGTGTGTGGCGTGTCTACGCGGAGGATGGACGGCTTGCTGCAGTCTCTCGGCTTGGACGGCACTTCCAGGGCTCAGGTGTCGGAGTTGGCAAAAAGCCTGGATGCTGAAGTACGGGAGTTTCGCGAGCGGAATTTGTCGCAGGGACCGTACAGCTACGTATGGCTGGATGCCTTGACGCAACCGTGCCGGGAAGGAGGTCGCGTGGTCAATGTGTCTATGGTAGTGGCCACCGGAGTAAATACTGCCGGGAAGCGGGAAATTTTGGGGTTTGATGTTTTGAGAGTTTTTATCTATGGGTAGGTACAATCATAGTAACATCTTAAAATTACAAGTTTTTCCGAGCTGTGCCGAGGTGTTGAGAAACATCTTGGCAACATGCTGGTTTTATAATATTTTTGCGCCTAAAATCTATCCGTTGATGTACACTCTCCGATTCTTTATATAAGGAGGACGGCATGGCTGAGGTCGCCTACAAAGGCAAAACATTTGAAGTCGATGAAGACGGCTTCCTGCTGCGCTTTGAAGACTGGTCGCCGGAATGGGTCGAATATGTGCGGGAGTGTGAAGGCATCGCCGAAGTCACCGCCGACCACAGAAAGGTGATGTCGTTCCTGCAGGATTATTACAAAAAAAACGGCATAGCGCCTATGGTGCGCATTTTGTCCAAAAATACCGGGTACAAGCTGAAGGAAATCTACGAATTTTTCCCGTCCGGCCCCAGCAAGGGCGCCTGTAAAATGGCCGGGCTGCCCAAACCTACCGGGTGCGTGTAGTTCCCGCGCACGACTGAGATCATGCGCATGCCCGGCAATACTCTTGACCTTCCCGCCGTTGTGCCTCCGGGCGGTCTTGAGGGCAAGGCGGGCCGGGAGCTTTTCAGCAGGCTGGCGGAGCTGCGCGCGCGCGGCGGACGGCTGGTGTTCACCAACGGTTGCTTCGACCTGCTGCACCCCGGCCATGTGGACCTGCTGGCCCGCGCCCGCGCCGAGGGCGATTGCCTGGTTCTGGGACTGAACAGCGACGCCTCCGTGCGCGCTTTGGGGAAAGGCGCGAACCGCCCGATCAACCCCTTCCCGGTGCGCGCGTTCATCCTTGCGCACCTTGCGTCCGTGGACTTCGTTACGGGCTTCGACGAGCCCGACCCCCTTGCGCTGATCCTCGCCCTTGAACCCGATGTGCTGGTCAAAGGCGGCGACTGGCCGACAGAACGCATCGTAGGCTGCGGACAGGTCAAAGCCCGCGGCGGGCGGGTACTCTCCCTGCCCCTGCTCGAAAACTTTTCCACAACGGCGCTCATCGCCCGCATCCGCGCGGACGCGGCTGCGCGTTGACGACCGAAGACCAGGAGACTCCCCCGTGTCCTTTCCCCGCTCCCGCCTTACCGCGCCTGTCGCCGCGCTGCTGTGGCTGCTCTCTGCAACGCTCGCCCCGGCTTTCGCCCCCGACCCCGCGCAACCTTCCGAAGCGGTGTTTTATCCGGACGAAGCGCGCTTGAGCGTCAACCAAAATCTGGAAGCCGAAAAACTACCGTCGGGCGCAACAGGCTTTGTCCTCGTCCTGCCTGCCGGGGCCGACCCCGACTCCTTGATGCTCCGCATAGACGGCATTCCGGCGCAAAGCATCTACCGCCCGGACGAACTGGAAGCCGAAAGCCTGCTCGCCCCCCACGGCCGACACGCCTCCACCTACGCGGCCGCCTTGCCCGACAAGGAAAGTTCGCCCGAGCGGCGCGCCCTGCTGGAAACGGTCGTTGCGCTGGAAACAGAACAGGCGCGGGCTCAGGGTGCGGCCGCGGCGGCTGAAGCGCGCCTCGCCCTGCTGCGCAAAAGTTTCGATGTCTACGCGGACTCCCCCGCCGTCACTTGCGCCGCCCCCCCTTCGGACCGCCCCGGCAAAAAAAGCGCTGCAGCCTTTTCCCCGGCCGGCGAAGCCTCCGCTCTGGATGCGGACTACGCAGATCGTTACCCCAAAGTGTACGCCGAGCGCGACAAACAACAACGCATCCTGACAGACCTTGCGCCGCGCCTGGAAAAAGCCCGCAAAGCCCTGCAGGACTACGACGGCCCACGCAAACGCGAACTGTATATAGTCCCCCATCCCGCGGACAAAAAACAGCACAACCTGACCTACACCTACACCCTGCCCACCTCGTGCAGCCTGCGCTATACCCTCGACGCGGCCCCGGATACAGGTGAAATCGCCGTCTACCAGGAGGCGACCCTGACTCAGAACTCAGGCATCGCGTGGAACCATACGGACATCTACATCGCTGCCCTGCGCCGGGACAGAGTCCTCGCTCCTCCCAAACTGCGGCCCTGGGAAATCATAACAGCCGACAAAACACCCCCAGCGCCCACTGCTGCCGCCGCCCATGACGGGGAAAACCGCCCGGTCCCGCGCGCGGCGTTTCTCACCCGGCAGCAGGTCGATGCGCCGGCTCCGTCTTTACCGGCTCCGGCCGGACCGGCGCAGACCGAGCAGTCCGCCTTCCGGCTCCGCCGCGTCGGCAAACAAAGCCTGCAACACAATACGCCCCTGCGCCTGCACCCGACGCCGGAAATCCTCAAAGCCGCGTTCTCTTATACCCTGCGCCCCTACGTCACGGACAGGGCGTTCCTGACCGCCGACCTCACTCTGCCCGCCCCCCTGGCGCTGCCGCCCGCCCCGGCACGCTTTTCCGTGGACGGCGTCGTCGTCGGCAACCGCAACTTCAGCTTCAACAGCGACAAGGGGACGATCTTCTTCGGCGCCGACCCCCAGGTCAGCGCCGAAATGCGCAATGTCGCCCGTTCCGGCGGCGAGCACGGCCTGTTCGCAAAAGACGAAACATTTACCCGCCACTGGCTGTTCACCGTCAGAAACCTGCGCAAACGCGCCGTGGACATAGCCTTGGAAGACCCTGTCCCCGTCTCGGAAAACGATGCCGTATACATAACGACGCAGTCCGCGCCGCAACCGGAAATACGCATCAATCCGCCGGAAGAAGGCGGTGCCAAGGTCTATGTCTGGAAAGCCCGCCTGGAAAGCGGCGCAGAACTGCTCATCGACCACAAAGTAGAAGCGCGCGCCCCCCAGGACAAAAATAAAATCCTGATCCCCGGACGCTGACGGAAACGCGCCTGCTGATCATTACAGCCTTCCCTCTATGAATTTCAAGAGGCCCTTTAACTTTTTTTCTTTAAAAATCGCCGGAAAAACTTGATTTCCGGCTCTTTCTTGCAGGAGTTTGTTATAGACAGGTTAAATGCTATAAACGGCTGGATTCGCCGTCCTCCAGAATCCGGACCGCTTCCAGCAGCTCGTTGACCGAAGAATACCAGGAGCGGATCATGTGCCTCATGAGCCCGATGTCCTCAGACTTGGCAAGCAGACCGAGAACCGGCACCCCGCAACCGTAAGCCGCGCCTACCTCGGCCCAGGCGTCGCAGCCCGACGGCCCGAGATAGATGACCAGATCACTGCCCGTCACAGACGATGCGCAAAACTCGAACACGCGTTTCCCTTCTTCGGATCGTATAAAGCGCTCCAGATCAAGACGGGACAAAAAGGCTTCTTCCGGCCTGCCTTCACGCAACCAGGACAAAATTCCGTGTCCCCTGTTCTCCAGAAGTTCGGAGAGCATTTCCACGGCATGCTGATGTTTCCAGGAAGCGGCAATGTAGATGCGCATTGGAGGTTCCTTCATTGTTCATAATTTCGCGAGTTTTTACCGGCGGAGACCGGAGGAATAACCGTGATGCTTCGCGTTCCGCATTGTAATACAATTTTACGCCGCCCCCTTTGAAAAGCGTGCCGGCGATAAGTCATGGGGCAAGAATTTCTTCACGCCTGTCGAGGACCATGCATAATTTTTTGGAAGAACACCACCCGCAATACCTGCCCGGCCTCGCCTCGGCCGTGGGGGCGGTCAGCATGTCGCGCAGCAGGAATTCCACAAGCGCCGGGATGGATTCTCTGATTGCAGTCTGCCGTTCTTCAAAAGAAAAAGAATCAGGGAACAAAAAATGTTCGCCGCCGTCGCCGCCGAGGTCCATCCAGGCCGCGTTGACAGCCGCAACATTGCGGCCGGGCGGGTCGGGCGCACCCGTGCCCTGTTCCCGCGCCAGGGAATAGAGCAGCAGGTAAAAGGGCAGCTGTATGCTCGGCAGCCTGTCGGCGATTTCGGCAAACAGGGAGCGGGCCTCAGCGTCCGCGCCGTGTCCGGCCGCGCGCCCGCCGTGCGCGTTCCACATCTTGACCCGCCGCAGCAAATCCGCGTCACGCCAGAGCGCCGGAGCGATTTTCTGCGGACTCCCGGTCTTGTAGTCCAGGATGACTACTCCCCGGCGCGGTTCGCGCGCCGCCGCATCTTCCGGGGAAAGCGTTTTTTCCCCGCCCGCTCCGCAGACGGCGGCGCGCAAGTCCAGGCGGTCCACGGTCCCGGCAAGGGAAAAGCGCGCGGGAAAGGCGCCGGCCGCTGCATCGGTCTCCGGCCGGCAAGAGCAGGCAAAGGATGCCGTAAGGGCGCACTCGACGGCCAGAACCGTCGTGGGCGGCTGCCTTTCCAGGTAAGAGGCCAGACGTTTGCGGAGCGCTTCGTCAAGCATGATCCGGGAATCAGCAGGCAACCTGCGGAACAATCCGGCGCCGATATCGGATTCGACGGCGAGTCGGTACAATTCGCAGCTGTCTTCGGCCGGCGCCCCGGCTCCGGCCGGCAAGGCGCGGTCCAGGCGTTCGGCGTAAAAGTCGCGCAGGGCGGCGTGCAGCATATTGCCCACGGCAAGAGGATCATCGCCTTCCGCTGCTTCGACCGCAGGGGTTATGCGGGCCAGACGCTCGTAAAAAAATGCGGCCGGACAGCGCAGCCGGGCGTCCAGCAGGGAGGCGGAAACCCGCCGTGCAAGCAGTCGCCCGACAAGCGCGCGTGTCGCGTCGTCCACGATTATGCTCCGGCACACCGTGTTCACGGGGGGTACGGAAGGAGTGAGCACGGTCAGCGGGTCGTCGTTTTCCTGTCCGGTCAGGATATGTCCGCGCTTTTTTTCTTCCTGCCAGAGCAGTTCTTCCACAAAACGGCTTTTTTTCTTTTTTTCTCCCGGCGCCCCGGCATCGTCACCTTCCCTCCAGAGCAGGATAAGCTCTTCCGATCCGGCGACAAGGCTGAAAAAGGTATGGGCGACAAGCTGTTCACGGGCGTAGCGGGCAGGCAGGCCCAGTTCGGGGCGAAGGACGTCGGGCAGCAGAGGGTCTCCTTCCGGCGATCCGGGCAGCGCGTCTTCCACGGCATCCACAATGATGACGCGGCGAAAGGCGAGCAGGCGGCTTTCCAGCATGCCCATGACCTGCAGACCAACCAGAGGCTCGGCCTCAAAGGGGACGCGCGCGTTGTCCAGCAGACCGCGCATCAGCGTGAACAGCGCCTCCTGCGGCAAATGTTCGGCAGACAGTTCGGATGCCGCCAGTTCCGGAATCAGGGAACGGCGTAAACGGTAAAGACATTCGGCGTCGATGGGAAAGCGTTCCAGCAGCCGCGCCCCGCAGCGGAGCACAAGGCGGCAGACTCCGTCCAGCGCTGCGGCCAGCCCTGCGGCATTGTGGATACCGGCAAAGGCGTCCAGAAACGTGCGGCAGCATTCTTCCAGCAGCGCGAGTACCGGGGCCGGCGGCATGTCTTCGGGCGGCGTTGCCTGGTACAGTTCTTCCATAAGGGCGTACAGATTCACATAGCTGTGCCCCTGGGCGCGCAGGGCGAGGTCCAGGCGGAAAAGTTCGCGGCGGAAGCCGGAGTCCGTTTCAGCATGCGCCCCGTCCGCTTGCGGACGGAGCATGGTGATGTACGGGTGACGCAGCAGGTCGAGAAGATCGCGCCGGTAGCAGGCGTTTACTGTACGCCCTTCCTGCAGGCGTGCCGCCGTGTCCAGCAGACGGGCAAGGGGTGAGCGGGCGAGGGGCAGTCCCATGGAAATATTGATGTCCGCGTACGGCAGGTGGTGCAGCACGGGCATGAGCAGGTCGCCGCGCGTCAGGAAGACGGCCGTATCCACAGATCGGTCGTCTGCGGTGCCGGCGTCGAACGGGTCGTCGGCCGGTTCGACGTCGGGCCTGCCGGCTGCGGAAGCGGACATTCCGCCGCGCACGCGTTCGCCGGGGGAAAGGGAAGGATGTTCCCCGCCGTATCCCGCAAGTTCCCGGCGCAGAACGTCAAGTTGGGAATGCAGATCGTAGGCGGCGTAGAAGCGGATGCGCGGTTCTTTGCCGCGTTCTCCCCCGCAACCGGGGGCAAGTTCCATGCGGGTTCCCCAGCGCGCGGCCCAATCTGCAAAGGAGAGGCTGCTCCAGTGCGGACCGCCGTCTCCGGGGCGCATCAAGGCTCCGTCGGCGTGGATGACGACGCGGGCGTCCAGATCATCCCGCATGCGGCGGAAAATGAGGTCTTCCGCGCCGGTCGGCGTGTGGAATCCCGCCAGATAGACGACCGTTTCCGCCGCTGTGCCCGCGGCGGAAAAGAAGGCGCCGGCGAGGAAGTTCCCAGGCAGTCTGCCCTGTTCCGCAACGAATTCGGCGGCAATGCGCGCATTCAGGCCTTCGGTGGTATAGTCTCCCGCATCAAGCAGACGCCTGTAGCGGA
Organism: Desulfovibrio sp.; assembly: GCA_031276485.1. Lineage (GTDB taxonomy): Bacteria > Desulfobacterota > Desulfovibrionia > Desulfovibrionales > Desulfovibrionaceae > Frigididesulfovibrio. Next base: position 1,039 of record JAISMY010000025.1, on the reverse strand, counting down.
CGAAAAGCGGTCGCAGCCGGGCCAGAAGCCCTCGGGCGTAAGGCAGGGCAAGGTCTTCGGCATACTGGAAGTTCACCGGGGTGCTCATCTGCGCGAAGCATTCCTCGAAAAGCTCCGCCAGACGGATGCCCCAAGGGAAGAAGCCGGCTGCGTCCGTGTCGAAAGGCATGGTAGATTCGCGGCCCTCTTCACGCAGAGCGGCAAGCAGCAGCCCGATGCGGTCGAGCAGGCCGGCGCGGCGGCGGGGGCGCGGCAGGATAAGCCGGTTGAGTTCCTCCATGAGTCCGGTTGCCGTGCAGGTGCGCGGCAGGAATAACGGCCGGCGCGCAGATTCCCGCACGGAGGGCGTGTCCTGCGCGGCATGCTCCGGGCCGTTCGGCGCAAAGCCGGGAAAGATCCTTCCGGTCCGTTCGCGCAGCAACAGGGGAAGGTAACGCGCCGGCCGCGCGTGCGGAAACACGAAGACCGCGCGGCCTAGGTCGCCGTCCGTGTCCCGCAGGGCGATATCCAAAAGCACCTTGAGAAAGTTGCGTTGCCTGGGAATGAGCAGGAAGGGCCGGTTCATCGGAAGACAGTGTGCATCAAAATAGAGGGATGTGCCGTGAAAAGCTGCTTAACCGGCCGTGTTACAAGTGAATGCCGCACCGGCCTTCTCCCGTATATCGGCGGCGCGGCCAAAGCCGGTAAGGCAGCGTCTTCCACAAATATAGGGGCGGATTAAGGCAACGCCCCAAGCCGTGGTGAAGGCGGCCGACCCGAAGACTATAGCCGAGAAACGCGGCAGCGGCAATGGAAAGAAACTCGGCTCATCCCAAGCGTGAGCGTACTTACGTTGCGTGTCGTGCCATTATGGCATTTTACGCGTGATACCAATTTGCTTTCAGCAGAAAGCAAATTGGTATGGCGGAGGCGAAGCCGCCTCCCGCAAGTTTTTGAAAAATCAGGCTTTGCCTGTTTTTCAAAAACTTTGGCGTCGAACGCGGCATCCGGCAATTTTGTTCCGACTCCGGAATAAAGTCTTTTCTCCCTCTGCCGAAAA
>JAISMY010000098.1 GCA_031276485.1 Desulfovibrio sp. | reverse complement strand
AATCATAACCGGTGTCCCTCCTCCGTAATCATAAAAAATTGTGATATTTCACGACTATAACGTATACCACTTCTAAAATTAGAATTGCTGAACCTTTTCTTCGACAACTTTACCTTCTTGCTTGAACACGATATGGTAAATCCGTTCTTCACCGGATTTGCCTTTGCGCTCGGCCACCCGGTAGAAGACACCAGGGTAGCTGGTCTTCTCTCTTTTTATTGACGGCATTTCCAACCCCTAAAAAATTTCCAACCCTATTTCCAACCTTTTTTCTGAAAACAGACGAAAAAAAGAATATCGTCAAATCAAAAAAAAGCCGCAAATGCCTTGAGAAATAAGGCTAAATATAAATTTATGAAAAATAGTGAAACTATATAGCACCTGCTTTGGGAGCAGGGGGTCGCCCGTTCGAATCGGGCCGCTCCGACCAAGATCTTCAAGCAGTTATGATGATAGTTGAGAGCCGCTTTGAGAGTATGAAAAACATCGCCGCCGCAAGTCACGCGCCTGCTTCTCTGCGCACAAACGGAACGCTGCATCCCCTGGAAACGCCTGCAGACCGCTCCGGACAAAATCCGGTCGGTTTTTTCCGCAAAGGCATCGTCCTGGCCGGAGGTTCCGGCACCAGGCTTCATCCCCTGACCTTGGCGGTCAGCAAGCAAATACTGCCGGTCTACGACAAACCTCTTGTCTATTATCCTCTTTCTGTGCTGCTGCTGGCGGGTATCCGGGACATCTGCGTCATCTCCGCGCCCAGAGACCTGCCGCTGTTCCGCAAGCTGCTCGGTGACGGCACGGCGCTGGGCTGCCGTTTCACATACCGCGAGCAGGCGCGCCCGGAGGGTATAGCCCAGGCCCTTATCCTGGCCGCTGACTATATTGCCGGAGACAATGTCTGCCTTATCCTGGGGGACAACATTTTTTTCGGGCAGGGGTTGGGCCGGGCTCTGGCCGCCGCTGCGGCGCAGGAACGCGGGGCCACGGTTTTCGGCTACCATGTGCGCGACCCGGAACGCTACGGCGTCGTCACCTTTGACCGGGACGGCAAGGTGTTCGCGCTTGAAGAGAAACCGGCAAAACCCGCGTCAAACTACGCCGTGACCGGCCTGTATTTTTACGACGGCCGCGCGTCCGCCCTGGCCGCCGCCTTGCGCCCCTCGGCCAGGGGTGAACTGGAAATAACGGATCTGAACAAGGCCTACATGAAAACCGGAGAACTGTATGTACACGTTCTCGGACGCGGGATCGCCTGGCTGGACACGGGCACGCACGATTCCCTGCTCGAAGCAGGCGCCTTTGTACATGCCGTGGAAAGCCGGCAGGACCTGAAAATCGCCTGTATTGAAGAAATCGCGTGGCGCAAGGGATTTATCGACGATGCGCAACTGGAAAAACTGGCCGCCGCCCTGGCCAAGACCGGTTATGGGCAGTATATGCTGTCGCTGTTGCGGACGCGTAACTATCCGGCGCGCTGAAAGGCCGCAGTGTTGCGCCGCGCGAGGGCCGCGCGGCATTCCGCCTCAGGGCGCCAAGGGAATCAATCCCAAACCGGCCGCCGGCGGCAGTCCGCACATGCGGTTGGCGCAGGCTACGGCCTGACCGGATGCCCCCCGGCACATGTTGTCTATGCAGGTGACGATGATCAGCCGCCCGTTGCGTTCGTCTTTGACCAGTCCGATGTCGCAGTACATGGAACCGCGCACCGAGCGCAGGTCGGGCAACGCCCCGTCCGGCAACAGGCGCACAAACGCATGGTCGGCATAGGCTTCGGCATACAGGGCGCGGATATCCCGCAAAGCCGCGTCCGGGCGCCTGAGATCAACGTATATGGTGGACAAGATGCCGCGGTTCACAGGAAGCAGATGGGGGCTGAAAGACACCGTCAACGGCCTGCCCGCAATCAGCGACAATTCCTGCTCAATTTCCGGCGTATGCCGGTGCGTGCCAAGGCCGTAAGCCTTGAAGTTGTCGGACACCTCGCTGAACAGAGAGCCGACCCTGGCTTCGCGCCCGGCGCCGCTGACCCCGGACTTGGCGTCTATGATCGGCGGGGCATCGCACGCAATGCCGTTTTTCAAGGTCGGGTACAGGCCGAGTATCGCCCCCGTGGGATAACAGCCGGGGTTGGCCGTGAGCCGCGCCCCGGCCAGTTCCGCGCCGTGCAGTTCAGGCAGGCCGTAGACGGCCTCGGCCGCCAGGGCGCGCTCCGTATGCCCCGTTGCGTACCAGCGTTCGTAGACCGCCGTGTCGCGCAGGCGGAAATCAGCCGACAGGTCAAGCACACGCAAGCCGCGCCGCAACAGCTCCGCGGCGATGGACATGGCGGCGCCGTGCGGCACCGCGAGAAACACCAGATCGCAGGCGCGGGCAAGATCCTCGGGGTCGGGCGCGCTGACCGGCAGTTCTCCGGCGGCCGTGCCGCGCAGAAAAGGATGCAGGTCGGCAAGATCGCGGCCTTCTTCCCTGCGCGAGGTGGCGCGGGTAAGGCGCATAAAGGGATGCGCGGCCAGCAGGCGCGCCAGTTCCATCCCCGTGTACCCGGTCGCTCCCACCAGACCGACACGCACCCCGGGAACCGACACGGACTCCACGCTTCCGCAGGCCCTATCCGTACCGCTTCGGGCCGCGCCCTGAGACGCGCCGCCTCTTTTATCGGCCGCCCCGGGACTGCTCACGGCTTTTTCACCACGAATTTCATGCGCAACTCGTACAGCAGACCATCCAGCAGATGTTTTTCCTCTTCGTCGAGGCCGTTCTCGACCTTGTCCTTGATCATGGACAGAGTATCTATGCCGTGCCGGGCCATGTCGTGGTTTTCCTGTACCTTGCCGGTCTCCGGATCGGGTACTTCACCCAGATTCACCAGCACCGAGGAGGCCATGGAAAGCGCGAAGGTGGAAAAAGTGGGGATGGGCATTCCGCCGCGGATGTCGCTCATAACGCCCCCTTTAACGAGGGGTGGGACTTCTTCAAAAAATACAACGGGTTTTGTTCCAGTCCACATTCGGACCAGTCCGCCTGACTACACCGCCCCTGCGGACGGCAGGCGGGGGATTTCCTTTCTCTCAGAAGGAACTGCTCACAAGTACGCCTCGGGTATGCCTTCGTCAAGCGTCGTCCTGTAGGCTTCCAGCGCCTGCTCCAGGTAGTTCCGGCAGCCCAGGAATCCGCCGAGATCCTGAAAGGAGCGCGCAAAGGCGTACAGACCGGCGGCAAGATCGGCGTAATCCACATAGCCCATGTGCCCGATGCGCACTATGCGTTCTTTCAATGCGCCGCCCTGTCCGCCTGCCATGACCACCCCGTGCTGTTTTTCGGCTGCCGCCAGCAGCGGCGCGGCTTCCATGCCGGGGGGCAGCAGGATGGAGGTCAGGCCCCAAGCGTAGTGTTCGGAGGCGAAAAGGGTCAGCCCCAGCGCCCTGATGCCCGCGCGCGCCATCTGCGCCAGCGCCCACTGTTTGCGGTAGACTGTGTCCAAGCCGGCGGCGCGCAGCAGGCGCAGGCTTTCGCGCAGCCCGATCGTCAGGCTCACCGGCGCTGTGAAATGCGTCTGCCCCCGGGCGTTGGCTGCGTATTCGGCCGGCAGGTTGAAGTAGGCATCGCCGGTCCCGAGGGACTCCGCCTTGCGCCGTGCGCGCGGAGACAGGGCGATCAGGGCCAGCCCCGGCGGAAGCATCAGGCCCTTTTGCGACCCGGTGAGCAGGCAGTCTATGCCCCAGGCGTCCATGGGGCATGGAGTCACGGACACGGCGGAAATCCCGTCCACCACCAGCAGGGCCGGGGTTTCCCGGACAAGCGCCGCAATCTCCCGAACAGGGTGCAGGACGCCGGTGGACGTTTCCGAATGCTGGACCAGAACTCCGGCGATCTCTCTATCGTTGTTCAGCGCTTCGGCTGTCTGTTCGGCGCTTACGGCGCGCCCCCATTCCACGGCGAGGACAATGGGGCGCAGCCTGCGGGCCAGGGCAAGTTGCGTCCAGCGCCGGCCGAAATGTCCGCCTTCCACGACAAGCACCTTTTCACCGGGGGCGAACAGCCCGTTCACCGCCGCGACCATAGCCCCGGTGCCGGAAGCGCTGAGGGGCAGCACCGGTTCTGCGGTGCCGAAAAGTTCGGCCAGCCCCTGCCCTATTTCCTGCATCATCGCCCGGAAGGCCGCTTTGCGATGATGGATCATGTCCGCGGCCATGCCCAGCCGCACACTTTCCGGCAGCGGCGTGGGACCGGGCGTCAACAGGCGCTGTTTGTTCAGCACGGCGTGTCCTCGGCCGGTCAGCGGTTCCACGGGTCCGGTCCGTCCGGATCCCCGGCGTTGTCCGTAGCGGGCGTACCGTCCGCATCCGTCGCGCCGGAAGGCGTATCCGCAAAGCGCGTCCGACCCGTGGGAAAATCTCTGCCGGAAGGCCGCGCATGGCCTGCGAAGCGCGCGCCGGCAGGCGCCGAATTGCCGGCCGCGTTTTTCAGATAGATGTACACCCGGCGCTGCAAGCCCTCGCCTTTGCTGTGGGTAAGCACATCGGGATCGTTTTCCAGGGCCAGATGCACAATACGCCGCTGATAGGCACTCAGGGGCCGGGTCGCCTGGGCGCGCCGCGTAGCCTTGACTTTTTCCGCCAACGCCAGGGCCAGCTCTCTGAGCCGATCTTCCCGATGCTCAAGATAGTGCCCGGCATCAACCTGCAGGCGCAGTGAGGCGCCCAGTTTCCCGGCTGCGAGCCGTCCCGCCAGATATTGCAGGGCGGCAAGGGTCTGGCCCTCCCGGCCGACGAGAAGCCCGGCGTTGTCGCCGCAGTCCAGCACAGCCCGCACCCAGCGTTCGCCGATCTCCACCCGGCAGGACACTTCACCGACAATGGGCGCGGCCAGCCCGACAACCACGGAGCTTACGATGTCCGTAAGCTGCGCGGGATCAAGGCTTGCCGGGTCGAATTCCGGCGCCGACGCGCGGCTCCAGGCGTCGTATTCGCTGTTTTCGTTGTCGGGGGGGGCAGTATCCGGCCCGTACCCGCCGCGCAAACTCCGCGGCGGGTACGGCTCTTCGGCTGCGCTTGCGGAGAACGCATCGCGCTCCGCCCTCTCCGCTTGTCCGGAGCTGTCGGAGCCGGCGCGGCGAGGCCGGGACGGACCGTCTACGCCGTTGCGGACGGGTAAACCTGCGCGCTCCGCTTCCGGTACGGAGGAAATGCCTTTGTCGGCGGGAGCAGGGGGGGAGGGGGTCCCGCGCTTCGCCTCATGCCCGGCGGGCGCTCCCCGGCCTGCCGGTCCGCGCAAGGGGGAAGCCGCGCGCCCCGTTTTCTGCCCGGAAGGAACGCCGCTGTCGGCCGCGTACCCCGCAACGCGGGGCGCGCGTGAATGCCGTCCCCACCGGCCTTCGGCAGGGGCGGGAGCATCGGCGGGCGGGGGCGTTCGCGCGTCGGACCCGGCGTCCGCATCCTCAAGCATGGCGGACAAGGTCTCGGCCACCTGCATGCGCGCCGCCCGTATCTCGGCCTTTTTGACCCCGACCAGGCCGAAAATGCCGCTCTTGGCATCGTTGACGATTTCTATTTCCAGTTTTTCCCGCGGCACGCCGTAGTGCCCGCAGGCTTCCAGAATGGCTTCGTCCAGGGTTTTCCCCTGAAAATTCTTGAATTTGTCCATGCCGAACCTCAAAAACCCGCCTGTTCGGGAGGGGAAGCGCACAATGTAAAGCCGCTCAGGCGCGGCGAAGCTGCCACCATTGCTGACCGATGGAAATCACGTTGTTGACCAGCCAGTACACCACGAGGCCGGCCGGAAAATTCAGGAAAAGCGCGGTAAAAATCAGAGGCATGAGCATCATGATCCTCGCCTGGGTAGGATCGGCCGAGGACGGGCTCATCTTTTGCTGCAAAAACATGGTCGCGCCCATGATCAACGGAGTGATCAGCCAGGGGTCCGGGGAGGCCAAATCCGCGAGCCAGGGGATGTCCGTAAACGGCAGGGCTGCGATAAACGGCGCGTGGCGCAGTTCAATGGCGTTCAGCAGGCCCTGATACAGACCGAAAAAGACGGGGATCTGCACGACGATGGGCAGACAGCCGCCGGCCGGGCTGACCTTGTAAGTCTTGTAAAGCTGCATGACCTCGCGGTTCATCGCGTCCTTGTCGTTTTTGTATTTTTCCCGGATTTTCAGCATCATGGGCTGAAGTTTTTTCATCTGGTTCATGGACTTGTAGCTTTTCTGCGACAGCGGCCAGAAAATGAGCTTGATGAGCATGGTCATAAGGATGACGGCCGTTCCGTAATTGTTCGTGTAGCCGTGGAAAAAGACCAGCAGACGCACAAGGGGGCGGGCGATGACGGAAAAAAAGCCGTAGTCCAGCGCTCTGGCGAGGTTGTTGGGCGTGGCGGCAAGCCTGCCGCTTTCCTTGGGGCCGAGGAAATAGGCGCTGTTCAGCAGGACTTCTTCGCCCGGCCGGAGGGCGATGCCGGTTTTGCCTATCAGCACATGATAGACGTTGCCGACCAGGCGGCCTTTGGCCCCGGCCGCCGGATCATCCATGCTGACGGCGCCGAGGAAATAGTTGTTCATGACCCCCATCCATGAAGCGCCGCTCAGGACCGGGGTGCCCTTGGCGAGGTCGGCGGCCGCGCTTTCCTCGTCGAAGTCGGTCCCCTGCAGCCAGGCGATGCGCGTGGGGTTGTACTGGCTCTCTTCCGGCTCCGGCTGCGCGCCGCCGAGCAGGGCGTGACGCAGGGAGGAGAATACGGACACCTTGCGGTCCGTATCCAGGGAAGAAACCCCGAGGGTAAAGGCCGTATTCACCGTCCGCGGCCGGGAAGACGCAAGAAAGAGGCGCTCCGTTATCACATAGTCCGAAGCGGAAAAAGCCAGTTCACGCCGCAACGCGACCCCGTCCACATCGGCCGTGAAGGTCAGGACGCCGCCTTCGCCGTCGGCCAGATTCAGGTCGCCGCCCGCGAGGGTCCACAGCGGTCCGTTCCAGGTGGCCAGCCCGTCCAGAAGTATGCCGAGGGGGGCCAGCGCGGCGGCCGGGACATCGATCATTTCCACCAGGGGCGCGGAAGCGCCGATGCCCGTCCTGTAGCCCTTCAGGGTAAATCTGCTCAACACGCCGCCGTCGGCCTGCAGTACGGCCGTGTACAGCGGGGTGTCCACGCTGACCATGCGGCCGGTGACGACCGCGGAGGCCGGAGCTTGCCCGGCGAAATCCGCAACGGCGCCCGGCGAGCCGGCGGGCGTGTCGGGCGACCCGGCAGGGACATCCGGCGGGGACGACCCGGCGGAAGGGGCAATCGCCCTGCCGGGCGTTTTCTCCGCAGGCACCCAGCCCATTTTGTACGAGATAAAATTCCAGCCCAAAAAGATGACGATGCACAGCGCTATGGCAAACGCCAAGTTTCTATTGTCCATATATATCCCGGAAACGGTTGCGGAAATGCCGGCTTGCAAGGATGACGGCAAACGGCGCAGCGACGGGCGCCGGGTTTCTATTGTCCATACAGATCCCGACGACTGCTGCGGTGAGGAGGAGGAGGAGGAACAGGGTCAAAGCCGCCGCGGCTCGCGGGACTGCAGCGCAACAGGCGATACATGGCCAGCAGCCATCCACGCAACGCCCCGTGAGTCATGACGGCTTCCAGGGCATATTCGGAGCAGGAGGGATAAAAGCGGCAACAAGCGGGAAGCAGCGGGGCCAGCAACAAACGGTACAGGCGGACGGGCAGCGCGGCGAGGCAACGTATTCGCGGAAGACGCGGAGAGGAAACGCAGTTCATCGGCAATCCCTTTATGCGCGCGTCCGGGGGGGCTTGCGGAGCAGGGGCAGCAATTCCGCGCGCACAGCGCCGAGGTCCGGCAGACGCGGATTAAAGCCCCGCCTGACCGTGACTACATAATCGCGACCGGCGGGAATATCCTCCCGTCCCAAGCGGAAAGCCTCGCGGATCAATCTGCGCGTCCGGTTGCGCCATACGGCCGGGCCGACCTTGCGGGTCACGGCCAGACCCAGGCGCCACGGCAAGGCATCGTCCTCTCTGCGCCGTACAAAGAGTACGAACGAGGTCGAGAACAGGCGGCGGCCGGCTTCAAAGCAGTGCGCAAACGCCTTTTTTCCGGTCAGCCTGTGTTCACGGCCGAAGGTCAGACGGTTAATTGTTTGCGTCCTTTGGCGCGCCTGCGCCGTAAAATTTCACGTCCCGCCGCCGTACTCATGCGCGCGCGGAAGCCGTGCACCCGTTTACGCTTGATCCGGCTGGGGTTGTATGTCCTTTTCATGGTGCGTCTCCCGGAAATGAAATGGGGGTGCAACATCGGCTGCTGCGGAGGAAATTTTTGTGAATTGAGGTTATTATCCCCTGCGCCGTTTCGCGTCAAGTTCTTTTCCCACGACAAAACTCAAAAAAACCTTGACGCGCGGGGCGGGTCTATACATGCCTATTTCCAGACCTTTCTCATCCGCTGTAACGATCTGGAAAATGTTCTTGGCAAGGTCCAAACCTACGTAGTATGCTTCCCGCATGGCCCGTCTCCTTATTTGGCGCTCCTCAACGGATGACGCCGTTTGCGTTCAATGATAGCGCACCTAACGGTTATAGGGAGGCGGGCCTATCCCATCAAGTTGCATTCAAACGAGTTTGAATGCAAGACGCCAAAGTTTTTGAAAAACAGGTAAAGCCTGATTTTTCAAAAACTTGCGGGCGGCGGATTCGCCTCCGCCATACCAATTTGCGTTCTGGTGAAAGCAAATTGGTATGAGGCGTAATTCCATTACCGTATAAATCAGCGCTTCCATAAATAAGAGACGCGATCTGCGCCGGGGAGCCCGTATGCTGTGCGCGCTGTTGCAAATCAATTCCACAGTCGGCGACATCCGCGGCAATGCCGGGAAAATCGTTCTGGGTACGCGCAAGGCCGCCGCGGCGGGCGCCGACCTGTGCGTTACTCCGGAACTTGCCCTGATCGGCTACCCGCCCCGGGACATGCTCCTGTACCCGGCCTTTGCGGCCAAAGCGGAACAGGCCCTGCACAGCATCGCCGGCGCAACGGCGGACTACGGGCCGGCGCTTGTTCTGGGCACTATAGGCCCCAATACGTCCGGTTCAGGAAAGCCGTTGCACAACCAGGCTGTTTTCATCCGCCGGGGACGCATTGAAGCCCGTTACAGCAAGCGGCTTTTGCCTGCCTACGATGTCTTTGACGAAACGCGCTACTTCGAGCCCGGAGACTCGCCCTGCCTGATAGAGCATCAGGGGCTGCGCCTGGCCGTCACGGTGTGCGAAGACATCTGGAACGACAGCGCCTTCCTTACCGTCCCGACCTATGCCGTGGAACCGCTGGCCGGACTTCCGCCCTTTGATCTGCTCGTCAATCTGTCCGCCTCACCCTTCACCGTGGGCAAGCAGTCCCTGCGTGAGGACATGCTGACGCGTCTGGCCCGCAAATACGCGGCGTACGCCGTGTACGTCAATGCGGTCGGCGGCAACGACGATTTGATTTTCGACGGCCGCAGCATGCTTGTCGCTCCCGCCGGAGCGCTCGCCGCAAGGGCACAAGGCTTTGAAGAAGACCTGCTCCTTGTCGAGATCCCGGCCGCGCCCCCCTTCCCGGCCATGGACGCATGCGCTCCCGAAGCGGAAATCCTGCAGGCTCTGGTCACAGGCACGCGCGACTATTGTCTGAAAACGGGCCAATCTTCGGTCGTTCTGGGGCTGTCCGGCGGCATAGACTCTTCGCTGACGGCGGCGGCGGCAACGCTGGCTCTGGGGCCGGACAAAGTCCTCGGCCTGCTTATGCCCTCGCCTTACTCCAGCGGGCACAGCCTGGCCGATGCCCTCGTACTCGCGCGCAATCTCGGCATCGAAACCCGCACCCTGAGCATAGAACCGGTCATGAGCGCCTATGATGTCGTTCTCGCGGACGGCTTTGCCGGACGCGCACCGGATGTGGCGGAAGAAAATCTGCAGGCGCGCATCAGGGGCAATCTGCTCATGGCCTTTGCCAACAAATTCGACAAACTTCTGCTGACAACAGGCAACAAGTCGGAAATTTCCGTCGGCTACTGCACAATATACGGGGACATGTGCGGCGCGCTCGCCGTCATCGGCGACGTGTACAAAACCGACGTCTTCCGGCTCTGCCGCAGTTTGAATGCCGCGCGCGGCCCATGTATACCGGAAAACGTCCTGCTCAAGCCGCCTTCGGCGGAATTGCGCCCGAACCAGACGGATCAGGACAGCCTGCCCCCCTATGACGAGTTGGACGCCATACTGCGCCTTATGCTTGAAGAACGGCGAAGCCCTGATGAAGTCGTCGCGGCCGGGCACGCGCGGGAAACCGTCCTGAAAACAGCGGAGCTGGTGCAACGGGCGGAGTTCAAACGCCGGCAGGCCGCGCCGGTCCTTAAAATCACCGCTCAGGCCTTCGGTGTGGGCTGGCGCATGCCCATCGCCTGCCGCGGCGTGTGGTCGGCCTGACGCCTTGATAAGGTACGAAAAGTTTCGCACAATCGGAAAACTCATCCGGCTGCGGCAAAGGCGAAATTGCGCAACTCCCACACGCAGCACCGCACTCCCTATCTCCACCTCCTCCTCGCTCCAGTCGAACCGGAAAACTTCACCTTTCCCGAACGTCAACGGCACATGCACGTCAGATAGTGTCGCACGTTGCTCGCGCCGTTTGCCCGCATACCGGCGAACAGCGCTGTAACTGCCCGCATAGCCCCGTCCCTGCAACTCCTCATGAAAAGAAAGCAGGGTACGGCGCTTGGATAACCCTCCCAAAGTGGGACAATAAAAACCGTTGTGCCATATAAAAATACAATATGCTGAAATTATTAATTTTTTCTTCAGTCTCCGGTTAACACAATCTCAACATTACCGTCGATAAAGTGCCGCCGTAATACCGCATACCGATACGCATGCCTTACCGCATCGGCAGACGCGGCCGAAAACAGTCGACAACCCTCACT
>JAISMY010000110.1 GCA_031276485.1 Desulfovibrio sp. | reverse complement strand
GGCCAAGGCCGTATTTTCTGTCAACGGCTATTTCAGCCGTTGATTTCGTTTCGACATTTTTTTAGGTGAATTTTATGAATTGAACTGCGCCAATACTTATGGCATGATCAAGCTCTATGTTCTGAAAACAATGTCAGCACAAGAAATTGAAAATGAATTTGCCCGAAATGGCCCGAAAAAATATTTTTTCATCGGATGGATTTTTGGGTATTATCTTGGGTATCAAATAATTTTTTCATAGGTAAAATTGTTCTATATCACATAGTTATATAGTATATTTGGATTCCCTTGGGGACGCCGAAACTTTTATCACAGAGGTCCGAACAAGTCTTTTAATACCAAGTTGCATTCAAACGGGTTTGAATGCAAGACGCCAAAGTTTTTAAAAAACAGGCAAAGCCTGATTTTTCAAAAACTTGCGGGCGGCGGCTTCGCCTCCGCCATACCAATTTGCTTTCTGCAGAAAGCAAATTGGTATAACTTGCTGAAACAGCAACGTTTCGGCGGCAAGGCGACGAACTCGGGAAGACCATGGCGTTGCGTGCGGGGATTCAGGCCGCATAAACGAACCGGTGTGTTATGCGCGATGTTGTTATAAATTTCACAATGCCGGTCTTTAACCGTTTGACAGCTACACAAAGAGCCTTGGCGGCACTTTGGAAAAGTGACCGGTCAATTCCTTTTTCGATAACGGTTGTCGACAACGGGTCGGAAGCGGAGCTTGTCGACAAACTGAGAAAGCTTCATAAAGACGGCATCATCGATAAACTGTTTCTTTTGCCGAAAAATATGGGCATAGCATGCGCCTGCAATATCGGCTGGGAAATGACTCCTGCTCCATTCTACTGTAAAATCGACAATGATACCGCTCCGGTCAGAAAAGATTGGATAGCGTCATTATTCAGGCTTTGGCGTCACGGCAAATCGCTGTCAACCCTGGGATATGCGGCAACAAAAGAACGTCTTTTGAGAGAATTCGGCGCCATGCATACAGAAGACGGAATCTTGGGTATATGCAGGGAAAACCTGGCGGGAACGGGCATTTTCATACCCAAAGCCGTCTCTGATATTCTTGGGTATTGGAATGAAGAATATGGCCTCTATGGGGCGGAGGACGGCGACTATGGCCTGCGGATGCAATGCGCCGATTTTCCGCAATATTACTATTACGGTCCTGACTATATATGCTATGACCTTGATAGAACGGACGAAGCTCAATATATGGCGCGCGGAGTGAACAAAAAGAAAGAGCATACTCTTCTTTTCGGCACTAACCGCAGACCTTTCGGTACTTTCAGCATTAATCAATATCTTTATCATATGTGCATCAGAAGTTGGAATGTAAAAAGGCGCTACTATATAAAAGATATTGATAGTAAATGCAGAGTAGATATAGCGGAATGCGAGGACTATGCGGCTACCCGGATCGCCCTTATGCGCTGTGGCAGACTCCTTGAGAAATCCTTGGCTCAGAAGAAGGGATATGTATTGGATGACAGAACTTTTATAGAACAATTGAAGAAAATAATGGAAAGCTGTGGGCAGAGTCTCAATTCATTCAACTAGTGTCTAATTATTAAAATTTCGAGTACTATTTTAATATATAACTAGTTGTATTAAAACATTTTACATCATGTGGAATTTTGACAATCAACTCAGTCGCTAGTGTCTAATTTTCTTGAGCAGGCCGGGCTGAGGCGTTTTCCGGCTGTTCACCGCCGGCCGATATCGTCAGACGATCGCCGGTCACTGCGGTCTGGAATCCGAATTTTTCCAGGCAAGCCCCCATAGAGGAAATTTCCTCCTTGTTCTTTTCTTTCACAACGTCTATTTCACGACAATAGAGCATCGCGGCTTGCATGGCTGCTTTGTGCCCCCCGCTTTTGAGCACGCGGTTGACCGCGTCTGTATAGACGGCAGACTCCGCAACGGCTGCGAACAATATTCTATTGAACGCTTCAGCGTCTCCGGGTTCTGAGAAGGCGGCGACGATATCTTTCGGCAACGCGAAAAAAAGTTCGCTCCGTCTCCTCTTATCTCCAATTTCTCGCACTATTTTCCTCGCCGATGCCTCAATTTCGTACTTATTCCGCTGTTGAGCCTTTTTTTCCAATTCGTTGGAGACTTGTCGGTATCCGAAAAAAAGCGCCGGTATGAGCATGGGTAGAATGCGGCAGAGGGATTTGCTCTTGACCCGGAAAGTTTTTTTTGTATTTTCCGCATCGGCGGGGGGCGGAGATGCGTCCGTATTCATTGCCTGTCTCTCTCAGTTTCCTTGAGCGCGGCCCGTTTTTTATACACTTCTGCTTTTACGCGGGTGTATGTTGCCGGGAAAACCGGTTTCCTTCCGGCCGGCCCGACTGTTGCCGTCAGCGTTCCTGCAGTACGCGCTGTACGGCTTGGGCAATGGCCAGTTCCTCGTTGGTCGGTATGACCAGTACGGAAACTTTTGCGCCCGCGGGGCTTATCGCGCGCGGTTCGGATGAACGCACCCCGTTTGCGGCCGGGTCCACGGCTATGCCCAGACCTTCAAGCCCCGCGCAGACGGCGGCGCGGGTGATGCCGTCGTTTTCGCCGATGCCCGCCGTGAACGCCAGGGCATCCACGTTGCCCAGCGCGGCATAGTAGGCTCCGATATATTTTTTGATGCTGTAGCAAAACATGTCGAGGGCCAGGGCGGCCTTCTCATTGCCTGCGGCGCAGGCGGCATGGATGTCGCGCATGTCGTTGAGGCCGCAAATGCCTTTCAGACCGCTCTCGCGGTTGAGTACCGAGTCGATCTTTTCCGGACCGAGACCCGTCTGCGCGCAGAGATACGCCGGAACGGCCGGGTCTATGTCCCCGCAACGCGTACCCATGATCACCCCGGCCAGAGGGGTCAGCCCCATGCTGGTATCCACGCATTTTCCCGCGCGCACGGCGCTGATGGAACATCCGTTACCCAGGTGGCAGACGACGACATTGACGTCTTCGGGCGCTTTGCCGAGAAAATCCGCTGCCTTGCGCGACACATAGCTGTGCGACGTGCCGTGGAAGCCGTAACGGCGGACGCGATTCTGCTCGTAAAACGCGTAGGGCAGGGCGTACATGTAGGCGTGTGGAGGCATCGTTGAATGAAATTCCGTGTCGAAAACCGCAACTGACGGGCAGTGGGGCAGGATTTTCACAGCCACTTCAATGCCCTGAATACAGGCCGGGTTGTGCAGGGGCGCAAGAGGACAAAGTTTGCGCACGCTGTCCAGCACTTCCCCGGTAACCAGCGTGGACTTGGTGAATTCCTCGCCCCCCTGCACCACGCGGTGCCCGCAGGCGCTTATTTCCGAAAGATCGCGCAGAACGCCTGCTTCGGGATCTGTGAGCAGCGTGACGACCCGCATCATTCCCGCCGTATGGTCGGGGAACACGCCGTCTTCGCTTATTTTGCGCTCGCTGTCCGTGTCGGGGCTCTTTTTATGAATGAGCCGTCCGGCGCTGTCGCCGATACGTTCCACCAGCCCCGAACAGAGTACGGTGTGCGTTCGCATGTCCAGCAGTTGATATTTGAAGGAAGAGCTGCCGCAGTTGATAATCATGATTTTCATCAAAAATTCCTTTTTGGTTTGAAACCTCTCCCTTCAGGGAGATCTCAGCTTGACGCCCGGCAGAGCCGGGCATACCTTTACGGGCAAAGCCCGACACGCGCCCCCCAGATCCCCAGATTTCCGATTGACTCCCGGCAACGCCGGGAATACCCTACGGCATCGGATGCGAAACGGGGTTCCCCAACACGTCCGCAACATATTTCGTCCGGCCGAAGCAGCCTTGTTCCGCACCGCTACCCTTCTCCGCCCGGCACCCCCATCGGAGAGCGCCCGCACATTGTCCCTTTCCTCAAGGAAAGGGCCGTTGCATGGTATTCCCGGCTTTGCCGGGAGTCAACCGGGAATCGGCCGAAATGGAGAAATTTCAGTCCATAAAGGAAATGTTGATGAAACCCGCTTTTTTTAGAACGCATCCCTATATTTCGCTTTTATTTCCTTGTCTGCTGCCGTTCGCGTCCATCGCGCCGCCGGCCTGCGGGCCGGTCCTCGGCGCGCAGACGGGCGCGGGTGAGGTCTCCGTGCGCGAAGCCGTGCGCAGGGAACTTCACGAACACCCCGAACTGGTTCTGGACATCCTCAAAGAGAACAGCGAGACCGTTCTGGAAATAGCCCAGCAGGGCAACATGCTGCGCAGGCGCAAATCCCTGCTTGCCCAATGGGAACAGGACGTGAAGCAGCGCAAAATCGTCAAGCTCGACGACAGGTCCTTCCGCGGCAAGGCCGACGCCCCGGTCACCATGGTCGTCTATTCCGATTTCACCTGCCCGTACTGCCGTCAGGCTGAATACGACGTGAGCCGGCTTCTGCAGAAATATGACGGCAAACTCCGCATGACCTTCAAAGCCCTGCCCAAAGAGGATCCGGTTTCCGCAACGGCCGCGAAATTCGCAACGGCCGCCTTCCTGCTTGACCCCGTCAAGGGCTGGGAATTTCACGATGCCCTGTTCAACGGCTCGGAACAGTATGAACGTGAAGGCGAGGAATTCCTGAAAAAAACGGCGGAAAGCCTCGGTTACGACTTCAAAAAAC
Source organism: Desulfovibrio sp. (assembly GCA_031276485.1). GTDB lineage: Bacteria > Desulfobacterota > Desulfovibrionia > Desulfovibrionales > Desulfovibrionaceae > Frigididesulfovibrio. The sequence continues at coordinate 21,733 of JAISMY010000110.1, read as the reverse complement.
TCAAAAGCGCGGCGAACTCGCCGGCGGTGCGGCAACGCCTTGATTTTGACGGCAAAGAGGCCGATAATCTGGGCATCTCCGGTACCCCCCACTTTTTGATCAACGACCTCATGGTGCGCGGCGCCGTGGGTCGGGAACTCTTTGAGGAGGCCGTGGAAACGGCCTTGCGCCATGCCGGAAAGCAGTAACCGGAACCTGCCGCTCTCCCCGGTTTTGCCTGCGTCTCCACCTGTTTTCCGGAGCTTGCCCATGTCTCCGTCAGCTCTCCTTACCTGGCCCTTGCCCGTGTTCGAGAACGCGTACGGGCCGGCGATGTCGTCACCGGCCGTTGATTGCGCCCGTGGAAGCCTGCCCGTGTCCGGAAAGGCGACCATGCCTCCGCTTGCGTATCCGGCGGATGCATCGGCGTCTCCTGCCCCTCGCCTGTTGCCGGCATTTCACATGCGGACCTTCGGCTGCCAGATGAACGCCGCCGAATCGGCGCGTCTGGCCCGCTTGCTGACTGCTGCCGGTTTTCGGGAAAGCACCTTTGAAGACGCCGCGATCCACATTCTAAACACCTGCGCCGTGCGCGACAAGCCGGAACAGAAAGTCTACTCGGAATTGGGACGCATCGCCGAGTACACCAGGACGCACGGGAAAAAGGACGCCCTGGTCTGCGTCGGCGGCTGCGTCGCCCGCCGGGCAGGCGACACGATTATGCAGCGCTTTCCGCAGGTGCGTCTGCTTTTCGGCGACAGTTTCGTCGGCGCGGTTGACGCGCTGGTCCGTCTGACGGAGGATCCCGATCTGCGCATAGGCCTGCCGGAGTTCAGCGAAACCTACGAAGAATGCCTTGATCCCCTGTGCGACCCGGCGCAGCAGAGCGCCTTCGCCGTCCCGCCTTCCGTATTTGTCGGTATCATGCAGGGTTGCGACAATTTTTGCACATACTGCATAGTGCCCTTCACGCGCGGCAGACAAAAGTCGCGCAAGGCGGAGAACATACTTCGGGAATGCCGGGGCCTCGTCGAAGGCGGGGCGCGCGAAATCACCCTGCTCGGACAGAACGTCAACGCGTATGGTCCGGACGGCGGCGGGGACGGTACGCGCTTCGCCGAACTGCTGCGTGCGCTGGCGCCGATCCCCGGGTTGTCGCGCCTGCGTTTCGTCACCTCCCATCCCAAGGATCTCGCCCCTGAAGTCATCGAACAGTTCGGCGACAGCCCCGTACTCTGCCCGCGCCTGCACCTGCCCGTGCAATCCGGCTCGGACGCGATACTCAAGGCCATGAAACGGCGCTACGACACGGCCGCCTATCTGCGCCTCGTCGACCGTCTCAGGAAGGCGAGGCCGGACATAGCCCTGACCACGGACATCATCGTCGGCTTTCCGGGAGAGACGGACGAGGACTTTGAAGACAGTATGCGCTTACTGGAAAGAGTGGGTTTTGCAGCCGCCTTTTCCTTTGTGTACTCGGACCGGCCCGGAACCCGCGCGGTCGCGCTGCCGGACAAAGTCGACCGCCGCACGGCCCTGGACCGTCTCGCCCGCCTGCAGGAATATCAGGACAAGGTGTCGCAGAAACTGCTGCAGGCCCAGGTGGGAAGCAACTGCACCGTCCTTCTGGAAGGCAGGAGCCGCATGCCGGAATTGCTGCCGGATGCGGACGGCGCTGAAGACTTAAGCAACGGAGGAGGGAACCTTGACGATAAGCACGGATCCTCTGCCGGCAGCCTGTCGCCCGAAAGCGGAGGAGGGAGCGGCGGCGCGGTCTGGGTCGGGCGCACGCCGCACGGCTTCATCGTCAATGTTGTGACGGAAAGCGCTTCGGACGCGCCTTATACCCAAGGCGGACTGCTCGGGGCCATGTTGCCCGTGCGTATCGAATCCGCGGCGCGGCATTCCCTGAAAGGTCGGCAGGCGGGACGGCCGTGCTGAATGCGGACGGCCGGGAAACGCTGCTTGAGGTGCGGAACCTGCGCGTGGGCTTCATGCGCGCGGGCGCGCGTGAAGAAGTCGGTTTGGCCGTGGACGGCGTGGACTTTTCCCTGGAGCGCGGCAAGACCCTCTGCCTGGTAGGGGAGTCGGGCTGCGGCAAGAGCGTTGCCGCCCTGCAGCTTTTGCGTTTATTGCCGTCGCCTCCGGCGAAAATCCTCGGCGGCACGGCGCATTTCAAGGGCCGGGACCTGGGTGCGCTGTCCGACAGGGAACTGAACCGCATACGCGGAGATCGCATCTGCATGGTTTTTCAGGACCCCATGAGTTCTCTCAACCCTGTCATGCGCATAGGTGAACAGATGAGCGAGGGCTTGCGTCTGCACAGGGGGCTGTCGGCGCGCGCGGCCGGGCGGGAGGCGGAAGCCGTGCTGGAGCGCGTGGGCATGGCGGACCCTGCCGGCGTTGCCCGCGAGTTTCCGCACCGACTGAGCGGCGGCATGCGTCAGCGCGTGATGATCGGCATGGCCGTGCTGCCCGGCCCGGACCTGATTATCGCCGACGAAGCGACGACGGCCCTGGACGCCGTGACCGGCAGGCGCATTCTGGACCTGTTGCGTTCGCTGACGGAAGGTTCCGGCGCTTCCCTGCTGTTCATCACGCACGACCTGGGCATAGTGTCGCGAATTGCCGACGATACGGCCGTAATGTACGCCGGGCGCATTGTAGAATACGGACCGACGGACGCATTGCTGTCCAGGCCCGCGCATCCCTATACCGTCGGGCTGTTGCGCTCGAACCCTGTGAACATTATGAGGAATTCGTACCTTCCGCCCGGGCGGAGCGTTGCAGCGCCGTTACGGGAACGCCGCCGCCGGCTTGCGGCCATACCGGGCGCGGTGCCCGGGATCTGGGACAGGCCCCCGGGCTGCGCCTTCCACCCCCGTTGCGCCTTTGCAGCGCCGCGGTGCAGGGAAGAAGATCCGCCGCTCCGCGCTGCGGACGGCACATTCAGCCGGTGCGCGGCGGGCGCGCATTCGGGGGACAGACCATGAACAAGCCGCCTTTCCGATGCGGCAGGGTCGCCCTCATCGGGCCGCCAAACGCCGGCAAGTCCACCTTGCTGAACACCTTTCTGGGCAGAAAGCTGTCCATAGTATCGCCTTTGCCCCAGACCACGCGCAACCGCATAACGGGTATTCTTTCCGACAGGGATGCGCAGGTGATTTTCATCGACACCCCCGGCATTTACCAACAGCGCGGCGGAACGCACCGCCTCATGTTGCGCGCGGCCTGGGATGCCCTGGACGGCGCCGATGTGCCGGCCGTGATCGTGGACGCCGACTTGTACGCCCGCAAGGCGGAATTTCTCGTAAACGATCTGGCGCCGCTGCGCGCGCCGGTCGCCGCCGAAAAGCGGCCCGTCTTCGTGATTGCCAACAAGGTCGACCTGCTCGGCGACAAGTCCCGCCTCCTGCCGCTTTTGGCGAGTCTGCACGAACTGTGGCCCGCAGCCGGCCTGTTTCCGGTTTCCGCCGCGGACGGGGAAGGGCTGCCGGAACTGCTGGCGGCTGTAAAACTCGCCTTGCCGGAAGGTCCGCCCTGTTTCCCTGAAGACCTGTTCTCCACTGCCCCCCTGCGCTTCATGGTCGCGGAAATTGTGCGCGAAAAACTTTTTCTCACCCTCAGGCAGGAACTGCCCTATTTTACGAGCGTGGACATTGAGGCCTGGGAAGAAGACGACGAAAGCGGCGCGGTGGAAATCCACGCGGTGATCAATGTTGCCAAGAGCACACACAAAGCCATGGTCATCGGTCGCGCCGGGCGCAACATCAAGCAGGCCGGGCAGGCCGCGCGCCTGGAAATTGCGCGGCTCCTGGGCCGGAAAACGCACCTTCGGTTGTGGGTAAAGGTGCGCACCGGCCGGGCGGACGAGGCGGAATTTCTGCGCAGCTTCGGGCTCGTGCCCGAAGCGGAGTTGTGACGTGTAGGAACCGGTCAGGCGCTTTGACAGGGAAATCGTCGGGATGCCCTGTACAGAGTCGTTCATAAATAATATTTACAAATAGTGTCTTTGCCTGTTATGTTTTTCTTTGTAAATAGGCGAAAGATCATCAACTACAATCATATATCTGTTAATATAATTGAAAAACAGATCCTGAGGCAGGTGTTGTGACGTGTCGGAATTGACGGATCGCTTCGACGCCCTGAGAGAGCGCCTGGAAAGGGCGGTTCTGCGCGCCGGGCGCGCCCCCGGCAGCGTGGCTCTGGCGGCGGTTTCCAAGACATACGGCGCGGCCGCCGTCGCCGAACTGGTCCGGCATCAGCGGGCGCGGTCCTCCGGCGCTCTTTGCGGTGAGCGGGCGATCTTCGGCGAGAGTTACATGCAGGAGGCGACGGCCAAAATGGCGCAGGTCGCGGAACTGCTCGCACACGACAACGCGGGGGGCGCAGGGGAAGCGGCGTGTTCTCCGCCGCCCGGCATGAGGGCGCCGGACCTTGAGCGGCGCCGATGCCCGGCGGCCGGCAGCGGACGAAGCCCGGAGACCTCGCCGCTTCCGGGCCCGCATTGTATCAGGCGAAGCTCCGAGGCTCACCCGCTTCCCGGCTGGCACTTTATCGGCGGCCTGCAACGCCGAAAGGCCGGGGATGCGGTGGGACGCTTTGAACTGATCCATTCGCTCGATTCCCTCAAACTTGCCGTTGCGCTGCAAAAAGCCTGGGAAAAACAGGCGGCGGCCGTGCCGTCCGGCGCGTACGGCACGGAATTTGCTCCGCAGGATGTGCTGGTACAGGTGAATGTGGGCCGGGAAACGCAAAAATCAGGCGTGGATCCGGATGAGTTGGAAAATTTGTTGAACGCCGTTGCGGCGATGCGCGGTCTGCGGGTGCGGGGTCTGATGTGTGTGCCGCCGGCGGCGCAGGAAAGCGGGGCATCGCGGCCCTGGTTCATTCTGCTCAGGCGTTTGCGGGACGAGATGGAAAAACGTTGCGGCCCGGCCTTGCCGGTGCTTTCCATGGGTATGTCCGACGACTTTGAGGAGGCCGTGGAGGAAGGCGCGACACTGGTGCGCGTCGGCAGCCTGATTTTCGGCCCGAGGCAACGTCCCGGCGGCTGATTCGGAGTTCGGGCATGGATCCTGCGACAATACTCGGCATGTTGGTTTCTTTCGGCATGATTGCCGTGGTGATCGCAGGCGACGGCGATTTCATGCTGTTCGTCAATGTTCCCTCCATGCTGATTGTATTCGGCGGCACCTTCGGCGCCCTGCTTACCAATTACCCGATGAGCGCCGTGCTTTCCATCGGCGGTCTGGTGCGTAAGATGCTGAGCGGCACGGTACCCGCCGCGGAAGACGTCATCGAGACATTCATGGAGTATGCGGGCCGGGCAAGACGTGACGGGCTGCTCAGCCTGGAGGAGTGCATCCCGCGCATTGATGACGCTTACCTGCGCAGGGGACTACAACTCGCCGTCGACGGTATTGAGCCGGAAGTTATCCAGAGCATCATGGAAACGGACATGTACAATACCGAGGCCCGCCACGAAACGGGCATTGCCATGGCCGCGTCCCTGGCAGCCTACGCTCCTGCCGTCGGCATGATGGGCACGGTGATAGGTCTGGTGCAGATGCTGAAAAACATGGACGACCCGCGATCCATAGGACCGTCCATGGCCGTGGCCCTGATTACAACCTTTTACGGCTCCATTCTGGCCAATTTCATCTTTTTGCCCATGGTCGGCAAACTTCGGCACCGCTCCAAGGAAGAAATCTGCGTCATGGAAATGCAGATGGAGGGAGTGCTGGGCATAGCCCGCGGAGAAAATCCCCGCGTGATCATGGAAAAGCTCAGCGGTTTTCAGCCGCCGGGCAAGCGCAGGTTGACGCGATGAGACGGGCGGGACGCAGGGCCGGGGCGCGCGCCGCGTTTTCATCGGGGCATGCCGGGGGTTTTGTCCGGAGCGGCAGGGAAGGGATTGCCGGGAGCCCGGTCTTCCGCACGTCCGCATGGCTTGTCATCTACGCCGACGTCGTCACTTTGCTGTTTACCTTTTTTGTCCTGCTCATTTCCCTGTCCGTGATAGACGCGCGCTCCAGGTCGGCCGCCCTGGGCTCGGTGTCCGCGACCTTCGGCAACGCGGGCGCGGGAGCGGACCGGCTGTCCTCCCGGCCGGAAGCGGTCGAGGCGCACGGGTCTGATGCGGCTCCCATGCGGGAAGGCGCGTCCGATGCGGCCTCCCTGTATGCGCTGATCGCCGGTGACAGGGACAACGACTTGGATTTTCAGGAAAACAGTGCCGTTCAGATTTTTTCAGTCAGCGCCGATGCCCTGTTTCTGCCCGAGGACACAGTTCAGGAAGCCGGCGCGGAGGCCGCGCCGGCTGCGGCGTTGCCCTCCGGGCCGCCCATGACCAAACCGGGATATATCCTGAGTCCGCGCGGCCGCGCGCTGCTGGACGCGGTGTTTCCCCACCTTCTGCGTACCGGATACCCCGTGTTCGTCGCCGGCCACAGCGCATCGCGGCGCGATGAGGAAGGCGCGGCCTATGTCGCCGACCCGGACAACAGGAGTGCGGACCTTACCTGGCTGCTGTCCTTTCGCCGCGCCCTGGCTGTATACAGGCGGCTGGCTGAACTGGGCATGCCGCGGGAAAGACTCGGTATGGCGGCTTACGGGAGTTCGCGTCCCCGTTTTTCGGAAAACAGCCCCGAAGGACGGCGAAAAAACCGCCGCGTGGACCTTGTTCTGGACGGACGGGACAAAGAACACCTGGACAGGCTGGAAACTTTGCGGGAAAAGGACGGGATTAAACGGGAAATGTATTACCGGGGCTTCAAGTTCGATCTTGATGTGCCGGGAGCCGCTCCCGGCGGCGCTGCCGTCGACTCCGGCGCTGTGCGCGGAGACAGGCAGTGACGGGGCGGCGCGCCGGACGCAGGAAGCTGCCGGGAGAAACCGGCCCCTGGTTGCCGACCTTTTCGGACATGATGACCCTGCTTCTGGCCTTTTTCGTCCTCCTGCTCAGTATGTCCGGGCTCGACGGCGCGGCGCTGGCCCGCATCAGCGCCTGGATGCGCGATCCGGCGGCGGGAGGCGGGGTATCCGGCGGAAGCGCCGGCACGCTCGTTGCGGGCATTGTCAAAGCGCCGTCCGATCCGGCCGGATACCGGGCTTTGCTGAATTCCGCGGGCGTACGCCTGCCGTCCGGCCTCACCGGCGATGCCGGCGCAGGCGCGGACGGGGTTGTTCTCGAACATCGCGAGGGCGTGGTCATTGTTTTGACGGACACGCTGCTTTTCCGACCCGCTTCGGCGCTTTTGGATCCGTCGGGCAAAATGTTGCTTGACGCGCTCACACCTGCTGTCAAAGCGCTCGACGCCGAGGTGAACATAAGCGGACATACTGATTCCGGCCCGGCGCAAGGATTGCCGGATCCTGAATACCTTTACGATTTGTCGTGGTCCAGAGCGGTTGCCGTTTTGGAACATTTCCTGCATGAAGGGGTGCGGGCGGAACGGTTTTCCGTGAGCGCTTACGGGCCGGACAAGGCCATGTACAGGAACGACACGCCCGAGGGCAGACGAAAAAATCGCCGGCTTGAGATACTTGTAAAGACGGCGCCGCGAGCGGATTCCTACAGTTGAGGCCGTACGGCGGAGGAAAGGGTTATGGCGGGCGAAGCGGACCCTCCGAAAAAAAAAGGCAAAAGCAGGCTGCTTGTCGTCCTGTTGGTCTTGCTGCTGTTTGTGGGCGGCGGCGGGGCGGCCGCCTGGTTTTTGCTGGGCGACAAGATCAAGCCTATGGTCGAAGGCGTTCTGGACAAGGTGAAGGGAACGGAACAGGCGGAGAGCAGACAGGACGAGGCTCCGCCCCCGCCCGGACGCACGATGCCTTTGCCCGCGTTTGCCACCAATCTGGCCGATCCTCTGGGTCAACGCCTCATACGCCTGAAGATAGAGCTTGAAGTATCAGACCCCAAGGTCAGGGAAGAAGTGGAGCGCAACGCGGCGCGCGTCCGCGATGCCGTGCTGCTGCTGTTGTCGTCGAAAACCTATGCGGACATATCCGCGCCGGAAAACAAGGTTCTGCTTAAAAGCGAGATCACGGAGCGTCTGAATACCGTCCTGGGCAGGGGCAAAATTGTTCAGATTTTTATCACGGATCTTATTGTGCAGTAGCGCGGTTCACGGATGATGTAAAAATTTATATGTGTTACATGGTGGTATAAGTCCGGGCGGCGGTCTGTGCCGCCGCCCGGCACGTACGCGCCGCCTTGTATCTTCTGCCGAAAGAGGAAGCCGACATGGCCGATCAAGACCAAGATGCCCTGGCCGCCGAATGGGCGGCATCGCTGGGTGCGGACGACGAAGGAAACGGTAGTGCGGATGCCGGCGCTAAAGCTTCCCCCGGTGCGGGCGGCGAATCCGACGACGAGGCGCTGGCCGCGGAATGGGCCGCGGCGTTGGCCTCCGACGAGCAGGCCGGGCTGAAAAAAGAGAAGGAGCAGACCGCCTTGGCCGCCCAGGCCAAGGTTATGGATTTCAAGGATCTGTCCGACGAGGCCAAAACTCCGCGTCAGGACTCCGGCAAACGAGACCTGGATTTTATTCTGGACATCCCGCTGGACGTGTCGGCGGAACTCGGGCGCGCCCGTCTGCTGATCAATGAACTGCTCCAACTCGGCCAGGGGTCTGTGGTAGAACTGAACAAGCTTGCCGGCGAACCCCTGGAGGTTTACGTCAACGGGAAAATAATTGCCCGCGGCGAGGCTGTGGTCATCAACGAAAAATTCGGCATCCGGCTGACGGACATCATCAGTCCCATGGAGCGGGTCAAGCAACTGGGGTAGGAGATGCCAACGGCCGCACAGAACGCAACAGCGCCCGTCGTGCCCGCGGCGGCGGAAGCGGCGTGGTCGTGGAGCGGCTATTTCGAAGCCCTGGCCCTGATCTGTTTCCTGCTGGCCCTGCTTTGGCTGCTTACGCGTTTTCTCGTAAAGCGGGGGGGATCGCCTGGACCGCCTGCTTCCGGACGCGGGCTGCATGTGGAAAGCCGGCTGTCCCTGGGGCCGAAAAAATGGATTCTCCTGCTGCGCTGCCTGGACAGGCGACTGCTCATCGGCGTGACGGACCACGCCGTAACCGTGTTGGCGGAGATGGAAACAGAGGATGCCGCCGCGCCGGAGCCGTCCGGCCGTACCGGCAAATCCGGCGGCGACGAAGCGGGGAAGGGCGCACCCGCGGATGCAGGTCTGTTCGCGCGTATTCTGAAAAAAGCCGGGGGGCAGTCCGATGTCTGACGCCGGCTGCGCGTCGACGCTTCTTCCGGGCCGCGCCGCTGTGCCGGTTGCGGCGGAAGCGCCGTCCCGCCTTGCTTTCCGAACGGTTGCGTTGCGCTGCGCGTCTGCCTGCGAGGTTTTCCCTTTCCGGTGGAGCCGGCCGGCATTTTTCCCCGGGAACCGGCGGGAGAGCAGATGGAGAATAACACCGGCCGCAGGCATACCGCGCGCCCTGCGTCTTTTGTCCCCCGTTGCCGTGCTGTTCGCGGCCGTGTTCCCTATAGTGCTTCTGCCGGGTTGGGTTCATGCCGCACAGGCTCCGAACATACCCGGCCTGCAGTTGAGCTTTTCCGGCGGCTCCATGCAACCGCGCGATGTTGCGCTGGGCCTGGAAATTCTTTTCCTGCTCACGGTGCTGTCCCTGGCGCCGGCTATTGTGCTGACCATAACCAGCTTTACCCGCATCATCGTCGTCTTCCACTTCGTGCGCCAGGCGCTGGGCGTACAGCAGCTCCCGCCCAACCAGGTTCTGGTGAGTCTGGCCATTTTCATGAGCGCGGCGATCATGTTCCCGGTAGGCAAGGCCGTCAACGACACCGCCCTGCAACCATATCTTGAAGAGCGCATGGATTTTGCCGAGGCTCTGAGCAATGCCGAAAAGCCGATACGCGAGTTTATGTATAAACATACCCGTGAAAAGGATCTATCCGTATTTTACAGCATAACGCGAATGGAGAGACCGGCAACGCGCGACGATGTGCCGCTCATGTCCCTTGCGGCAGCTTTTATGATCAGTGAACTGAAAACAGGATTTATCATAGGTTTTTTGATTTATATACCTTTTTTGATTCTTGATATGGTGATATCCAGTATTTTGTTGGCAATGGGTATGATGATGCTGCCTCCCATGATGGTTTCCATGCCGTTCAAGCTCTTGTTATTCGTCATGGTGGACGGCTGGACGCTGCTGGTCGGTTCTCTGGTGAACAGTTTCATTTTGTGACGCGGCGTATTTTCAAAACGGCATGCGATTTTCTGTGTAATATGAAATAGTTTTTCAAGAGAAATGAGGAAGGCATGACGCCGGATTTCGTCACCGGTTTTGCCCGACAGGCCATTGAGCTGACGCTTATGATTTCTCTGCCCCTGCTTGGGGTGGGTCTGGGCGTGGGTCTTGTGGTGAGCATCATTCAGGCGGCCACCCAGATACAGGAGGCTACGCTTTCGTTCATCCCCAAGATTCTGTCCATGTTTCTGGCCCTGCTGATCAGCTTTCCCTGGATTATGGACAAACTGGTGACCTACACGCGGGAAATTTTCATGAATCTGCCGATGTATATCCGCATGGGCGGGTTGTGAACGCAGCCGGCGCCGAGTCTTCCGCCGGGACGACCGAGCCGTTCCGCGCAGAGGCCGGATGCGTCCGCGGCGTCCGGACGTCCATGTGAATTTTTTGTCGATTTTGGGTATAGCCGTGGCCCTTGCGGCGGACGCCTTTGCCGTATCCCTTGCGGCAGGCATCAGCAGGCAAAGGGTCGGGCTGCCGCTCATGCTGCGCATGGCCTGCGTATTCGGCGGCTTCCAATTTTTTATGCCTGTGCTGGGCTGGATCATGGGGACGCAGGCGCTTACCCTTATCGGCGGCGTCGATCATTGGGTTGCCTTCGGCCTTTTGGCGTTTGTCGGCGTCAAGATGATTCGGGAAGGGCGGTCCGGCGGAGGTAAAGCCGGACGTCCGGAGGCTTTTCCGGATTCGGCGTCGGCGGGCCGCGCCGGTACGTCGGGCCTTGCCCCGGCCGGCGGCGCCTATGCTCCGGACCCGGCCTCGACCGGCGGGTTGTTGCTGCTGGGTGTGGCGACCAGTCTGGACGCGCTGGCTGTCGGCCTTTCGCTGGCCGTTTTGCGGGCGGATATATGGTTTCCGGCGGCGGTCATCGGCATCGTCTGTTTTTTCCTGACCTGCGCGGGCGTATCCATAGGGAGCCGGCTGCGCTGTATGCCGGGCTTCCGTACGCTCGGGAGCGGAGCCAATGTCCTGGGCGGTTTGGTCCTGTTTGCCGTCGGCATAAAAATCCTGTACGAACACGGGGTCTTCGGCAATTGAGGAACTACTATGAAAAAGTGCGTTCTTGTTGTCGGCGGGGCAGGGTATATAGGCTCGCATGCGGCCATGGCCCTGGATGCGGCCGGGTACGATGTCCTTGTCTTCGACAATCTTTCCACAGGGCATGCCGAATTTTTGCGCTTCGGCCGTTTTGTCGAGGGTGATCTGGCCGACAGGGCAGCCCTGGACAGAGTTTTGACGGGCGGCGACATCCATGCGGTCATGCACTTTGCCGCCTTTATCAACGTCGGCGAATCCACGAGCGACCCCGGCAAGTATTACCGGAACAATCTGGCATCGACCCTGAACCTTCTGGAGGCTGTCCGCGACCACGGCGTGGACAATTTCATTTTTTCCTCCACCTGCGCTACTTACGGTACGCCGCTCAGTCTGCCTTTGCGTGAAGATCACCCGCAGAACCCCATCAATCCCTACGGCCGGGCCAAGCTGGCTGTGGAATGGATGCTGCGCGATTTTGCTTCGGCGTACGGCCTTAGATACTGCATCATGCGTTATTTCAACGCGGCCGGAGCGGCGCCGGCGAGCCTTGATGCCCGCATAGGCGAACGGCATGATCCGGAAACGCATCTGATCCCGCTGCTGTTGCGGGCCGCGTTGCGCCCCGGCGGGGAGGCGGAAATTTTCGGCACGGACTACGCGACAAGGGACGGTACCTGTATCAGGGATTACATCCATGTCTGCGATCTGGCCGATGCGCATGTTCTTGCCATGGAGCGACTGGCGGCCGGAGAGCCGGGCACGGCGTTCAACCTCGGCAACGGGCGCGGTTTTTCGGTGCTGGAACTGGTCGGGTGCGTACGGGAAGTTACGGGCCTGCCGGTGCGGGTACGGCACAGTCCGCGCCGCCCTGGTGATGCCGAAGCCCTGATCGGCGATGCGTCCCGAGCGGTATCCGAACTGGGCTGGAAACCGAAATTCGCCGACTTGAAGGCTATAGTGCGCAGTGCTTACGACTGGGAAAAACAGTTGCAATCAAGGACGTCGACATGAAAATATCGTCCATGCATCTTGAAAATTATCGCTGCTTCGAAAATTTTGCTATTAATTTTGATGAACATCTCACTGTTCTTGTCGGTGTAAACGGTTCCGGAAAGACGGCTGTTCTTGATGCGCTGAGTATTTTGCTGAAGAATATTCATCAATATAAATATATAACAAGAGAGAGAATTTCAGATAATGATGTAAATTTGAATAAAATAAATGAAGATATTATATGTGAATACAGTGTACAATTTTCAAAAAATTTAGATAATACCCGTAAAAAAATAAAAATAATTTTTGAAAGACTAAAAAGAAATTCTTCTATTTTAATACTTAACGAAAATATGCACACACCAGATGAAATAAATTCTATTAGAAAATTTTTTACGCAAGATATGCCTGTCTGCGCGGCCTACATGGCAGGGCGGTTTCTTCATGAACAAGCAACAGTATTAAAACGTAGTTCTAATATGCCTTCAGGCACATCGGCTTTTGATAACGCCTTTTCAAGAAGTATAGAAGATTATCAAACTACATTGAGTTGGTTCAATAATATGGACGCAGACGAGGCCCGCGCCATGCGTGACCATGCTCAAAAAATTGAAATGCCGGAACTCAAGGCCGTCAGGGAAGCACTGTCCAAAGCTCTTTTGGGGCAGTACGAGCGGCCGAGGATGAAAGGTTCTCCACCGGAATTGATTATCTACAAAAAAGGTACGGATACTTCATATAAAGTCAGTCAACTGAGCGACGGCTATCGCGCCATGCTTGCCGTGGTCATGGATTTGGCGCGACGCATGGCTCTTGTCCACAACGCCGCGACCTCTTCGGACGAATCCGTGCTGCACTCCCCGGCAATTGTCCTTATTGACGAAGTGGATCTGCACCTGCACCCTTCATGGCAACAGACAGTTTTGCCGACGCTGATGGAAATTTTTCCCAATACGCAGTTTGTCGTCACCACGCACAGCCCGCAGGTACTTACTTCTATTCCACCGAAACATATCCGCATTCTGAGCGATGGTAATGTGTATTCTGTTGATGAACAAACTGAAGGCGCGGAAAGCTCGCGTCTGCTGAAACATGTTCTCGGAGTTGATCCACGTCCACAAGATTTGCTTATTGTAAAAAAGCTCGAGGAATATGCAAAGCTTGTATACGACGAAAAGTGGAATACACAGGAAGCACAGGAACTGTACGACACGCTGATCAAACACTTCAAACGTGATGATCAGAAACTTGCGGAACTTGAAATGCATGTTGAAAACAGCAAATGGGAGCGTGCGCTGTGAAGCGGGTCAATAAAAGCTCTTCACCGCCGCAGTCACTTCAGGATTATGCACAGAACAATCACTCAGCCACATGGCAACAGATGCGGAACGACAACGCCGGCAACGGCTCCAGGACGGTGGGAGACTGCCGCGCTCAGGCCGTCCGGGATCAATACGGCCTGTGTGCGTACTGTGAACGGAGAATTTCAGCGGAAAATTCGCGTCATTGCCGGATTGAACATTTCCATCCAAAATCCGATGTATCGGAAACGCATAATTGGAGCCTGGACTGGGGCAATATGCTCGCCGTGTGCGACGGCGGGAGCGGATCCTCTGAGGCGGAACGGCAAGTGTATCCCTTGCCGAAAAATTTGTCCTGTGATGCGCATAAAGACTATATGATACAAACGGGAAACTTGTCGAAGGCTTGTGAAGGGTATCTGTTGAACCCTCTTGACGTTCCCGATTTTCCCAATCTTTTTGCTTTTGACAAAGGCACGGGGTACCTCAGACCGGATGGCGCGGCCTGCGATGGAATGAATATTCCCGGCAATGCCTGCGGGACGACTTATGAGCTGGTCAGTCGCACCATTGAGGCTCTTAACCTGAACTGTGAGAGGTTGGCAGAGCAACGCCGTGCCCTTGTGGTAAACATCGACAAAAATAAAAAGACCCTGCGAGATAAAGGCATCCATCAAATTCAAATGCCGGAAAAACTTGTTCGTCGTTATTTCCGCGAAAAATGGCCGGAATTTTTTACCACTATCCGCTGTTGTCTTGGACAGGCAGCGGAAGAATATTTGGATTCCATACATTATCAAGGATGATGACGAAATTTATATCATACTGATATACATATTAAAGTATAAACTTTCTGAGAACGGAAATGCGGAAGGTGAAAGTATGCGAAGAACATCGAAAGAGAGACTGGCTGAGAAAATTGCCTGCTTCGGCAACTTCGGCGCCGACGAGCGGGGCGGGATTACGCGTTTGTCCTTGTCCCCGGCGGCCCTTGATGCGTGCGCAGAATTCCGCCGCCGTTGCGTGGACCTCGGTCTGGCCGTGCGTTGCGACGACATGGGCAACATCTATGCCGTAAAACAGGGCGCCGAAGACCTGCCCGGCCCGGCAATGGGCTCGCATGCGGATTCTGTGGTCAACGGCGGCAACTACGACGGCATGCTCGGTGTGCTGGCGGCGCTGGAAGTTCTTGAAACCATGGTCGGTGACGGCATATCCACCCGCCGACCGGTGAGCGCCGTGATCTGGACCAATGAGGAAGGTGTGCGCTTTCCCCCCGCCATGATGTCGTCCGGCGTGCTGACCGGCAAGTTCGACAAGTCCGCCGTGCTGGCCGTGCGGGACTCGGACGGGGTGAGCTTCGGCGAGGCGCTGTCCGCCGGAGGCAGGCAGGGAGACAGGGCGGCCCGGCTCAGCCCCGCAACCTGCACGGCCTATCTGGAACTCCATATTGAGCAGGGGCCGGTTTTGGACGAGTCCGGAGAAAGCGTCGGCGTGGTGCAGGGCGTCGTGGGCATGTGCAACTACACCATAAGCGTCTTCGGACAGGCGGGACATGCCGGAAGTACGCCCATGTCGCGACGCAGGGACGCGCTGTACGCCGCGGCCGGAATTATCCGCCGCCTCCACGACGAACTCGGCCGCATCGAAGGCGGCCCCGTGTTCACCTGCGGGCACATCGAATGCCGCCCGAACATGCACACGATTATTCCGGAGGAAGTAAGCTTCTCTTTGGATGCCCGTCACCGGGACCCCGATGTCATGCGCAGGGTCGTCGGGGTCATCGCGGCGCTGCCCCGGGAACCGGACGGCTGCCGCGTGGAATATCGCGAGGAATGGTCGCGTAAAACCACGCTCTTTGACCCGGCACTGGCGGCCGTAGTGAAACGCAACGCCGATGCGCTGGGATACGCAAACCGCTTCATGTTCAGCGGTCCGGGACACGATGCCCAGTATGTGCAGGACATGCTGCCTGCGGCGATGATTTTCGTTCCCAGCATCGGCGGACGCAGCCACTGCCCTGATGAAAACACTTCCCTCGACGACTGCCGCAACGGCGCCGATGTGCTGCTGAATGCCGTACTGGAACTCGCCGACGCACAATGACGCTTACATGATATGTATCACTATGCTCGCGACTATGCCCGCAACATGTTTCAATCCACGGCCGACTCCATCCGCCGACCGACTCCGTCCCGGCGGAGAGGAGCCGGGAGGATTGCCCCCTCCCTGAAGGAAGGGGTTACCGGGAAGGTAGGCCCGGCTTCGCCGGGCGTCAAGCGAGAATCTCCCTGAAGGGAGAGGTTTCATACCAAGTTGCAATAAATGCAGTGTAAATTTTATAAAATATCCATCATATTATACTGATAAATTTAGCAGATTTTTATAAAATAACTGCCTGTTGCCGTCAACTTGGTATCAGACCATAAAGGAAATTTTGATGAAGAACATGAATGAGCTTGACCTGAATAAGAAAGTGTACGTTGCGGGGCACAAAGGGCTTGTCGGCTCGGCCTTTTACAGAAAACTCAAGGCCCTTGGAGCGACGAACATCGTCACCCGTACGCATGCGGAACTCAATTTGTGCGATCAGGCGGCAACAGATGCCTTTTTCCATGAAGAACGCCCCGATTACGTTATCATGGCGGCGGCCAAGGTCGGCGGCATCCTTGCCAACGACATGTATTCGGCCGATTTCATGCGGGAAAATCTGCAAATACAGATGAACACGATTGATTCAGCCTACCGCAACGGCTGCAGGAAATTGCTGTTTCTGGGCTCATCTTGCGTTTATCCCAAGCTCTGCCCCCAGCCGATCAAGGAAGAGTATCTTCTCACGGGTGCTCTTGAGCCGACCAATGACGGCTATGCCGTCGCAAAAATTTCCGGGCTCATGTGAGGCACAACGAACAGGACACAATCTGGGCTCAACGCCGTCAGCGTTATGCCCGGCAATCATTACGGACCGGGCGACAACTTCCACACGGAAAACAGCCATGTGCTTCCCGCGCTTATGCGGCGGTTTCATGAGGCAAAGCAGGCCGGCCTTTCCGAAGTGACTGTCTGGGGTACGGGAAAACCCCTGCGCGAGTTCGTCCATGTGGACGACATGGCGGATGCTTCACTCTTCCTGATGCGGAACTATTCCGGGGAAAAACATGTCAACGTCGGCAGCGGAGTGGAGATGACCATGATGGAACTGGCGGAGCGCATTGCAAAAGTGGTGGGGTTCTCCGGCAATATTCGCACCGATCCCACAAAGCCTGACGGAACGCCGCGCAAATTTATGGATTCCTCTTTTCTGTTCGGCATGGGCTGGAAACCTTCTATCGCATTTGAAGACGGCTTGCGAAGGACATACCAATGGTATCTGGAACAGGAAGCATGCGGCAGGATTCGTAAAGGCTGATATGCGTATTTGTATTTCAAGCGGCTGCGATGGGAAATGGATGGATTCCAAAAGAATAAATCAGCGTTTCCTTATTTACCGGACGACAGTCAAACCGGAGCATATGTTATGCGCATCCCTTTCGGTACAATAACCCTGACCCGGACGGCGAAAGACCTGGTCATGGACTGCCTCGACAGAGGGCGGGTTTCAGGCGGAACCCTTGTCAGGCGTTTTGAGGAAAAAGCGGCATCACTTATCGGCGTGAAGGAAACCGTCGCCGTCAGTTCGGGAACAGATGCCGATACCCTGGCCCTGGCGGTTCTTCATGATTTTGGGGCAAAGCGGGGTGATGAGGTCATCCTGCCTGCGCTGTCGTATGTCTCCACAGGGCATGCCGTGATTCACGCCGGATTTACGCCGGTATTCGTCGATATTGATCCCGAAACCCTGAACATCGACGTTTCCCGCATTGAAAAAGCCGTTACCCCGAAGACGAGGGCAATTTTCGCTGTTCATCTCATGGGCAAACCTGCCGACATGGACGCGATCAGGGATATTGGCGACCGGCACGGGCTGGCCGTCATAGAGGACGCTGCCGAAGCCTGGGGAGCCTCGTACAAGGGTAAAAATGCGGGCGCGCTCGGCGATATGGGCGCTTTCAGCCTGTATGTCGCGCACATAATAACAACGGGCGACGGCGGGCTTGTTGCCACGGACAACGAGGAGTACGCCGAGGTGCTGCGCTCCCTGCGGGGGCACGGCAGGGCCTGTGCCTGTAAAACCTGCGTGTCGACCGTCAGCGGCGGAAAATGCGCGAAGCGCTTTGCCGACCCTGCCGTCGGCGACCGCCGCTTTCATTTTCAGCGCATAGGTTATTCCAGCCGGATGAACGATATGGAAGCCGCCCTCGGCCTCGGCACGAGCGAGCTGTACGATGAGATTATTGCCGTCAGGCACCGCAACCTCTCGGCCTGCATACAGGGATTTGAGCGATTCGGGGAATTTTTCCGGACATTCAGGGAAGAAGCCCACGAGCGCATAGGGCCGCACGCCTTCCCGTTTGTCATAGAGTCCGGTGCCCCCTTCACGCGTGATGCGTTACTGATCCATTTAACCGAAAACGGAATCGACCCGCGCACGCTGTTTACCTCCATCCCGACACAGTGCGGCGGGTTTGAATTCCTCGGACACAGCTTGGGCGACTTTCCCCACAGTGAACATGTCGGCTCGAACGGGCTGCATATAGGAGTACACCAGGATATAACGCTTGATGATGTTGCCTATTTCATTGACGTGGTGGATGATTTCATCCGCAGATACTGAACCGTTTACCTCCGGGATAGAGGTAGTTTATGAAACAGCGCGCCCTGATTACCGGCATTACCGGCATGGTGGGATCCCATCTCGCGGATTTCCTGCTGGAGAACACGGATTGGGATATTTACGGCATGTGTCGCCGGCGCAGCCCGCTGGATAATATTGAGCACCTTCTGGAGAGGGTGAACAGGAACGACAGACTTTCTCTCCTTGACGGCGATCTGACAGATGCTTTTTCATTGCAGGAGGCCGTCGCCCTGAGCAGGCCGGATTATGTATTTCACCTTGCCGCCCAAAGCTATCCCAAGACCAGTTTCACTTCTTCGGTCAGTACGCTGGACACGAACATCCTCGGCACGGAGCGCCTGCTTGAAGTGCTGCGCAGAACGCCGGGCATCGACCCGGTAATTCATGTCTGTTCTTCCTCCGAAGTGTTCGGCAGGGTCCCCAGGGAAAAGCTGCCCATCAACGAGACATGCTCGTTCCACCCGGCTTCCCCCTATTCCATATCCAAGATCGGCACTGACCTGATCGGGAAATTTCACGCCGAAGCCTATGGTCAAAAATGCGTCATCACCCGCATGTTCACCCATACCGGCCCCCGGCGGGGAGACGTGTTCGTGGAATCCACCTTCGCCAAGCAGATCGCCATGATTGAGACCGGCTTGATTGAGCCCGTAGTCAAGACCGGCAACCTGGATTCACTGAGAACGTGGGCTGACGTGCGCGATGCGGTGCGCGCCTATTACATGCTGGTGACGATCAATCCGGTTCCAGGGGAATGCTACAACATAGGCGGCGAGTTCACCTGTACGGTGCGCGACATGCTGGATCATCTTATCAAGCTGTCAACGCGCAAGGGTTCAATCCGGATTGAAAGGGAACCTGAGCGTCTGAGGCCGCTGGATGCCGACCTTCAGGTGCCGGATACGACAAAATTCAGGGAGCATACCGGATGGAAACCGGAGATTCCGTTTGAAAAAACCATGCGCGACCTGCTGGATTACTGGCGGGAACGGGTGGCAAAGCATGGCGTCATGCTGACACGATAGCTATCCAGGCTTCAATAGGAGTGGTCTTGGAACATCTGGACAGAAAAATCAGGCGTAAATTGCTGTTTGACATGATCCGTATCCGGCATGTGGAAGATCGGATTGATGCGGAATATTTGAATGATCAAATGCGTACTCCGGTGCATCTGAGCATCGGGCAGGAAGCCATTGCCGTGGGAGCGTGTTCCGTGGCGCGGCGCGACGACGTGATCAGCAGCAATCATCGAAGTCACGGGCACTATCTTGCCAAAGGCGGCGATCTGAAGGCTATGATCGCCGAGCTTCACTGCCGTTCCACAGGATGCTCCAAAGGATACGGAGGGTCGATGCATCTTATTGATGTCTCCGTCGGACATTATGGTTCCTCATCTATTGTCGGCGGCGGCATCCCCATTGGAACAGGGTACGCCCTTTCCTTTGCCCTGAAGGGCGAGGATCGTGTCAGTCTCGTTTTTTTGGGCGACGGCGCTTCCGAGGAAGGCGTATTTTATGAAAGCGTCTCCTTTGCCGTCCTGAAGCGGTTGCCCGTGGTCTATATTCTGGAAAACAACGGCTTGGCCATCTGTACGCCTCTGGCGGAACGGCAGGCAGGGCCTTCTATTTTTCATACGGCGTATCCCCGAAACCTCCTTCCGGCCTGCCGCATCAACGGCAACGATGCAGAAGCAGTCCGTACGGCCGTCGGCAAGGCGGTATCGCGGGCTCGGCAAGGCGCAGGCCCTTCATTCATAGAATGCATGACCTACCGCATACCGGGCCATTCCGGTTGCGCCGCCCAAGATCCACAGGGTTACCGTGACCCGGCTGAGATCGCTTTATGGAAGGGGAAGTGTCCTGTCCGCGCTTACCGGCGGAAGTTGCTTTCCTTGGGTGTTGTGAGCGAGGCTGAACTTTTCGCTTTTGAAGAAGAAACGCACGCCGAGGTGTATGATGCTTTCGCGTTTGCCCGGCAATCTCCTTTACCCGCGCCGACCGATGCCCAGGGAGTGGTATATTGCGCCGATTCAGCGAAAGAAATGAAACATGCCGTATATGGCGAGACTTATTACACGGTGCCGGAAGGTAAAAGACGCGAGATTGGATGGATTGCGGCGCAACGGGAAGCTCTTCTCCAGGCGTTGGAGATGGATCCCTCGGTTTTCCTGATGGGGCAGGGCATTGACGACCCCTTCGCCATCTTTGGCGTGACGAAAGGGTTGCGCGACATTTTCGGCGTTACGCGTGTCTTTGACATACCTCTTGCCGAGGCCGCCTTGACGGGAATCGCAGTCGGCGCAGCCCAGATGGGTATGCGTCCCGTCTATTTTCACAACAGGCCCGACTTTCTCTATCTGTGCCTTGATCAGTTGGGCAACCATGCGGCCAAATGGGCCTACCTGTTCGCAGGACAGGTCTCGGTTCCCCTTGTGGTCTGGTCCTGCATCGGCAGAGGATGGGCCGGGGCAGGAGCACAGCATTCGCAGGCGCCGCAGGCTGTATTTACCCATATTCCCGGAATGAAAGTCGTCATGCCTTCCACCTGTTTTGATGCCAAAGGGTTGCTGCTGGCCGCAATACAGGACAACAATCCTGTGGTGTTTATTGATCACCGGCATAACTTCAAGAACAGGGAGCATGTGCCCGAAGCTCCTTATATCGTGCCTCTGGGAAAAGGAGTGATCCGCAGACAGGGGAGAGATATTACCATTGTGGCAACCTCGCATCTTGTCCAGGACGCCTGTTCCGCCGCGGAGGAACTGGCTTTGCAAGGTATAGAGGCCGAGGTTATTGATCCCAGAACATTGAAGCCGCTGGACGAAGAACTTATTCTTGAGTCTGTCAAGAAAACCGGCCGGCTTGTTGTGGCGGATACCGGCTGGAGGACGTCCGGATTCGCCGCCGAAGTCGCCGCCCTTGCCGCGGAAAAGGCATTTTCCTTCCTCAAGGCTCCAGTGCAAAGAATAACAGCGCCCGACACGCCGGCGCCCGCCGGGCATACGCTTGAAGAGGGATTTTATGTGGGGAAGCAGGATATTGTAATCAGTGTCTTGTTTGCATGTGAAAAAGGAGATGCATCGTGAAAAATATCACTGATGTGTTGCTCATCAACCCCGGAGGAAATCAAAAACTTAATTATCAAAATCTCGGCAACACAATTTCCGCGTGTGAGCCTCCTGTTTGGTGTGGTTTACTCGCAACGTTCTTGAGAAACAAGGGTGTTCATGTATCTATCATGGACGCCAAGGCTATGGGATACAGTCCGTGTGAAACGGCTGCTCTGGTAATGGAAATGTGCCCCCCCCGGCGGTGTGGTGCCGGGGGTGGGGGTGGGGGACAGCGGTGGGCGGCTAGGCGGGGTGTGGCCGGGGGGGGGGGGTGGGGGGGGGGGGGGTTGGG
>JAISMY010000065.1 GCA_031276485.1 Desulfovibrio sp. | reverse complement strand
GCGCTGTTTATCCCAGTTTGCTTTCAGCAGAAAGCAAACTGGGATGGCGGAGGCGAAGCCGCTGCCCGCAAGTTTTTGAAAAATCAGGCTTTGCCTGTTTTTCAAAAACTTTGGCGTCTTGCATTCAAACTCGTTTGAATGCAACTTGGTATTACGCCGACGGCGGCAAGCTTTAACCGGGGGATCAATACCCTGTCGCTCTGCCGCGCGGCAATGCCGGGGCAGGGTCTTGCGGGCTGTTCCCCGCGCAGAATGTCGCCGTTTCAGAAAAAAATCGTTCTGAACAGTGTCCCCTCGTGATGCGCCGCAGACTGCGGCGCAGCCCGCCGATGCCGTTGGTGTGCAGAAAAAGTACCGGCGTGCCGAGGCTGCGGCTGTGATTGAGCACTTCAGACTTGGCGCTGTGCGACACCATGCGGGTCAACACAATCAGGAGATCCGGGTTCCCTATTTTTCCGACAAGACATGATTCCTTCCCGCTGAAGACTTTCAGTGTAAACCCGAGTTGTTCGGCCGCCTTTTCGTATTCGCGTTTCAGCCTGTCCAGTCCGCCCACAAATGCCGCGCGCATAGCTGTGTTCCGCCATTTTAAAAGATAAAAACGATAGAAATAGTAATATTTTATCCGGCGGAACAAGAAAAATACTTTTTCGACATAAGCATATATGCGGCGGATGCGGAACATTTCTACAAACTGAACATCCCTACAAAGGGGTTGCTGCGTTTTTCGTCGCCTATACGGGTAACGGGCCCGTGCCCTGAATATACTGCGGTAGAGTCGGGCAGCGTGAACAGCTTGTCGCGGATGGAGGCGCAGAGGACGGCATGGTTGCCGCCGGGGAAATCCGAACGTCCTATGGAGCGGTAAAACAGCGTATCTCCGGAGAACACGGCGCCGAGTTCGCTGAAGTAAAAGGAAAGGCTGCCCGGGGTGTGTCCCGGTGTGGCGATAACCCGGCAGACGGCGCCGAGCAGGGGCATGTCGCCCGGCTGCAGCGAACTGAACTCGTAACGCGGAACCTTGGGCAGTCCCCAGGTGCCGCCTGTTCCCAGTTCGTCGGCGAGCATGTAGCGGTCGCCTTCGGGGCCGAGTACGGCGGCCCCGGTAGCGGCCGCAAGCGGCGCAACGCCGAAGGTGTGGTCAAAGTGAAGATGTGTCAGCAGAATGTGTGTAAGACGCAGTTTGCGCTCGCCGAGCATGTGCAGGACCGCCCTGGGGTCGCCGCCGGGATCCACGGCGACGGCCTCGTCGTCCGCGTGGATGACAAAACAGTTTGTTTCCAGGGGACCTAGAGGGAAAACGTCGACCTGCATAGAAACTCCTTTCGTGTGCGGTTGTATGCTTTGATTTCAACCGATTTTGCGTTTAAACATTTTTTCCAGGCGATCCGGGGTGAATTCCAGCACAGCGGGACGCCCGTGCGGACAAAATTCGCAACCCGAAGTCTCCAGCCAGCTTTTCAGGAGTTCGGCCGCTTCGTCTCCCGTCAGGGCTTGGCCCGCCTTGATTGCGGAACGGCAGGACATCAGTTGTAAAAGATTCTCAGGCCCGTCCGCGCGCCCCGTCAGGACGGCACGCAGCAATTCCGCGGCATCGCTCTGTTCCAGCATCGGCGGGGTTCCGCGTACATACATGGCGGCCTCTTCAAGTTCCAGGTCATATCCGAAACGCGTCAGCATACCGAAACAGGAGCGTAAGCGTTCCTCTTCCGCCGGATGCAGGAAAATTTTTTCCGGAAGCATCAACAGCCTGCTTGTGCCGGACAAGGCTTCGCGCTCAAAGGATTCCATGAGCACACGCTCGTGGGCGGCGTGTTGATCCACGAGCAACAACGTACCGCCGCGCACCAGAATCAGGTAAGTGTCCGCCAGTTGCCCCAGGCAGACAAGGTCGCCCACGGCAACCGGATACCCTTTGTCACGCCGCCCACAGGCAGATCCGCGTGTTTCAAAGACCGGCTCTTCCTGGTCCGGGCGGTTTTCGGCAGAGCGGGCAGCTATCAGCCGCGGGCTGTCCAGGTTGCCCCAGAAACCGGGCGGACGCGCGGCGCGCGGGGTGTTTTCAGCCCGCGCGCCGCCTGTTTCCGTATCCTGCGGGATTGCGGGTTCCGCAATCCCATATGCGGCAGAGTCCGCGTACAAGGGAGGGAACAGCCTCTTTCCCGCGTCCGGGCTGAAGCTTTCGGGAGTATATTCGCGTACTCCGTAAGGTTCCATGCCGCCGTTGCCTGCAGCGACCCGCATTGCTCCTGGTCCGTAGGTGTCGGAGAGGGCCGGGCCGCCGCTTTCCGGAACGTGCATTTCGCGTAAATACCGCGCGACAGTGAGGTTTTCCGGGTCGTATGCTTTCGGCTCCTGTCCGGCGCGGATGCCGTCCGGCGTTTCCCGGCCGGCATGAAAAGCGTCGCCGCCGAGCACGTCGGAAGAGCCCAGTATGTTGACCACGGCAGAGAAGACGTCGCGCTCTTCCCGAAAACGGACCTCGGTCTTGGCAGGATGCACATTGACGTCCACATCCCCGTGATCCGGTTCCAGAAAAAGGATAACCTGCGGGTATTCGCGCGTGGTAAGGCGGCCTTTGTAGGCCTCGCGCACAGCCTGGAACACCGTGCGGTTGGCGACGGGGCGCCCGTTGACGTAGAGCAGGATCCGGTCGCCCCTGACCTGGCTGTTGCGGGGCGGCGACATCAGCCCATGTGCGCGTATGCCGTTATGCTCGCCGGCAAAAGGGCGGAGATTTTCCACAATCTGCGGAGGCCAGATGAGCATGAGCCTGTCCTGCAGGGAAAGGCCGGCGGGAATGCGCAGCAGTTCCTGTCCCCGGCGCCCTGTGCCGGAAAGGTACAGGCTGAAGGTTATGTCTAGGTGCGCCAGGGCCGGACGCAACAACAATTCGCGGCAGCGTTTGAGTTCCGTGGCCGGATTTTTGAGAAATTTCAAGCGCGCCGGCACGTTGGCGAAAAGGTCGCGCACTTCGACGTTGGTTCCCTCGGTAACGGCAGAAGGCGCGGGATTGGAAACGATGCCGTGGCGCACACGTATGCAGGCGCCTCCTGCCGGTGCTGCGGCATCGTCTCCGGGCGCAGGGGTGCTGCCGTGCCCGGACGCGTCCTTGTCTATTGTTGCGGGACCGCTGTTGCGGCGGCGGCATGCGCTTTCAAGCAACATGTCGGATACAGAGCCGATGCTTGCCAGGGCTTCGCCTCGGAAACCGTAGCTTGCGACATGCAGCAAATCGTGAAATCCGGCCACTTTACTGGTGGCGTGACGCGTAACGGCGGCTTCCAGTTCATCCGCAGGTATGCCGTTACCGTTGTCCCGCACCGCCACAAGACCGATCCCGCCTTCCTGCAAAGATACGATGATCTCCGTGGCCCCGGAGTCCAGACTGTTTTCGACCAATTCTTTGAGTACGCCTGCCGGGCGGTCGATGACTTCTCCCGCTGCGATTTGATTGCGCAGGACTTCCGGCAGCAGGCGTATGGAGCGATGGTGAGGCACGGCGCGCATGCTTGCAGTATAGTGTAGAACGGAAGAAAACACGACAGGAAATTTTATCCTGATTACGCACCATCCTCAGCCCCTTTTCAAGCAAACAGAAAGAGGGTATTATCAAAAGGAGAGCGTACATCAACGGATAGATTTTGGATAGATTTTCTACAGAAAAATATTATAAAATCAGCATGTTGTCAAGATGTTTCTCAACACCTCTACACAGCTCGGAAAAACTTGTAAATTTTGGACGTTACTATGACTGTACCTATCTATAGGTAAAACTCTCCCTGCATTAATCAGTGCTAGGCGCTGCCGCCGCGGCGCGTCATGTAGACGGCTTCTTCCGGGGTCAGACCCGCTATGCGAACAACCGCCAAAGTAAACCCGTTGTGATTGCCGGGCGAACATGCGGGGCACCCCTCGGACAAAATCAGGCATCGCTCGTCCAGCTTGCTCACGTCCACACCGGCGGAAAGCAACAACTCCGTTGTTTTACCCATCTCCCACAGCACCGGTTTGCCGCACACATGACATTCCACATACAGCATTTCCGGATCATATGCCGTCCTGACTCCTACCGGCTGCCGATTCCCGCCCTGAATGCGGTCGCGGGTATACTCCGATGCCGTGTCGGACGCAATTTGCTTCTCGCTCGCCATCACACCTGCTCCCTGATTGCCAAGTCCAGTCCACAGTCCAAGTCCGCGCATGCACGGAGCATAGTGTAAGCTCTTGTTGCATAAAATCAAGTACCCGGCAGGCCCATCAGCAGTTCTCATTATGGCCCTGGCTGTGGTTTTGCAGCATTGTCCGGCGGGACAAAAAGCCGATTCTGTGGGAATAATGGACTTTTTTCTTCTGTACAATCGGCTCAGGTGGGAAA
>JAISMY010000037.1 GCA_031276485.1 Desulfovibrio sp. | reverse complement strand
TCAAAGTTAATTTTGTAATTTTCTTTCTCAGTCAATCAAAAAAATACGCAAGGCCCCCCCCCCCCCCCGCCGAGTGCCGCATCTACAATGGGGCAATAAAATATGCCGCAAAGATATGTTTCATATCCATTTTACTATTTCTGTTATTTTTTCTCATATTGGCGGCTCATGAACATTTATGTAAGTCTGATATTATTTTTTATGGATATTTAAAAATTTTACTGATATGCCTGATATGTTTTTTTATCATAATTTTATTTTTAACAATATATTCGAGTTTAGTCAAAAAATTTATAGATTTATCAGCAGGAATTTTATCATGTATTATTTTCTTTCTTATCTCATATTCATTTTTAATAACTTTTCCAATACTTACTGACAGATCATTTTCGATATATATGCTCGGATCGCTATATAAACGTAATAATAATGTAAATCATGATGAATTATCGTTAATTGTCTCCAAATATTTTCACGATAGAGATCTTGTGGGTAAGCGTATTCACGAACAGCTTGCGACTGGAACTATTATTATTATCAATGGTGATAATATATGTTTGACGAAAAAAGGAATTGCAGTTGTACAATTTAATATAATAATGGCGAAAATATTTAACCTTGATATGAATAATATTGAGCCGAATATATAAAGAATTGTATAATGATTAACACTGCTCGGCTTATGAAGCAACCGGAAGAGCGGGCGAAGCTGCTCAAGGGGAGTCGGAGATGAGATACCTGCGCATAGCGGAGTCCATGTTCCGCCGCCGGCCGATTCTCCTGATCTTCGATGTAACGCGCCGCTGCAACCAGCGTTGCCGCATGTGCAACATTTGGCGGGAACGAAGCGAGGACATGAGCCTGGAAGAAATACGGATCAAGGCCGAAATGCTGCGTGATCGCGGCATGGGTTATGTCTTTCTTCAGGGCGGCGAACCTACGTTGCGGCCGGACCTTGTCGAGATTGTAGATGTGTTTTCGGCCTGCGGCATCAAGCCTACGGTAATCACCAACGGCATTCTTCTGCAAGGGACTCTTCCGGAACAGCTTGCCGCCCGTCGCTGCAATGTGGCCGTGTCGCTGGACAGCATGAATCCGGATATTTTCAAACAAATTCGGGGCGTGGACGCCTTCGCCAAGGTGACGGAAAACATCCGGGAAGCGTCGAAAATAAAGCAACGCGGGGGCAACTGGGCCGTCACCTCAACGATAACCGCCGTATCTACTCTGAAGGATATACAGGCGCTGGAGAGTTTTGCCGCCGAATGCGGCTTCATGTACGCGATACGTCCCTATATTCACGTTTCAGGCGCAGCAGGGAAGCGCGATGATGCGCTGGCCTACGGCGATACAGCGCCCATTGTGGAAATCTTCGCGTATATGCGCGACCGGGCGCGGACAAGCAATTATCTGGCTTCTGTGGTCTATGACGAGCATATCCGCTATGTCCGGCGCGAGCCGCAGCCCATGTGCGATGCCCTGACCCGCTCCATTGTCATGTCGCCCAGGGGAGATTTCGCGCCCTGCATAGAATTTACCGGAGAATCCGCGCCGCTGGGCGAGATGTATTCCAAAAAAGATGAATGGATCAGACGTTGCGCGGAATGTAACAGGGAGACTCCCTGCTTTTATAACGATGCGCGGGAAATAGGCATTCTCTGGCGGAAAAAACTGCATCTGGCTCTGTCCTTTCCGCGCATCATCATGCAGATGATAAGATACGGTAATTTTTTCTGAGGAAAGGGGATGAACATACTCATATTCGGCGCAACCGGTTTTTTGGGCCGCTCTCTGTTACCGCTGCTTTTAAACGATCAACGTGTGGACGCTATCACTGCTGCCACACACAACGTGCCTCTGCCTCGGACATTAGCAGGAAACAAATTGACCACCCTGCCTGTCGAAGAATTTTTCTACACAGACCCGGACAGGGCACATCAATTTTATGACACTGTCATCTGCCTGTCCGGGCGGACCTATTCTCAAACAAGAGACGAGACGGCGATACGGGAATCCAATCTGGATCTGCCGAAACGCATTATAGATTTCTGTCTGGAGCGACAGGTAAAGCATTTTATCTTAGCCAGCTCGATCAATGTACGTTTTGCGGCCGAACATAATCGGGGATATCCTTTGTATAAGAAGCAGGCAGAAGAGTATCTTACAGCTTCCGGCATTCCTTACACCATATTCCGCCCATCGCTGATTTTCGGCAAAGGAGATGAAGGCTTCTCTCGCCTGATCAACTATATCCAAAATCATCGGCTGGTACCTGTATTCGGTGACGGCCAAAAATTAGAGCAGCCGATACATGTGGATGAGGCGGCGGCTTTTTTTCATCAAGCGGCCTTGTCGCCGCCGGCCGATACAGTTTTTGAAATAGGCGGCCTGGAGGCCATGACTTATGACGCGATGCTTCTCAAAATAGCGGAGGTCTTGCAACGCAGGATACGTTTGGTGCATATTCCTGCCGGAATATTGTATCGCGTACTTTGTCTTCTGGAACATTTAGGACTTGGGATACCGATCCATTCAGAACAAATTATGCATATTGATACGGACCTTGATATAGATAATACCAAGGCATTACAACAATACCATGTAAAATTGACGGCATTTGAAGATTTACTTAGAGAATATATAGAATATGACATAAATTTTTAATAAAATATACTTTATGTAAAAATAAGAGAGGATATTACGCAAAGAATATTTTTATTTAAGAAATACCTTGTAGCGCAACGGTTTCAGGGAAAACGCCGATATATTCTTTTGAAAGACCTCAATATGGATTCGGAGCAATGCTCAGAATGACAAAAGCGTAGTCATTCTGAGCCGCAGCAAAGCGAAAGAGAAGAATCAATATCGAAAATCTCTGACTTTCTTGCACTAATCAACCCTTCCCAAATGTACATGAACATTTGCATGTTAATACCATAAAATAAGGAGATAATATGAGTTCAAAATTTGGTTTTTTGTCAAGATTATATTTTTTGCAAGATCTTGTTTCATTATTTATATCATCTATAGATCCACCGATCATACATACTCTAGAAAAGTATTTGATGCTGTCTAAAATATTTTACTATACAGCCAACGAGAATATCGAAGGTGATTATCTTGAATTTGGAGTATTTTCAGGATCGAGTTTCAGCCATGCCATACGCGCATACAAAAAGAATCGTAAATATGAAAAAACAGCGTCCTCGACGCGTTTCTTTGGTTTTGATTCATTTGACGGATTCGGAAAAATTGAAAAAATAGATGAACATCCATTTTATGAGGATAGTAATTTCCCGACAAGCTATCATAAGGTCTGCAAACGTATAAAAAGATTTTCTGGAAAATTTGATATAACGCTGGTAAAAGGTTTTTTTAATGAAACACTACAACATAGTGCCGCATATTATGGCATAGAAAAGGCGCGAATAATATTCATTGATAGTGATACATATTCGGCTGCCAGAGATGCTTTAAATTTTTGTCACCCGATTATTCAGCTTGGCACAGTGATAGTATTTGACGAATTACTTACTTATAAAGGAAGGAAAGATGCCGGAGAAGCTAAAGCTTTCAATGAATTTCTAAAATATACAGGTATAGAAGTTATCGAATTCGGAAAATACGGAATAGTGGGGGGGGGGTCTATATAGTCAACGGACTGGAAAATAAAAATAAAATAAATTTGCATATATCGGAAGTTATAGGATAAAATGTCTAATATTCATTCTGATCCACAAGAACGCGCCTTACGCGAAGCTGCATTGCAAGCCGCCGCAGCATACAGCGCCTGTGCGCACGCGCCGAAGCCCTTTACGCCGGGCGAAAGCCCCGTGCCTGTGTCCGGAAAATGCTGGAATGCAGAAGAAGTCCGCAATCTCGTAGATGCCTCGCTGGATTTTTGGCTTACCGCCGGACGTTACAACGAATGTTGAGAGTGGATCCCTACATATAGGTGAATACATGGTAACATCGTGAAATATTAAACTTTTTGATTGGAGATCCGGATTCATCGCTCTTTGCTTATAACTCACTGCGTTAATTGCTTTTATTCGCCTGAACTCTATATGCTGATGCACACTCTCAAATTCTTTACCTCGCCTTGGGTGTCATGCTCTCCAGCCGTCTATCCGGTCTCATGCTTCGCCGAAAATTCGGCAAACTTGTACAGTTTACTGACGCATCGCTGTCTTTTTATTTACATGGGCAACCCATTCCTCGACAGTTGTCTCTGTTTTGAGGCATGCCGTCTTAACAATATATCCGGCAGCCTTGGCATCGGCCAACGCGTTGTGATGGGAAAATTTGTATTTCAGAAAATCACAGACATTTTTCAACGCATAGCCTCGCTGCGCAAACTGCGGCCAGGTGCGGCGTACAATGTGCGTTGAATCCAGCCATGTACATTGAATCGGCTGCAAGCCATGATATGCAATAGCGCCGGTCACTGATATTCGGTCAAAATGCGTATGGCTGACAACGATTTTCCCCTGTAAATTATGAAATAAATCATTGTATATTTGCGGAAAAGTTGGAGCATCAGCAACAATTTCAGCATGAATACCATGAATTTCTACGTTTATCGGGTTGAAATAATCTTGCGGATTGACGAGACTTTCCCATTCAGAAATAATTTCTCCGGCTTTATACTCTACAATACCTATCTGACATATGGAACAGATAGAACAATTGGCTGTTTCAACGTCTATTGCGCAAAAATCCATAATATCTACCAAAGAGAAGGCGACGCGCTTCAGCAGGCGGAATATTCACTTGGGGAAACGCTGATTAATGCGGAAAAGGCACAACGCATGAAGATTGATTCTTCACCTTCGCTTCGCTACGGCGCAGAATGACTACGTTTTTGTCATTCTGAGCGTAGCGAAGAATCCATCTTCAGCCTTTCAAAAGAATAAATCAGCGTTTTCTCAGAGCATTTCAACTTTTCTGACTACGCCCGCTGCGGAACACGGTAAGGAGCGGCTCAAGGTTGATGCGCCGTCGAAGGCTGCGTTAAGGAAACGCGCTGCTCGACTCCTTCCGCGGAAAACGGCGGCGCAAGTCGGCGGTCAG
The DNA here is from genome assembly GCA_031276485.1 of Desulfovibrio sp. Classification (GTDB taxonomy): domain Bacteria; phylum Desulfobacterota; class Desulfovibrionia; order Desulfovibrionales; family Desulfovibrionaceae; genus Frigididesulfovibrio. Next base: position 15,758 of record JAISMY010000037.1, on the reverse strand, counting down.
TCGTACAGGTCGCTCTTGTCCGGCTGCGTGCCGGGATTTGTCCTGGAAATATCCAGCGGGTAAATGAGAACCATGGTCTTGCGCGTATTCACGCCGAGCGCGCCGGGGTGCGTGTTGACGCATACCGTGAGGTCGGGGATGCCGTCGTTGTCGGCGTCGGTTATCGTATAATCCACCATGGACCCCTTGATGCGGCGCGTTTTCCATTGCAGGTTCAGGCCCATGCCGTCCCAGTACAGGCAGTGGATTTCCGACTGCGGAAAGAAGCGGTAGCGGTCGAAAATCTGCGCGGCCGTCGAAATGGGCCGGTTCACGATGAGTTTCCATGTGCCGTCGCGTTCAAGGTCCACTGCGGGCATGCGCATGGGGATGTAAAATACGGAAGGCAGTTGCTGCCGGTTGTCGTGTTTCATGCCGGGCATGGAAGGGTCTATGGCCAGACCGACCGAGGAGCCGGAGTATTGTTCCGAGGTCACGGCCAGACGGTTGAGCTTGGAGTTATATGTCCGCAGACTTTCGTCACGGGTCAGGACTATCAGTTTTTCCCCGCCTACTTCGCCCCTGGACGCGGGCAGCCAGGTAAAGTTGAACAGGTTGGCTTCCGTGGGCAGGTTGAGTTGGCCGCCCGACACCAGGGTGTCGCCCTGGCGGTTCATTTCATGGACGCCCATGCGGAAGAGCCGCGGCGGGTTGGCCTCCTGCCCGATAAGCGTGGGCCGATAATTGGGCGGCAGCTTGACCACGTTCAGATACCAGCGCACCTTGCTCATGACTTCCGAAAACTGCCCGTTGCTCCAGTTGAGGATATAGGCATTGGGCACGCCGCCGGAGTCCACCGTGTTGACGATGATCCAGGTCTTGCCCGAAGGGTGCGGCATGGAGCGCACGCTCAGACAGGTATTGCTCGCGGGCAGGCGGTACTCGCCCTTGGGCTGCATCTGCCCTGCGGAAAAGGAGTAGGCACGCAACGCCCTGTCGTCCAGCAGGAAGATTTCGTTTTTGCCGTCGCCGTCGGCGTCCGTCACTTCCATGCCCACGGAAGTGAAATTCAGCGGGGAGGAGCGCAGGCGCGAGTCGTCCTGGGTGCTGGAACCCGAGTAGCGGAACTGGGGATTCAGGTAGACTTCGCTGTTGGTGGTTTCATTGATCATGATGTCCGGGTTCATCTGATTGACGCGCCCGCGCGTCTGCGGGGTGCTTGCCGTGCGCGGGACGCGGTTGAAGATCTCCCGGTTGATCTCGTCGCTGATGCCGGAAACGGCGGGAATGACCCGGTTCGGAGCGGCTTCGCGCGCCTGCGCCCAGGTTTTTCCGTGCCTGTCCAGCACGCGCACGTCGATGCTGCAGTTGTCGCCGATGATGTTCACCGTGCCCCAGACGACGTAATCCGCATTGCGGCCGGCCCGAAATTTCTCGGCCTCGGCCTGGCTGCCCACCGGTTTGACGTTGCTTCCCGGCTCCCCGCCCGCCGCTTCCACCCGGTCTTTCCAATACAGCCTTGAGGTCAGCATTTGGGGCAGGGTGCGCTCCAGATGGGCGTACGCGGGCGGTCCCTGCACGACAAAGGGGGCGACCGCGAAGGTGGCTTTGCGCTCCGCCGCCGCGGCGGGCGCTTTCTGCGCGGCAAAGGCCGGCAGCGCGGCGGCCGGCAACATAACGACAAGCAACAGGGCCGGCAGCAGGCGGAAGTAGGCGCGTTTCATGGTTCCTCTCTTCATGTTCTATGTAATTTCAGTCCAGGTGCAGTTTCACCTTGAAAATATTTACCGGGTTCTGCGGAAATCCGTATAAAGAATGTTCAATCAATCTCCCAATCCGGTCAGCTTGATCATGAGCATGTAATTTTCTTCTCTGGGATCGCTTCTGACCCTGCCTATGATCTGAAAACACTGGTGGTTGAAGATAAGGTCCAGGTTCGTTTCGGCATTTTCCCTATCTCTGAAATCCTGATAATGTTCAGCGGCAAAACTCATGGGGCCGACGGCGACCGTTTCAAAGGCGAAGCGCAGGTAGTTCAGATTGCGGTCTTCCGACCTCTTGTATTCATCTATGGCCCGGCGCGCGTCGTAACCGACGGAAGCCTTGCCGTACTCGGGGAAGTCGAGGCTCAGACCGCTCTGGTGGCGCACCAGCTCGTTTTCATAGAGGGAATAGTAGTTGCGCGTGTTGAACGACAGGTTGCCGTAAATATTGAATTCCAGTTCGCCCAGGATGTCGCCCAAGGGGCGCCGCCCGTAGATTTTCCGTTCTTCCCGGCGTTCCGCCTCGCGGAAATCGTAGCTGTGCTCCAGGCGCAGGCGCAACAGATCCTTGTACTCGGTGCGGGTCACGGGGCGCATTTCGCCGTTCTCGTCCTTTTCCATGACCACCTTGTCGCTTTTGGCGGTGATGACGTTGGAAACGGAGTAGACCAGTTCCGACTCCGGCAGCAGGCGGTCTTCGTTGCCGTAGCGCGGATTCCTGTTCTGGTTTTCCCGGCTGCGCTGCCTGAATTCCACGCGGGGCTGCACGGAGTGGCGCAGCGCCGTCCACTGCGTATCGCCCACCTTTTCCTTGACGGCCTCCAGGGGAACGGTGTCGAGGGTGTAGACGCGGGCCAGCTCGGTGAAGAGCGCCGCGTTGAACTCCGGTATGGTGCGGCTTTCCTTGTCCTGTTTCGGGGTGTCGGGTCTGTTTCCCGCCGTGCGCGCGGGCAGTTCCGTGGCGTAGTAGGTCTGGTACAGTCCGGCGCTCATGATCAGCGAGCCGTAGCGCGTGTTCACGGGCAGGGTCATGCGCGGGATCACCTCGTAGCGCGCCCCCCGCGTGCCGCTGCGGCGGTACATGTACGCAGCCTGGGCCGCGCCCTCTATTTCCAGAGGAAGATCGGGCAGGATGCGCCCCTTGTGCAGAAAAGCGTCGAACTGCGGCAGTTGCTGGACGGTTTCGTCCAGTGAAGCGGAACGGTTGCCGTTGCCGAGCGTCGTGTCCTGCCGGTAAAAAGAGGAAAGGGCCAGGGAGCCGCGCTCACGGTCGAGGGTCAGGAGAACGCCGCTCAGGCGTTTTTCGTCCTGTTCCCTGAACTCGCGGCTGAAAAAGTCGAAGACGGCGCCGCGCGTACGCTCCAGTCCCCCGTAAGTGTTTTTGAATTCGGTGATGAAATAGCGGTCGGAAGCATAGTCTATGTCCGCTTTGAGCCGCAGACCGCTGCTGTTGTCGAAACGGGTATCGAACATGCCGCGCAGCCAGTAGCGGTTTTCATTGTTGCGCACAAGGCCGTCGCCCCCGAATTCTCCCTTGTCCCGGTCGTTCTTGAGCAGCCGGTCATTGAGAAAATCCGCCCGGAACCAGCCCGACGTCGTAGTGTTCGGGCGCGTCCTGTATTCCAGGCCGTGCAGAAACCCGCGCTTGTCCATGAACTGTTCGTTCAGGGTGATGTCGTTGCTCTCGTTCACCGCCCAGAAAAAAGGCACGTTGACATAACTGCCCTTGGTCGAGCTGATCCCGTATTCCGGCATGAGAAAACCCGTCTGTCTGCTGGTTTTGACCGGCATCAGGAAATAGGGCGCGTAGGCTACGGGAGTATCCTTGACCTGGAAGGAAGAGCCGGTCAGGCGGGCGTAACCGTCTATTTCCACCACAGCGTCATCCGCGGTGAACGACCAGGCGGGAACCTCGTCGTCGCAGGTCGTGACCTTGGCCTGCTTGAAAGTATACACGTCGCCCCAGTGTTTTTCTATGCGCTCGCCCGCGATGTACACATGCGGGCCGGACATGAAAATGCGTCCCTGCCGCAGCCAGCCCGTGCGGCTGCGCAGGTCGAACTCGGCTTCGTCGGCCGTCAGTTCGTCCTTGCCGCTGCGCACGACCACGTTGCCTTTGAGATAAACCCACTTGGTACTCAGGTAGTAGCGCGCGAAGTCGGCCTTGAGGTATTCGTTGCCCCTCTTCAGGAAGACGTTGCCCTTGGCCTCCAGAATTTCTTCGTCGTTCAGGGTGTTGATGGCGTCGGCCTTCAGATCCCAGCGCACCAGCACCTCATCCTCGGTTTCCATGAGCAGGGGCCGCTCCGGCGGCGCGCCGGGCGCAGGCAGAGCGCGCGACGCGGCGGGGAATGCGGCGGTCAGCGCAAACAGCAGCGCGGCATGCAGAATATATCGGCAGGCGCTCATCCGGCTCCCGAAAATGTTTATACGGTGCGGACGTGCGGAACGCGGCTGGTCAACCCCGCTCCCGCCGGACACGTAACACAGTTTTGTCGCACAGGGAAACAGGCCGTTGCGGGGCAACCCCGTTCCGGCCTTGTCCCTATCACAACTTTGCGCGGAGGGAAAGATGCTCTCTTGCGCTTTGTCCGCGGGAAAGGTAAGAATTTATCAGGTATTGTCGGTCGGAACATTTTTTGGGGAGAGACAATGCGCTGTTCCCGGCATCTTGTTCAGGCGCATATTTTTTTAGAAAGTATCGTCGCCAACTTTCGTCTGCTGTCCGCCGCCGTGCGGGACGGGGCCGGGGTGGGCGCGGCGCTGCGCATGCCCGACGGCGCGGGCGGCGAAGAAGCCTTTATCTGGCCGGAACTTGTCCCCGTACTCAAAGCCGACGCCTACGGCCACGGGCACATAGAAGCGGCCCGCGCGCTTGCGGGCGCGGGGGCGCGCGCCTTTGCCTCCGGGTGCGCGGGGGAGGCGGCGGACTTGCGCGCCGGTCTTGAGGAAGGCGGCGGTTGCGCGCCGCGGCCTCCCATCCTCGCCCTGCTCGGCATTCAGAGCCGGGAGGACATGGAGCTTTGCGCTCCGCGCGGCGTTATTCCCGTACTCGGGGATTTCACGCAGTTGAAGATGCTGGAGAACTTCCGCTTCGGGGGCGGTCCGGCGGCGGTAGCCGTCAAATGCAATACCGGCATGTCCCGCCTGGGGTTCAACGAGGAGGATCTGCCCGACCTGTGCGCCGCCTTGCGCGCCCTGCCCGGAGTGCGCCCGGTGCTTGCCCTTTCCCACCTGCATTCGGCCGACACGGAGGGCGGGCTTGAGGCGGCCCGCGCCCAGGCGGTCGTTTTTGCCCGCATGCTGCGGGGCCTGCGCGCCGAGTATCCGGATACGGCGGCATCGCTGGCCAATTCCGCAGGCACTATGTTTGCCGCCGAGCTGACGCGCGTCATCGGTCCCCATGTATGCCGCCCGGGGCTGGCTCTTTACGGCGCCGACCCTTTCCACGGCACAGCATCGCCGGTCCGGGGCGCGGCTTTGGCGCCGGCCATGGCCGTCAGCGCCCCGCTGCTCTCGGAGCGGGTGCTGCCCGCGGGCGCGGGGCTGGGGTACGGGCATACCTTCAGGGCCGGGCGGCCGGTGCGGGTCGGGATAATAGCCGCCGGCTACGCGGACGGTTTTTCCCGCGGCCTGTCCGGCCGGGGCGAGGTCTGTATTGCCGGAGCGCGGGCGCCTGTGCTGGGGCGCGTGTCCATGCAGATGAGCGCGGTGGATTTGTCGGCCCTGCCGCGCGGCCTGGAGAAACCGGAGCGGGCCTGGCTCCTGGGCGGTCCTTGGGCGCGGTCTGTAAAAGTCGAGGAACTCGCGGCCGCGTGGGGGAGCATTCCCTACGAGGTCATGTGCCTGCTCGGGCGCAACGAGCGCGTCTATGAATGACGCCGTACGTTCGCCCGGCAACAGGCGCGCTTTGCCCGCCGTAAGCGAACTGTTTCAAGCGTTAATACCAAGTTGCTTTCAGCAGAAAGCAACTTGGTATAAATGCTCTGGTAGAGAGATTATGTAGAGAGGAGAAAGCTTTGTGTACCCATCCGCGCCGGCGCTCCGCTACAGGTCGCCCCGATAGGCCAGTGCGCGCAGGTAGCTTCGCAGGCGCAGGGGTTTTATGGCAGGTAAAGGGTCGGGTTCGGCGGGATAGCTTTCCAGAGCAAGAGAGGAGCCTGCCCCGTCGCCGAAGCCCGGCGGGTTGTTCAAGCCGAACGGCCTGAGATTTTCATCCTGAAGGGGGCTGAAGGTCGCAGCGGCGGCATCGGCGCTGAGTTTTGTCGCGTTGCGGGCGATGTCGTTGCGCAGGATGCGTGAAAAATCGTTGCCCGTGTTGCCGGTAAGGGCAAAGATGTCCCCCTGCGGGGAACGCAGGAGGCTGAGTGGGGCCGTACCGCCGTGTATGCCGACGTAAGCCGGGCGCGAGCCTTGTTCCATGCGGACCCATCCGCCGTCGGCAGCTGCGTTTTCTTTGCCGTTTGCCTGCACGTTGCGGGCAGCGACGGTATCTTTGCCGTGCGCCGGTCCCTTCCCGCCATCCTGAACGGCAGACGGCCGGACGCGCAGGTTTTCCTCATCGGGCAGGACGCCAGACGCGGCCGTCTGCGCCAAGGCCAGCACTATGAGCCAGGACAGACAAAAACCGGTGCTGATAAACGGGCGCACGGCGACAACTCCCTGATATATTGCCTGCATTCTGCAAACTGCCTCGCGGGAAACGAGCTTCGATTACCGACAAGTATGCCTCGCCGCCGTCCCTGTCAAGAGAGGCGGAAAGAGGCGTAAAAAGGCGGCGACGGATTTGCGGGCAGCGCTTGCGGAGATGCCGCAAAGCGCGTAGTTTCAGGTTCCGGTAATACTCCGGGTCTGTCATATTATTCAGTATGGAGTTGTTTTTCAATTATATTAACAGATATATGCTTGAGGCTGATTATTTTTCACTGATTTATGCCGAGGCTCAGAATGACTGCGTTTTTGTCATTCTGAGCCTCGCGAAGAAGCCTGCTTCAGCCTTTCAAAAGAATAAATCGGCGTTTCCCTGGAAGCGGCGCAATGCGCCGTCAACCTGCAACAGGGGGTAGCGGCAATGTCTCTTTTTACACAGAATACGGCTCTGGCCGGTCTTATAGAGAGTTTCCCGGCCGACCGGGCGGAGCAGGAAGGTCTGACGCGGGCCGACATCCTGTCGGCTTTGGAACGGGGCACGATGGTCCTGCTCGGCAATCCCCGTCATCCCGGCATTAAGCCCTGCCTGGTCGGGCAGCCCGCCCGCGTCAAGGTCAACGCCAATATCGGCACCTCCCCTCTGCGCAACTCCCTGGACAATGAACTGGACAAACTGGCCGTTGCCGCAGCGGCCGGAGCCGATACGGTAATGGACCTTTCGGTGGCCGGAGATTTGCGCCTCTGCAGGGAAACGATGCTCAACGCCTGCCCTCTGCCCCTGGGCACAGTGCCCCTCTATGCCGTTGCCCAGCGCTGCACAGATGCCGGCAAAGACCCGGCGGACTTTTCTCCCGCCGAACTTTTCGAGGAAATAGAGCAGCAGGCCGAGCAGGGAGTCGATTTCATGACGGTACACTGCGGCCTCACGCAACGCGGCGCAGCATGGGCTTCGGAAGCGGGCGGGCGTGTCATGGGCATCGTGTCGCGCGGCGGCTCCATACTTGCCCGCTGGATGCGCAGGCACAACAAGGAAAATCCCCTGCTCACCGATTATGAACGCTTACTGAAGACGGCCCGCGCGCACAATGTCGTCCTGTCCCTTGGCGACGGGCTGCGGCCCGGCGCGGGCGCCGATGCCGGCGACCCGGCCCAGTGGGAGGAGATCGTCATGCTGGGCAGACTGGCCCGGCACGGTCTTAAGGCCGGCGTGCAGTGTATGGTGGAGGGACCGGGTCACGTGCCCCTGAACATGGTGCGCGCGCAGATTACCGGCATCAAGGCCGCCTGCGGCGGGGCGCCGCTGTATGTGCTGGGTCCCCTGGTTTCCGACGTCTGTCCGGGCTACGACCATATCGCCGGAGCCATAGGCGGAGCGCTTGCCGTGGAGGCCGGCGCGGATTTCCTCTGCTATCTGACGCCCGCGGAACATTTGACGCTGCCGGACAGAGAGGACGTGCGCGCAGGCGTGACGGCATCGCGCATAGCCGCGCAGGCCGGCGAACGCGCCCTCGGCAGACCGCATGCGCTGAAACGTGAATCGGCCATGTCCGAGGCCAGGAAAAAACTCGACTGGAAGCGGATGCAGGAAAATGCCCTGGACCCGGCGGCAGTGTGCGCCAAGCGCGGCGAACACGCGGGCGAAGAAGTCTGCGCCATGTGCGGCGGGTTCTGCGCGGTCACCATGCTGCGGGACTGAAGTCTCCGCATGCCTATTGCCGTCAACTTGGTATCAAAGGAACTGCGCCTGCTTCATGCAGGCATTCTGCGGCGCTCGGATATGCCGCCTGCCGCGGACCCGACCCGCGCCGTTGTCAAAGCCCTGCCGGGCTGCGGCGCGCTGAGGTGTTCGCGCTGTTTTCTCCCCCCCGCTTTTTGTTGACCTCCCGACCTCTCGCGCCGGCGTGAGGTCGGGAAATCGTACGGGGGGGGATCGTGCGACGGAGGATTGGCTACCCCCTACACACTGTTTTACGCGGCCAGTTGCGCGTAAAGTTGTTTGGCGTCGTCGTGTGACGGATTTTCGCCGAGTAAAATTTCCAGGTGCTCCCTGGCGTCGTTTTCGCGGCCGACAGCTATGAGGCAGGCCGCCAGGGTGTAGCGTACCGCCGGAGTGTCGCCCGGCTCAAGAGCCGCCTCAAGGCGCGGCAGCACATCTTCCAGGCGGTTCAGCACATAGCCGAGCTGCACAAGGCTGTTGACGGCCATCATATTGCCGGGATTGTGCCCCAGAGCTGCGGAAAAGTGTTCAAAAGCCTCCTGGTAGCTGCCCTGCTCCACTTCAATCATACCCATGCCGGCAAGGGACTTTTCTCCCGGACTTACCTGGTGCGCCTTTCTGTACAGGGACAGGGCATCGTCATAATCGCCCTTGTGTACGGCTACGGCTGCCAGACCGAGATAGGGGTCTATCATGCCGGCATCGCACTCCACGGCCTTGCGGTAATAGTCGCGGGCCTTGTCGTACTCGCCCATGAACAGGTAGCACTCGCCGAGCTCTTTGTTAATTTCATAGTCAACGTGGTTCATGATCCCCTCCTGAGAATTTTCGCTGAAGCGATATCGTTGCCTGCCTGCTCCACAGCAAAGACCGTGCCAAATAAAACAGGCGACCTCCGCGGCACTGTATTTTCATTGCGCCGCAATGCTTTGTGGGGTTGTCACCCTGTACCCGCGCCGGGCGTTCCGGCCCGTTCCCGCAACCCGCAACGGGAAAAGTCTTCCCCTTCGGATTGATGACCAAGCCGGTTCGCCCCGCTCCAAAAAAATGACGCCGGTTCTCTAAACTTTATTTAAACGTAATTATTTCATTATAATGTAGTAGTGGCATATTTTTTGCTGACTATTGGAGCGACGAACCGGGAAAAATTTTCCCGTCGGTACCCGGCACGACCGGGAAACAGCGGAGGAAGTCATGAAGAGTCTTTTTGACCGGGATGTGATGCTGTCGGGGAAGGTTTTGGACCTGTTGCTGCAGCGGCAGAACGTCATATCCAGCAACATGGCCAACATCAAGACGCCGGGCTACAGGGCGCGTAAGCTGAAGTTCGAAGATGATCTGCAGACGGCGCTGGGCCTTGACGCCAAAGGCAAGATGACCCGCACCGACCCGGCGCACGTTCCTTCACAGTTTTCGGCGCAGGGTTTTGCGCCGACCTGGGAAAAGGCGTTCAAGCCGCGCATCGTACACGGCGAGGATCGTGTGGACCTGGATAAGGAAATGGCCGAGATGGCCAAGACCAACCTGCATTATGCGGCCCTGAGCACAATTATCCGCAGCAAGTTCGAAGGGCTTAAACAAATGATAGTCGAGGGGCAGAAATAATGGACTTCATCACGGCTCTGGATATGGGCGCTTCCGCCCTGAGCGCCGAGCGCACCCATATCAACATCATTTCCATGAATCTGGCCAACGTCAAAACGACCAGAACGGCAAACGGCGGCCCGTACCGCAGGCGCAGCGTGATTATGGAATCCACGCCCCTGGACGCCGATTTCAAAACGCAGATGCGCGGAGAACTGGACAAGGAACTGCGCGGCGTGCGCGTACAGGCCGTACCCGTGGACCAGAGACCCCTGAAGCTGGTCTACGAGCCGGGACATCCGGATGCAAATGAAGACGGCTATGTTGCTTACCCCGACATCAACGTAATGGAGGAAATGGCCGCCCTCATGACCGCCCAGCGCGGCTATGAAGCCAATGTGGCCACCGTGGACGCCGTCAAGCAGATGTACGGCAAAGCCCTTGAAATCAACAGATAGACCGGGGGAGCAAGATGAGCATTCAATCCGTCGGGCTTAAAGCGTACAACGAAGCTCTGCGCAACTTCACCAAAGCCGAAAAAAAGGCCGAAAGCATGACCGTGCCCAGGGAGGCGGGCCGGGTCGACGCTTTTGCCGAGATGCTCGGCGCATCTCTGGAAAAAGTCAATAAAGCGCAGATCGAGCGCTCAGACCTTGTCGCTTCCTTTGCTTCGGGTGAACACCAGAATGTGCATGAACTCATGATTTCCATGCAAAAGGCGAGTTTGGCCATGAACATGACCGCCGCCGTACGCAACAAGGTAATGGAAGCCTACAAGGAATTGTCCAGGCTTCAGTTCTGAATGCCGTAATACGGCACAACCTGGAGCGATTTCGCATTGAAATTGCTCCGGCGGCCGCGTGAGCGGACGCCCGCCGCGCAGGCGCAGTTTATTTGCGCGGTTAAGCGCGAAGCGGGCGTAGTCTGAAAAGAACTTGACGGGTAATCGCAAAGTTGAAATGCTCTAGACAGAAAAGTGTAAGGAGCCGCGCATGTCGCCCTTTCTGACCTCGGCAAAAAGCCGCATACTTGATTTCTGGTCCGGCAGAAACATAACCCAGCGCGTATTTTTGGGCGGCCTGTCCGTACTGGCGGTGGGCAGCTTCCTGGTATTGGCCGTTTGGATAGGAGGCGAGGAATACGGTCTGCTCTATGCCGATCTTACCCCGCAGGACGCCGCCAACGTCATCAAGGCGCTGGAAGCCGGGAAGGTTGACTACAAATTGGAAAAGAACGGCAGCGCCGTCATGGTGCCCGAGGACAGGGTGCATGCCCTGCGCATCAGCATAGCCGGGCAGAATATCATGACCGGACAGGGCGTGGGCTTTGAAATTTTCGACGACGTCAAGGTGGGGCAGACGGATTTCGTGCAGAAACTCTTTTACCGCCGCGCCCTTGAAGGCGAACTGGCCCGCACCGTCAGCGAGTTTCCCGGCGTGGAAAGCGCCAGGGTCCATCTCGTCATACCCAACCGCAGCCTCTTCATTGAGGAACAGCAAAAGCCGTCGGCTTCGGTGCTGCTGAAGCTGTCGGGCATGAAAAAGCTGGAACGCAGTGATATCGAGGCCCTGGTCAACTTGGTAACCATGGCCGTGGAGGGCCTTGACAAGAGCAGGGTGTCCATAGCCGACACCAACGGCAAATCGCTTTATCAGCCCGAAGAAGAAGGAAGCCTGGACGGATTGACCCGCACCCAGCACGATTACAAAATGGCCGCCCAGCGTACCCTTGAGCGGCGCATAGAAGAAATGCTCATGCCCGTGGTAGGCGCGGGCAGAGTCATCGCCAAAGTCAACGCTGAACTGGATTTCAGCCGGAAGACCATTCGCCGGGAACTGTTTGACCCGGAAAAAACCGTGGTGCGCTCGGAAACCCGCTCGGAAACCAGCACCCAGGGACGCGCCGCCGTTGAAGGCGGCGTTCCGGACCCGAATTTCAGAGGCGACGGCCCGTCCGGCACCGTGTCCAACCAGAATTCCACCAGTGAAAACCGCTCCACCAACTTTGAAATCAACAAGGAAGAACAGAACATAGTGTCCGATGTCGGCACTGTGGACCGCCTGAGTGTCGCCGTGGTCGTGGACGGCAACTATGATAAAAAAGACGACGGCACGAGCGCCTTCGCTCCCCGCTCCGCCGAGGAAATGCAGCGTATCCGCCAGCTTGTGGCCAATGCTGTCGGTTACGATTCAGCCCGCGGCGATACCCTGGAAGTGACCAATATCGCCTTTCAGGGCGTGGAACTGGACGCGCCCAAAGGCATGGCGGGATACCTGGCCGACAACGCCCTGCGCTTCGGCAAACCGCTGCTCAATGCCCTGTTGGCCTTTCTCTTCCTGCTCCTGATCGTCCGCCCGGTCGTCATGGCCCTGATCCGGCCCAAAGTCGAAGGCACGATGCTTGACGGCGTCGAAGGTCTGGAAGGTCTGGCCGCCGCTGACGAGCGTCTGGCCCTCATGGAAGATGACGAGGAAGCCGTAGCCGCCACCGCCATGCTGGAAAAACTTGAGGATATCAAGGTCCATTCCCTGCAGCTTAGTGAGCAGAACATCGAACAGGCTATCGGAATTCTCAGGAGCTGGCTCAAGACCGGCGGAGCGGCCGTGCCTGCTTCCGTCCCGGCCAAAGCGGCCTGAATTTCCCCGATTGCAGGCCCGGCGGCATGCGCGTAAATTGTTTCTCTGCCGGCGGAGGACCGGAATATGGCGACGGATACCCAGTTTTCCCCCGAAGGGGCGAAAAAAACGGCGATTTTGCTGCTCACCATGGGTGAACAGTTCGCCGCCGAGGTCTTCAAGCGCATGAACCGCGACGAGCTGGCAGCCGTTTCCAAAGCCATGCTGCAGATGGAAACGGTGCCCAAGGAACTGGTCGAAGCGGTTCTGCGCGAATACTACCATGCCCTGATCACCGGCCGCGAACTGGTCCGGGGCGGGCAGGACGCCGTCAAACGCCTGCTGCTGCCCAACGTGGACAGCGAAACGGCCAAATATGTAAGCGATTACCTGGAGCTGGATACCGGCCCCGTTCCTTTCAGGGGCATAGGCAAGGTCTCCACCAAGATCCTGGCGCAGGTCCTGCGCAACGAACATCCCCAGACCCTGGCGCTGATCCTGGCCAACCTGCCCACGGATCAGGCGGCGGATCTTCTGACCAAGCTGCCGACAGGCGTGCGGTCGGAAATTCTCATCCGTCTCGCCAATCTGGAGTCCGTGCCCGAGGATATGCTCCTGGCCGTCGACAGGGTGCTGGAGAGCCAACTGATAGCTATGGGCGGAAAAGAAGGCAAGAAAGTGGGCGGCATAAATTCCGTTGCGGAGATTCTAAATGCCGTGGATCGCGCCACCGAAGAAGAAGTGCTGGCGGAAATTGAGGAAACCTCGTCCTCCATGGCCGAGGAAATCCGCAACCTCATGTTCGTCTTCGAGGACGTGAAGACGCTTGAAGACCGCGCCGTTCGTGAGGTTCTCAAAGAAATTTCCAACGAGGATCTCACCATGGCCCTGCGCGGGGCAACGGACGACATGAAGACGCTGTTTTTCAGGAACATGTCCGAACGCGCCGGGAACATGATCCGCGAAGACCTGGAAATCATGGGGCCGACGCGGCTTTCGGACGTCGAGGCCGCGCAGCAGAACATCGTCAAGGTGGTGCGCAAGCTGGAAGGCGAGGGCCGCATCATGATCAGCCGCGGCGGAGGCGATGTCTTTGTCTGACGCAGAGGAAAAGCGCATCAGCGCGTGGGGCACCATATACTCGCGCGGCGACGAATACGGCCTGGGGGGCTTCGAGCGCGGGCGGCAGACCGTGTGGAACGAGAAGGACGAAACCGAATACCTGGCGCGTGTGCGCCGCAAGGCGGAGGCCATGGCCGCGGACATTCTCTCCGCGGCTGCTGCCGAGGCGTCCGTACTCCGCGCCGAGGCGGAAAAAGCGGGCTACGCGGCAGGCGCGGCCCGGGCCGCCGAAGAACTTGAGGAATTCCGCGCCGGGATGTCCGAATCGCTCGCCGCTGTCCTGAGCGCCATAGAAGGGCAATGTTCGCATATTTTCGAACAGTGGCGCGACGATCTCACCGCTGTGGCCCGTCTGGCCGTGGAGCGCGTCACGGCCCTTGAACTGTCGGAAAACCGCGCCGCCGTTCTCACGGCCCTGCTCGACGAAGCCGCAGCGCTTCTGGAAAAACGCCGGACGCTGGTCATCCATGTGAACGCCGAGGACGCGCCGGTTCTTGAAGACATCACAGCCTCGGCCAGGGAGCGTTTTCCGGATGTCGCATCCTGGCGCGTGCGCGCCGACCCGGCAATCGCGCCGGGCGGCATGCTGGTGGAAAGCGAATCGTCCCTGGCCGACGGGCGCCTGGAAAGCCGTACGGCAGCGGTGGATGAGGTACTCAAGGAGTTAAGCCTTGCCGAAAATTTCGAGCCGGACAAGAACTTCGCGGAGACGGCGCAGGCAACCGGGAAAGCGCGCCCGACATGAGAACCACACCGCGCGGCGCGTTGCGCGCCCTGTCCGAACTGCGGCCCGTTACCTGTTACGGCAAGGTCAACAAGGTCGTCGGTCTGGTGGCCGAAGGCAGCGGACTGAATGCCCCGGTGGGGTCCGTGTGCCGTATTTTTCCGGACGGCGGGACGCGGCGGGAAGCCGGGGTGGATGTCGAGGTTGTGGGGTTCCGCGACGGCTCACTGCTGTTCATGCCGTACGGCGACCTGCGCGGGGTGCGTCCGGGCAGTCTGGTCGGCGTTGTCGGCAGTTCCCCTCTGTTTCCCGTCGGTCCGGACATGCGGGGCAAAGCCTTCGACGCCTTCGGCGCGCCTCTTGACCCCGCCGTTTCCGTGGAACTTCCGGAAGCTGTGCCCTTGTACGCCGATCCCCCCCCTCCCCTGTCCCGGCCGCGCATTACCGAGGCTCTGGATGTGGGGGTACGCGCGGTCAACGCCCTGCTCACGCTGGGCAAGGGGCAGCGCATGGGCATCATGGCCGGGTCCGGAGTCGGCAAATCCACGCTCTTGGGCATGATGGCCCGCTATACGGAAGCGGACGTCAACGTCATCGGGCTGGTCGGCGAACGCGGGCGCGAAGTTCTTGAATTCATGGAAAAGGACTTGGGCAGGGAAGGCACGGCGCGTTCCGTGCTGGTCGTAGCCACGTCCGATCGCTCGCCTCTGCTGCGCATGCGGGCGGCGTACGCGGCCACGGCCGTGGCCGAATACTTTCGGGACAAGGGGCAGAATGTCCTGTTCATGATGGATTCCGTGACGCGTTTCGCCATGGCCGCGCGCGAGATCGGCCTGGCCGTCGGCGAGCCTCCGGCCTCCAAAGGCTACACGCCCTCCGTCTTCGCCCAGCTCCCTAAACTGCTGGAACGCGCCGGGCGCAGCGCCGCCGGGTCCATAACGGGCATCTACACGGTCCTGGTGGACGGCGACGATTTTACGGAACCGGTAGCCGATGCCGTGCGCTCCATCCTTGACGGGCATATCGTGCTGACCCGCGAACTCGCGGACGAAGGACACTTTCCGGCCATAGACGTCCTGCGCAGCATAAGCCGCCTGCGCCCGGACCTGGTGCCGGATGTCGTCACGGAAGACGGGCGCGTGGCCGTTTCCAGACTGGCCGCCTACAAGCGCGTGGAAGACATGATCAATATAGGAGCCTATGCCCGCGGTTCCAATCCGGAAATAGACAAGTCGATAGACACGCGCGCCGCCGCGAACGCCTTTTTACGCCAGGATGTCGGCACCGCCTGTTCGCTGGAAGACAGCTTCACTCAACTGCACACGCTTGCTCTCATGTAGTTTTCAGAGTGAGAGCGTTGCCCTATGTCTCTTATGTGGCCCCTTGTCAAGACGCGCGTCAAATCTTTGTCAATAGCACATTGTTAGCCTGTCTTTAACAAAATCCTGCAAGAAAGAGCCCGAAATCAAGTTTTTTCGGCGATTTTTAACCCGAGTTTAACCAAATTGAAGAAAAAATTAATAATTTTAGCATGTTGTATTTCTGTATGGCACAACAGTTTTTATAACTTATTTAATTTACATATTTTTTTATTCCTCCGGGCC
>JAISMY010000030.1 GCA_031276485.1 Desulfovibrio sp. | reverse complement strand
GCCGTCGACCTCCTCTTTTCGGTTCAATTAAGGCACTGACTCCATGATCGATAAAGGCTTTTTGAGTCATGCGGACAGTATTGACATTCCATTGCAAGAGATTCGCGATCTCAGCCGGCGACATATCTTTTTCAAGACGGAGCCAGAGACACAAAAAACGCATAAATTCATGTCCCGGCCACTTTCTTTTTCTAAAATCTCGTAACTCCTGGATGCGGGATTCGGGGATCGGAGTGGGTGGGCGCATAGGGCCTCCTCGTTTGAAGAACCCTACATTAACTCTCGATTGATTACAACTTGGTATAAGTGGTTAGTCGGACCTTCCATCGGCATGGGGTATCCTGAAGCGTACGGCTGCGCTGGAGCGCACCCCGAGTACCACTGCCAGGCCGGGCGGCTTGTGGACGCCGTGCTGCGGGACATCGGCGCGGACCGGCCGCTGGACGTTGCGGGGCATGCGCGGCGTATGGGCATGGACGGCCCGGCATACATGCCGGACGGGAGGCCCGTGCTGCGCACGGACGCGCTGATTGCCGAGGGCCGGCCGTCGTGGGAACATTTATCTGTGGAAGACATGCTGCCCGCCGCCGAGGACTTCTATAAGGATGTACTTGCCGGGCAGAGGTGCAGGCGCGGGGAGGCAAGCAAGTCATTATACGCGGGGGGCGTAGCGGATGTGGAAAAATCAGGGGGCGGACGCCGGACCCGGATAAGCTGAAGCTGCGGCCCTACATGGACCGGATACTCGCCGAGGCGGAATGGGTTTTTTCCGAACCGGCGCGACAGCGCGGCCCCCGGAGTCAGGGAGTGGTGATGCACGATCTGCTCGCCGCCGTGCAGTATGGGGATCGCACCCTGGAAGTGCGGCTGAAGGTGCGGGAAGCGCAGAACGGTAAGTTTTTTTGTGATTTCTTCAATGAGAGCGCGATACGAGAAAAGGTCGCCCCGTCTGATACGCGCATTTCATCCGCCCATGAAAGCGCCAAAGACGGGGGAGATTCCCGCGTAGCTCACGGGGAGCGCGATGCGGCACACGGGGAGCGGCCGACGGTCCGCATTGATGACGGCAATCTGTCGGAAAGTGTAACTGCCCATGCGGATAACGTCAACCTCGACGTGCGCACTGTCAATAGCACATTATCTTGACCTTATCGGCGCGAAACTTTACGGTTCAGACGGGGCAGGATGATTTCGCGTATAGTGCCGGATGCCGATGCCCTAAACACCAGAGAACATAATGGTCGACGCTGACGGTTTTTCGGCTGCTTCCCGCCCTCCCGACCTGCGGGATGCCTTCACTTTGCCGCAATGCGCACCCCTCCGCAACGCCGATGTCAAACGGCTGCTCTACATTCGCCTTGACGCTATCGGCGATGCCGTGTTGGCCGCCGGTCTGCTGCCTTCTCTCAGAACAGTTTACCCGAATGCCGAAATCATTGTGGTATGCGACGGCGTCTGCTCTCCGGTTTACGCGGGGGCAAGCCTGGCAGACCGCATCATCGAACTGCCTAAAAATATCCTGTATACCGATGAAGGTTTCCAGACTGTACGCCGGACGCTTGCGGCAACCCGCGCGGATCTTGTACTCAATTTCGTACGCTCCAACACCCCATACACTCTTGCCTTGTCCTTGCTGTGCGGCGCTCCGCTTATTGCCGTTGCGAACAACATAAGCAATATGCCTCCGGATAATCGCGATTATCTGCAAAATTTCGTGCATACGCTCATCCCGCTGCCGGAGGAACTGCCGGAAATAGAAATATACGACCACATTTTGGATTTTTACGGTCTTGAACATGAACCATCCGCACCGTACATGCCTGTAGGGGACGTGGCCCGCGCAAAAGCCAAACAGATATGGTCGGAAACAGGCTTTGCGCCGGACAGGACCATTGCGGCATTCCCCGCTGCGGGAGTATGGATCAGAGATTATCCACTTCTCGGCACGGCCCTTGTTCCGATCTGCAAACAATACGGTTTCTCCGTTCTGGCGCTCGGCGGCGCGGGGCGTGAGCGAGAAGTAAACCGCAATATCACGAATGTACTGGTAAAACACGGTATCTCCGTGCTTAATTTCAGCGGTCGCCTGCGACTCGCAGAATCGGCCGCGCTGCTTGCGGACTGCCGCCTTGCCGTGGGTGTGGAAAACGGCTTGGCGCATATAGCCTGCGCCTTGTCCGTCCCCAATGTCGTGGTACTCGGCGGGGGACATTTCGGGCGTTTCATGCCTTATTCACCCAAAACCACAGCGCTTTGTCTGCCTTTGGAGTGTTTCAACTGCGAATGGGGCTGCCTGCATCCGAAGATATACTGCATAACAGGCATCAGACCTCCGGCAGTGACGCAAGCCGTACAAATTGCTCTGGAACAGGGCGATGCCGGCAAAGCCGGCCGGCTTCTCCTGCAGGGATCCGTTGCGAAATCGCAAGCGCAGGATATACCGCGCCTGCAAATTCCGCGCAAATTCATCGCTTCGCGCCGGGACCGCGGCCTGACCGTCATGACGCTGTAACGGCATATGCCTTGCCCGGCGCACATAGGACCGGGAAAACCGGGAAGGCGGCATGGGCCTTCAGGCGCATGCGTCTTACGCTTGGACAGGGTAGGATTACCCGGCCTGAAGGTCGGGGGCTCAAACCATTAAGGATGCTTTGATGAACCAGCAATGTTGGTGCGGTCGCGATGATTTGCATGCCTGGAATACCGAATACACCATGTGCCGTAGTTGCGGCACACTGATTGACAATACATCTGAATATAATGCCGCCTATGTCGAGAATTTTTGTAATCCATTGTATGATCAAGACTACTGGTATAAAAAAATGCTGCAGGAATACCAAAAAATCGGCTGCAAAAATTTTGATGACGTCATTCTTTATCATTTTCGTGAACGCGCGGCATACTGGATGCACTATCTATTGAAGCACCTTCTTCCGCCCGCAACAGTTATAGAAATAGGCTGCGGCGTAGGAACATTCGCCTATTGGCTGCGGCAGCTCGGCTTTGACGTGACCGCCACAGAGTTGAATCCGGCCTGGCGCTCTTTTGTTCGGAAAAAACTGGCTATAGAGGTCAGCGATTATCAGTTGTCGAGTTCGCCTGAAAACTGCGCCCGTTATGACGCCGTCTTCATGATGGATGTCTTCGAACATCTGGCTAATCCTCTTGATATGACGGCAGCGCTGTGCAATGAACTCAAAGAGGACGGCATAATCATGCTCCAGATGCCGCAGGTCCCGGATGACGCTGAATACAGCAGATTACTTGAGCAAAAGGCGTCTTTTTTGCGGTATTTGTTGCCGGGAGAACACGTCCGCCTCTATACCGTATTGGCTGCTCGACGCCTGATGATGCGCGCCGGATTCCGTTACATGCTTTTTTATCCAAGTATTTTTCACGATGATATGTTTTTTATCGCATCAAGACGACCGTTAAAGTATTACGATGACGACATGATACGACAGACCGTTCTTGCAAATCCGCATGCAGTTGCCGCATATGCGGCTTTGGAGAACTTCAGGCGACTTGTCGCGCAGACACAGAAAAATGCTTGATGAATACCGCATTGAACATCTCTTGAACAATTTGGCATTGAGAAAAAAAGGTCCGCATATCCTTATGACATCGCCGGTACTTTTTCTGATTTTCAACCGCCCTGACGTGACGGCGCAGAGTTTTGCATGCATACGCCGCGCCCGCCCGCCGCGCCTGTATATAGCCGCGGACGGCCCGCGCCCGGACAGACCTGGTGAAGAAAAACTTTGCATGCAGACACGCGCAATCGCCGATGCCGTGGATTGGCCCTGCACGGTCAGGACGCTGTTTCGCAAACGTAATCTGGGCTGCTCAAAGGGTGTGGCAACTGCAATATCCTGGTTTTTTAAGCATGAAGAAGAAGGCATCATACTTGAAGACGACATCGTCACGCATCCCGACTTTTTTCTTTTTTGCGAAGCTCTGCTGGAACGCTGCAGATATAACGAACGTGTCATGCACATAAGCGGTATAAATATGCAATTCGGCATCAGGCGTGGAGAAGCCTCATACTATTTTTCTGACATTATGCACTGTTGGGGCTGGGCTTCGTGGCGACGCGCCTGGGAAAAATTTGATTACTCCATGTCCGGCCTTGGCGGATTTATAAACAGAGAACTGCCGGAAAAATTTGCATCCCAGGCTGTTGTCGATCATTTCCGCGTAATGCTGCGGCATGT
The DNA here is from genome assembly GCA_031276485.1 of Desulfovibrio sp. Lineage (GTDB taxonomy): Bacteria > Desulfobacterota > Desulfovibrionia > Desulfovibrionales > Desulfovibrionaceae > Frigididesulfovibrio. The sequence goes on along the minus strand of JAISMY010000030.1, from coordinate 9,278 downwards.
ACAGAATAATATAATAGACACATGGGACGCGCGCTGGCTTTATTCGATCTGGCGAGCCGGTGGTCTCTGTCTGCAAAGCAATATCAACATGATACATAACATCGGTTTTTCCGCTTCCGCCACACATACCACATGCGTGTCGTTGTCGGCTTTTCTTGAGCCGCGTCCTATGGGTGATATCGTCCATACAGAAAGCGTGATGCGTAACGAGGAAGCCGATGCGTTGACGTGCCGCATCGAATTTTCCGGTAGGCCGGCCGGCTTTGAAGTTTATTTTAATGAAGTTATTCTGCGACTTGAAGCGAAGCAATTCTCCGAGGCGCTTTTTCTGCTGAATATGATGAAAAAATGTTACGGGAACCATGCCCTGTTGCTGCAAGCAGAAGATGCTGTACATAAGTTGCGTCGCGGGTTAAAAAAATATTGATATTACGAAAAGGGTAATCTTTATCCATAAAAATTACGGTTGCTGTGAAAAAGAATATTGGTTTTTCTGAATCCGGCGCAGATATGATGGAGATGATGTCTGCACCTTTGGTATTTGTGCATGCTACATGCGAAAATAATATCGAGTATGTTTTACGCCAAGCCATCCATGTAAATCCGGAACGAAAAATTATTTTGCTGGGCGATGAATGTAATAAACATTTCGGCTTATTTGTACATTGGTGTAACCTTTTGGATTATACGGAAGGATGTGGAGATTTTAACGGCGTCTATATACACCGGTCACCGAATCATGCCTGCTTTGAACTATTTTGTTACTATCGCTGGTTCATTCTGAAAAATTTTATGCTCCGTCACGGTATTTCTGTTGCCTTTTACAGTGATTCAGATATGTTGTGGTATGACGACATTGCCGTATATGAAAAAGCTTTCAGCGGCGTAGACATGGCAACAGGACTAGCTCCCGCCCTTGAAAAAAATTTTCATTATACAGTTTCGCCGAACTTTACCTATATAACTTTAGCCTGCATAAAACGCTTGTGCAATTATTTCATACTATTATATGCACGGAATCCGAATTATTTTGATGCTGTATCTGAGATGCAAAAGGCAGAAGGTGGGATACCTTCCATAAGCGATATGAGCGCCATAGGTGAATTTGTCAAAGACAACAGGGAGACATTGAATATTGTCAACAGCTTTGAGGAAATAGCAGAAGGCATAGTGGACGCAAATTTCAATTCTCAGAGAATTAACCGATATTGCTTCGACATGAAGGACGGGATCAAAGATATTGTATTTCAGAACGGGATGCCGACCTGCCTGGAGACGGAAGAAAACAGACGATATATCTTTCGTGCTTTGCACTTTCAGGGTAAAGCGAAAAGGCTTATTCCTTCGTATTATACAGCTCCTGCCTTCGAGCTGCGTAGTAATTTGAAAAATAGGTAAACTACTCAGGCCGGATCAGGAAAACCTGTCTACTATCTCCTTGGCTTCTTCCAGTGATTTATCCTTGTTATAGGCTTCCAGGGCCACGCTGAAGGCTTGTTCCTTCTTGTTCCACATCAGATAAAGCTTTGCCATGTTCAACAGTGTGCGGGGGTGTTTACCGAAATTTTTCAAGGCACCGAGGTACACGGCTTCCGCTTTCTCGAATTCGCGTAAATTGATCCAGCATTGCGCCGCTTTGGCGTAGGCCTTGGCTTCCTTGGGAAACTCCGCTATAGCCCGATCCAGCATCTCCGCGGCCTCAAACAGCAGGTTATACTCCATCATCAGATCGCTTACCTGCAGATATATACCCTTTTCATTCCCGAATTCCTCCGCAACGACCCGCAACGTCGCCTTGCCGCGGGGCATGTCGCCGGCTTTCAGCAGCTCCGTGCCCTTCTGCAGCAGGAGTTCCTTGCGTTTCACGCGCTCTTCCACGGCGTTGCGTTCACGCGATGCGACACTCTCCTTGAGCGCCTTGATCACAAGGTGCAGAAGGCTCAACAGCTTGACTTCCTTGCCCGGTTGATAAGGAACGGTCGCATTGGGTGAATGCGACAGCTTTTCAAGCAGAGACCGCACCATGGGCTGACGGTTCAATTCCTGAACACATTCGCTGATCAGCACCTCGACTTCGAAACGCAGTTTGCCCGGCATGGTATTGGGCTGAAAGGCGTCTATGCCCGCAATCATGGCATCCAGGGCGCGGATGGTGTCGTCGCGCCTGAGCAGGGATCTGGCTCTGTTGAGATTGTGGCTCACAGCCGGAGGCATGGATAGGGAAAACATGACAGTCTTCGCTCACACTCCGCAATACTCTGTATTGTGCCGTTGCATGATGAACAACATATTTGAATCAATAAAAGCGCGGCGCTCAATGCGCTGCGAACCGGTATAGCCCATAAGAGCCGTCCCCCGCAATCAAGGTCTTGCCCTTGCGTACGCGGGAGTTCCGCGCCGGACGTCAACTCCGGCATGACCATATCTTACATATATCGTTGCGTTTTTCCCGCATAATCCGCAGCGTGCCCGGAGGAACCAGAAAGTTCAGATCGCGTCCGGCAAGAAAACGCTCCCGCACCTCGGAAGAGCTTATTTCCAGGCGGGGGCCGACAAGCAGCCGGATAACGCCCCCTCCGGGCAGCGTGAATTCCACCGCGATATCCTGTTCCGCCGGGCGCGGTGAGGGCACGGCGTCCGGCCTGAGCCTCAGCGTCTGTTCCGAGAACCCGGCCCGGCTTTCACCGTCGCGCGGCAGAACCGCCACGTCCGCTATGTCGGGTATGGATCGTCCCTTCCGCCATTCGGCAAGTTGCCGGTAATCGTCGCTGCCCATAATGAACACAGGGCGCAGCCCGGGATATCGGCCGGCGAGAATTTCCAGGGTGTCCACGGTATAGGACGGCCCCGGCCTTTCCCGCTCCAGCGCGCTGACGGAGAAAGGACAGACCCGGTCCGGCCCCAAGTCGTCCAGCGCCGCCTGCAACAGGGCAACGCGCAGCTCGAAAGGCAGCAGCTTGCGCCCTTCCTTGTGCGGCGGCACGGCGCAGGGAATAAACAGGCAGGACGCCGGGCGCAGAATTTCCGCGCACTCCAGGGCAAGGCGCAGGTGTCCCGAGTGCGGCGGATTAAAGCTGCCGCCGTAAATGAGCAGCAACGGTCCGGCAGGCGCGTTTCCCGTCATGTCGCCCCTTGTAATTCAGAACAAAATAACGTATTTTTCATCGCCGTATCAAGAGCAAAGCCATGCGCGCACCGCAGATGCCAGCACAGAAAGGCGCCGGCCGGTCCTTTCCGGCCCGCACGGCCGGTCTGATTATTCCGGTCGTCTTGTGCGCGGTTCTGCTGGGCATCACCGGACCGCGCCTCAATCCCGCTCCGCGTTCGGAAAGTCCGAGCAGCGGCCCCCCGGCCGTCACGAACACCAGCGCCGACACGTTGCGCAGCAGCCTCCCGGCCGTTGTGGACAACCGCGCAGACCCGTCGCGCGGCAGCCCCCCGGCCGCCGAGGACAACAGTGAGGACCCGTTGCGCGGCAGCCCCCCCGTCGTCACTGAAAAGCGCGCGGGCTCGCCGGCCGAAGACCCGCCCGCCCCGCGCCTGCCCTTCAGCCGCGCCGGAGACGCCGGCCGCTTCAACCTCCTTAAAATGGGCGATGAAGGCCCTACCCTGCTGATCATCGGCGGCATACAGGGAGATGAACCGGGAGGATTTTCCGCCGCCGCCCTTCTGGCTTCGCACTACCGCATCCGCAAAGGCAGCATGTGGGTGGTGCCGGACCTCAATTTTCCCAGCATCCTGCAACGCAGCCGGGGTCTCTTCGGAGACATGAACCGCAAATTCGCGTCGCTGGCCCCCTCCGACCCGGAATACGACACAATCGCCCGCATCAAAAGCATACTGCTGGATTCCGAAGTGGACCTCATCCTCAACCTGCACGACGGCAGCGGATTCTACCGCCCGACCTGGGAAGGCCCGCTGCACAACCCCAAGCGCTGGGGACAATCCCTGATCATCGACCAGGAAAAAATGTCCGCGCCCCCCTTTCTGCTTCAGGAAACCGCAGGACAGGTCGAAGTCGAGGTGAACCGCGCCCTGCTCCATCCGGAACACCGCTATCATATCCACAACACGCTTACGCCCCTCGGCAACGCCGAAATGGAAAAAACCCTGAGCTGGTTCTCGGTGCGCAACGGCAAACCTGCCTTCGGCATTGAGGCCAGCAAAGAATTCAACACGCAATACCGCTGCTATTACCACCTGAATGTGGTTGAATCTTTCATGCGCCGCATGGGCATCGACTTCGAGCGCGATTTTCCCTTAACTCCGGAAGGTGTGCTGCGCGCCCTGAATTCCGACCTCGTCCTGACCGCCTTCAACGACAGGCTCGTCCTGCTTCTGGACAACGCGCGCCCGCTGCTGACCCGCATACCGTTTCCCCGCAAGGAAATCAACGGATTGCGCAGTTCCAAGCCGCTGCTTGCGCTGGTTCGGGACGCGGCCGGCTGGCGCGTTGCTTACGGCAACCGCACACTGACACGCATCCAGCCGGAATATATGGACTTTGATGAATCCCTGTCCACCTTCGACCTGCTTTCGGACGGACGCCGGCGCAAGGCTGCGCCCGGCGACATTGTCCGCGTCGCCGGGGCCTTTCAGGTGGATGTCCCCGCCGGCTACCGCGTGAACGCCATAGGCGCGCAGAAGGAAATCAGGGGCAGCGAGGCGGGGATGCGTCTGCGGCGGCAGGATTTCCTGCCGCGTTTTTCCGTGGACAAAAACGCTTCCGTGTACCGCGTTGAGGTTTACCGGGGCAAAGCCTTTGCCGGCATGTTCCTCGTGGATTTCGGCCGCGCCCCGGAGCCGGGCCTCGACCCCATGACGGCGGTGGACGGCCCGGAATCCGCGCTGGGGCGCTGACCGCTCCCATCCGGAGTGTATATCATGGGCAAAACCATACGTTTCAGCGTTTCCCTGGATGCCGACCTGCTGAATCCCTTTGACGAGCTTTCGGCCGGGCGCGGCTGCCCATCGCGTTCCGAGGCCATCCGGGATCTTATCCGCAGCGCCCTTATACAGCAGGAATGGGAAGATTCCGCGACCGAGGTCGCGGCCACGCTTACCCTCGTATACGACCATCACCTGAGCGATCTGGCGCAGCGCGTCATTTCCGCCCAACACGACGCCCATCACCTGATAGTCACCACCCTGCACGTGCATCTGGATCATCGCCATTGTCTGGAAGTGCTGGTACTCAGAGGACCGGGGGACGAGGTGCGCGACCTCGGCAAACGTCTCGCGGCCATCAGGGGCGTGATGTTCGGCAGCCTTACCCCGGCCACAACCGGCGAGAACCTGTGCTGAACGCCGGGGCCTCAAAGCACTGGGGAATACTCCGGGCAGAGCGCCGCGTGAACTGCGGGAAGCTGTCCGGATGCCGGGATAGTGATTGCTGAGGTCAGATGATTCCCAGGTCATTCTGCAAAACGATGCGGGCAGACAGTTTCTGGACGCATTGATCGGTCAGTGATGGGATACCTAGTGTTTTTGCATGGTTATTTCTTGACAAAAGAACTGACGGCGGTATAATTATCTACCCGCCGGGAAAGCGAAAACGATCATGCCCGCCGCAACACATGCGTATGCATAATCCGCTCTGCCGCACCGCGGCAGAGTTGCCGGCCGGTCCATACCTCAGAAAGGAGTACAGCCGTGGTGAAGATGTTCACAGCATATACCGAGGAAGTCGACGATGTCGAGAGCGCCGTTGCCGAGATACTGGAGCAGATTGACATTTCCGGCCTGTCCGACGCGTCCGTGGGCATCCTGTTCTGTCACCGGGAATTTCTCGAATCCGGCGTAGCCGGCGGGTTGTGCGCCCGTCTGCCCTTTGCGGTGATCGGCATGACGACCATGGCCGGCGCAACCGATGCCGGATACAGCGCCTTCATGCTCAATCTCGCCGTGTTGAGCGGGGACGATGTCGTTTTCCGGACCGCCGTCACCGAAGCGCTGACGGCCGGCAATGCCGGAGAAGCCATGGCTGCCGCCTACGGCGCGGCGCGCGCGCAACTGCCCGGCGACCCGGCGTTCATCATCAGCTTTTTCCCCTTTCTTCACGACATAAGCAGCGCCGACGTCCTCAAGCATCTGGACGCCGCCTGCGGCGGCATACCCGTATGGGGCAGCGTGGCCAGCGGCACGGACATGTCCTATGCCGGCACCGGCATCATAGAGAACGGGCGCTTCCATGAAAAATCCGCCGTCCTTCTGCTGCTCCACGGACCGCTCGAGCCTGAATTCATCGTGGCCTCCATCCCCGACAGAAACATCGGCGACCACGGCGCGCTTATTACGGAATCGGACGGCTGTATTCTAAAAAAAGTCAACGGTGTCCCGCTGCTGTCATATTTCGAAGATGCGGGCATTGTTATGCGTATCGGGCAGGATAATACCACTTTGCCGCTGCTGGTGGACTACGGAGACGGCTCGAAACCCGTGGCCCTGGCGGTTTACGCCCTGACGCCGGAGAACTGGGCCGTGTGCGGAGGCGAGGTGCCGGAGGGGGCGTTTTTCTTCTGCGGCGAAATAGACAAAGAGGGCATTATGGAAAGCGCCGGCGACGCCCTGGCCCAAATTCAGAAAGTGGAGGGGAAACCCTGCCTGCTCATGCTCCCCTGCGTCACGCGCTTCATTATGATGACACCCGAACAGGACGAAGAAATGCGTGTTGTCGCCGAAACGCTCGGCACCGGCAGGCCCTTTGTTTTTGCCCTGTCCGGCGGTGAAATCTGCCCGGTGCAGGACGGCAGCGGCGTTCGGCGCAACCGGCACCACAACTTTACCTTCTCAGCCTGCCTGTTCTGACGCGGTTATGGAAGAGGGCAATACGCCTGGGCGCGGTGCGGAAAATGGGGTCGCGCGCGACGAGTTGCAGGAATTGCGCGGGGTTGTTGAAGCGCAGCGCCTGCGTATTGAAGCATTGGAGAAAAACGAGAAAAAAAACGCGCGTGAAGCGGGCAGACTGATCAGGGCCATAGAACACGAACGCACCGTCGCTATAGCCAAGGCCAACCGGGAAGCGGCCAAATCTCTTGCGCAGCGCGAACGCGAACGCTACATGCGCCTGGTGCTGGAAAACAGCTCCGATATTATCCTGCTGCTGGACAAAAAATTCAGGTTTGTCTACTGCACCAGAGTCTTTATGGGGAAAATAGGCAACCCTGACGCCAGGCATCTCGTCGGCCGCACCTTTCAGGAAGTTTTCGGGCGTTTCGCCGGGGAGGAAATTACCGACGCCTTTTTCGATACGATGCGCGAAGCGGTACGCGCGAACTCTCCCGCCGACCAGACCGTGGAAATAGGCGCGCAGGCGGACAGGCACAAGTATACCGCGGTCTTTACGCCCATGAGCGACGAAAGCGGAAGCAACAAAGGCATCATGGTCCACCTGCACGACGTGACCGCCATCGAAAGGGCGCGGGAGATGGCCGAACGCGCCAGCACGGCGAAATCCGACTTTCTCTCGAACATGAGCCACGAGATACGCACCCCCCTGAATGCCGTCATCGGCATGACGGCCCTTGCCAAAGCGTCGTCTTCCGCGGAGCGCAAGGAGTACTGCCTGGACAGGATAGAGGACGCTTCCCGGCATTTGCTCGGGATCATCAACGACATTCTGGACATGTCCAAAATTGAGGCCAACAAGTTTGTCCTTTCGCCCGAAGAGTTCAATGTCGAGCATATGCTCCGCAGAGTGACCGATGTGGTCAACTTCAAGGTAGCCGAGAAACAGCAGAATCTTTTCGTCAACATCGACAGGAACATACCTCGCATTCTGGTCGGCGACGACCAGCGTCTCGCGCAGGTCATCACGAACCTGCTCTCCAATGCCGTAAAATTTACCCCCGAATCGGGCTCCATACATGTAAACGTTGAACTGGAGATGGACGCCGGCACGCACTGCACGCTGCTTGTGCGGGTTGCGGACACTGGCATAGGCATCAGCGATGAGCAGCAGTCGCGCATCTTCAGTTCTTTTGAGCAGGCGGAAAGCGGCACGTCACGCAAGTTCGGCGGCACCGGCCTGGGTCTGGCCATCTCCAAGCGCATCGTAGAAATGATGGACGGGCAGATCCGCGTGGAATCGGAAGCCGGCAAAGGCTCGACCTTCATCTTTACAGCGCGGCTTGCCAAAGGGGAGGAAGAACAGCACCCCCTGCTGGAAGGCGTGAACTGGGATACGGTGCGCGTTCTTGCCGTCGACGACGATCCGGAGCTTCTGCAGTATTTTACGCACCTGGCCGAACAGCTCGGCTTCGCCTGCGACACGGCGCCGGGCGGCGCTGAAGCCCTGCGGATGGTCGAGAGCAACGGTCCCTACGACCTGTACTTTGTGGACTGGAAAATGCCGGGCATGGACGGCATGGAGCTGTCGCGCCGGATCAGGGACTACGGCGCGGACAAATCCGTCGTCGTCATGATTTCGGCGGCGGAATGGGGCCGCATTGAGGAAGACGCGAAACAGGCCGGGGTCGGCAAATTTCTGTCCAAACCCATTTTCCCTTCCGACCTGGCCGATTGTATCAGCAGTTGCCTGGGAAGGGGCAGCATCAAGGAAGAACGCGTAGAGGCGGATGCGGACTGTTTTCGGGATTTGCGCATCCTGCTGGCCGAGGATGTGGATATCAACAGGGAAATTGTCGTCAGCCTGCTTGAGCCGACGGGTCTGGGCATCGACTGCGCGGAAAACGGCGCGCTGGCGGTCTCCATGTACGCTGCCGGGCCGGATCGCTACAGCATGATTTTCATGGACGTGCAGATGCCCGAGATGGACGGTTACGAAGCCACGCGGCGCATCCGCGCCCTGGAGCATCCTCTGGCCGCGCAGGTGCCCATCGTGGCCATGACGGCGAACGTGTTCAAGGAAGACATCGAGCGTTGCCTGCAGGCGGGCATGAACGACCATGTGGGCAAACCCATTGACCTGAACGAAGTGCTGCACATGCTGCGCCGTTATCTGCCCCGCAGCGAGTTATAGCATTTAGAGCAGTTCACGAATGAAACGAGTGAACTGCACTGCAAGGATTTGCTTGCAAATCCTTGCCCTCGTCTTTGGCTATTTCGCGGCATAGCAAACCGCAGATGTGAGCGCATTGCAGGAATAAAATGCGTTTTCCTGTGTCTGGTTTGTTGACGCGAAGTGCCTTAAATTCAATATCAACGCCTGCCCCCATAATTGTGAACGAAATAAACTTATTAGCTGTTGCGTGGTAGTACGTCCTGGAGGCACAGACTGTTGCCATTTGGGACGAGGGAACAGTTTTGATATGTCGGCG
>JAISMY010000014.1 GCA_031276485.1 Desulfovibrio sp. | reverse complement strand
TTCAGGCGGCGAAGGCATCCGTCCTCGTTGCCGAGGGCGAGTTCAAGGCAGGCATAGTTATAGCTGCCGCAAGCGGAGTTAAGTTTATTGGCTTTTTTCAGTTTTTCCGCAGCGTCTGCCAATAATGAAAAAATTTTGCCCCCGGGTCGATTTTTCCTATTGTCCGGCGGCTGATTGCGTTCGCGGTACCCGGCGCCCGTCACAGTTCCCGGCCTTCACGTCCTGCCGGCGCTCCAGCCGCGTTCGCTGCCCGCCGGAGCAGCAGCAGTTTGTATGCCGCCGGAATGATGAACATGGAGAGCAGCGCGGCGCTTACCATGCCGCCGAACATCGGAGCCGCTATACGGGTCATGATTTCGGCGCCTGTGCCCGCCCTCCAGAAAATGGGCAGCAGCCCGGCCACGGTGGTGATGACCGTCATGGCTTTGGGGCGCACGCGCAGGACGGCGCCTTCAAAAACGGCCTCGTCTATGAGCGCGGCCGCGGGCTTGCGCCGGCTGCCGCCGGACTCCGGCCGTTCCGGGCGCAACCCGGACGCGTCCCCGCGTTCTTCCGTCGCCCCCGTCAGGGCGGCGAGTTCCGGCCTGGCCGCGACGGCGTGTTTCAGGTACATGAGCATGACCACGCCGAATTCCGCCGCCAGCCCGGCCAGAGCGATAAAGCCCACGCCCGTCGCCACGGACAGGGCATAGCCCTGCGCGTACATGAACCATATCCCTCCGATGAGGGAGAAGGGCAGGCAGAGCATGATCATCAGGCTTTCCCGCGCGCTTCTGAACTCCAGGTAGAGCATGATGAAGATGATGACGAGTGTTGCCGGGATCAGCAGTTGCAGACGGGCGGCCGCCCGCTCCAGCATCTCGAACTGCCCGACAAAGGTTGTGCCGACGCCGGGGGGCATATCGGGCAGGGCGCGCACGGCCTGATCCAGATCCCGCACCACGGAAAGCGGATCGCGGCCGCGAAAATCTATGTATACCCAACTCGCGGGACGGGCATTTTCGCTTTTCAGCATGGACGGTCCGCCCGCGATGTTCAGGTCGGCAACGTCTTCGAGGGTGATCTGTTGTCCGCCGGGCGTGAGCAGAGGCATGGAGCGCAACGCATCCATGCTGTCGCGGTATGCCTGGGGATAGCGGATATTGACGGGATAGCGCGCCGTGCCTTCCACGGTTTCGCCGATATTTTCCCCGCCTACGGCCGAAGCGACGAACAACTGCACGTCTTCAATGTTCATGCCGTAGCGGGCCGCCGCTTCGCGCCGGATATGCACGTTTATGTAGCGTCCGCCCGTCAGGGATTCCGCAAGGGCCGAGCTGACGCCGGGGACTTCGCGGGCGGCGTTCTGCACCATGACGGCGGCCCGGTCGATGCTTGCCGGGTCCGGGCCGGAAACCTTGACGCCGATGGGGCTTTTGACGCCGGTGGACACCATGTCTATCCGGCTGCGTATGGGGGGGACCCAGAGGTTGGCGACTCCCGGCAGTTTGACGGCGGCGTCCAGTTCCTCGACGATGCGTTCGGCGGTCATGCCCGGCCGCCATTGGTCAACCGGCTTCAGGCGGATTGCCGTTTCAATCATTTCAAGAGGGGCCGGGTCCGTGGCGCTTTCCGCGCGGCCTGCCTTGCCGAACACGCTTTCAACCTCGGGTACGCTTTTGATCATTTTATCCGTGCGTTGCAGGACGCGCCCGATCTCCGCTACGGAAACGCCGGGCAGGGTTGTGGGCATGTACAGCAGGTCGCCTTCATCCATGCGGGGAAGAAATTCGCCGCCCAGACGCGACAGCGGCCAGAGCGAGGAGAGCAGGGCCAGCAGCGCGATGCACAGCGTTGTTCTGGGCCTGCGCAGGACGGCGTTGATAGCGGGAGTGTACAGGCGGATCAGAAAACGGGTGACGATGTTGCTTTCCTCTGTGGGAATCCTGCCGCGCACCCACAACTCCGTCAGCACAGGGATGATGGTGACGGACAGCAAGGCCGCGCCGCCCATCGCATAGAGCTTGGTCAGGGCCAGAGGACGGAAAAGACGGCCTTCCTGGCCTTCCAGGGCAAAAACGGGGATAAAGGACAGGGTGATGATCAGCAGGCTGACGAACAGCGCCGGGCCGACCTCCACCGCCGCTTCCGTGACCAGTTGCCGGCGCAGCGCCGGGGGAAGGGACTCGCCGGGGAACTCGCGTTGCCTGCGTTCCAGCTTGCGGTGCGTGTTTTCCACCGTGACCACGGAGGCGTCCACCATGGCCCCCACGGCTATGGCTATGCCGCCCAACGACATGATGTTGGCGCTGACCCCCTGGTAGTACATGAGGATGAAGGCGGCAAAGAGCGCGACGGGCAGAGCCAGAACGGCCACCAGGGCCGAGCGCAGGTGCTGGAGGAAAATCACGCAGACAACGGCCACCACGAGGAATTCTTCCGCGAGATTGTGGCTGAGGTTGTCTACGGCGCGTTCGATAAGCGCGCTACGGTCATAGGTGGTAACGATGTCGATGCCGGGGGGCAGGCTTTGTTTCAGGCTTTCCAGCCTGGCCTTGACGGCGGTGATGACGGAACGGGCATTTTCGCCGGAGCGCATCAGCACAATGCCTCCCGCGACTTCGCCGTCGCCGTCCAGTTCCGCCAGACCGCGCCGCATTTCCGGCCCTATGCGGATTTGCGCCACATCTTCCAGATAGATCGGCGTGCCTCCGGGCGTGCTGCGCAGCACGATCTTTTTGAAGTCCTCAAGACTTTGCAGGTAGCCGTCGGCGCGCACCATGTATTCCGCTTCCGCCTGTTCCACGACGGACCCGCCGGCCTCGCGGTTGGAAGCGCCGACGGCCCGTACGACGTCGCCGAGAGGTATGGTGAACTGCGCCAGTTTCACAGGGTCGGGCACGATCTGATACTGTTTGACCACGCCGCCGACGGCGGCGACTTCCGCCACTCCCGGCACGGAAGACAGTTCAAAGCGCAGCAGCCAGTCTTGGAGGGAACGCAGCACTGCCAGATCGTACTTGTTGCCGCGGTCCGTCAGCGCGTATTCAAAGACCCAGCCGACGCCGGTGGCGTCCGGCCCTAGGGCCGGCGGCACGCCGGCGGGGAGTCTGTCCTGCGCCTGATTCAGGTATTCCAGAACCCGGCTGCGCGCCCAGTACAGGTCGGTGCCGTCTTCAAAAATGATATAGACATAGGAATCGCCGAACATGGAATAGCCGCGCACGGATTTCGCGCCCGGCACGGAGAGCATGGCCGTGCTCAGAGGGTAGGTGATGCGGTCTTCCACAAGGCGCGGCGCGTTGCCGGGGTAGGAGGTTCTGATAATGACCTGCACGTCGGAAAGGTCCGGCAGAGCGTCGATGGGGCTCTGCGTAATCACCCACATCCCCCAGACGGAAAGTATGACCGAGGCGAGCAATACGAAAAAACGGTTGGCCATGCAGGCCCGGATAAGTGCGGCGATCATTCGTCCTCCCCGCTGTTTGCGCGCATGCGGTCCAGAGCGCCGCGCAGATTGGCCTCTGAATCTATGAGAAAGAGGCCGGAAACCACCACCTCGTCGCCTTCCTCCAGACCGTCGAGTACGGCGGTCGTGTCCCGTGAACCGCGCAACACCTGGACCCGTTTGGGCACGAAAGCGCCGTCCGCGGCGCGGACGACAACGCGCTGTTCGTCGCCGAGGTCGATCAGGCTTTGCGTGGGAATGAGCAGGCTTTCTTCACTTTCGCCGCGCAAGCGTATGGACGCGGTAAGGCCGGGTTTAAGCAGCCCGTCCGCATTGCTCAGGGTAAGGCGCAGGGGCACGGTGCGCGTCGCCTGATCGGCCTTGGGCAGCAGAGTCGCGGACTCGGCGAAAAAGGCCCTGTCCGGGTATGCCGGGACCGCGACCCGTATGCGGTTGCCGCCGACAAGGTGTATGTCCCGCTCCGGCACATCGGCCGTAACCCATACGGGATTTGTGCCCTGTATGGTCGCAAGGGTCATGCTTTTATCCACATTCATGCCGGGGTAGACATCCAGAGAGGTGATGACCCCGCCCAGCGGCGCCTTGACGGTCACGCCGGTCTGCACGCGGCCGGTATTATCCACGATTTTCAGCATCTCCTCGGGCATGCCGGAAAGACGCAGCCGCTCGCGCACCCCGCGCACGATTTCCGGCGCGGCGCGCTGAGAACGCAACAGCAGATACTCGCTCTGGTCGGCCGCCCACGCGGGCACGGTGATTTCTACAAGAGCCTGCCCCGCCTCCACAGTGTCGCCGATGGCGAGGTCGTAGGTTTTTTCCACAAAACCGTCGGCCCTGGGTTGCGCCCTGGCGAGTCTGTAGGCATTGAATTCCACATTGGCCGGGATGTCGCGGGTAAAGACAAGCCTGCCGCGTCGTACTTTCTCCGTGCGCACAGCCAGATTCTGCGTCTGCACGGGATCTATGCGTATGCCGGAGCCTTCGCCGTCTTCCGCGTAACGCGGGACGAGATCCATGTCCATGAACGGCGATTTGCCGGGTTTGTCGAATCTTCTGTCGGGATACATGGGGTCATACCAGTATAATATCCTGCGTTCTCCGCCGGGTTCGGCATGCCCGGACGCCGGCGCGGCCTGCGCCGCGCGGAAGGCAAGACCGGCCGGCATCGTCCGCCGGAATACATCCGCGACGCCGCCGAAGACAATGCCGACGAGCAGCAAAAGCAGGACAGGGGGAAAGTATGTATAGCGCATAGGCATCTCCTTAGTCATTCGGCATTGTTGCAGCGTCGCGTCCGCCGCCGAGGGCGGCATAGAGCGCGACGTCGTTGACCAGTTGATCTCTCAGGATGCCGAGCAGTGTGCGTTCGGCATCGAACACGCCGCGCTGGGCATCCAGAACCGTCAGGTAACTGACGGCGCCGTTGACGTAGTTGGCTGTTGCCAGTTGCAGCACAAGCCGCTGCGACCGCAGGTAGCGCTTCTGGGCCGCCAGCCGGTCCGCCAGAGCGCCTCTGGTCAGCAGGGCGTCCGCGACTTCCCGGAAGGCGGTCTGAATGCGTTGCTCGTAGCGGACGATGGCGCTTTCCTTGCGGACTTCCGCCAGATCCAGACCGGCGAGGTTGCGGCCGCCGCTGAATACGGGCAGGCCGATTTTCGGCAGAAAGGTCCAGGCGGAGGTCGCGCCGCTGAACAGCAGACTCAGGTCGTCGCTGACGGCGCCCAAACTGCCGGTCAGGGAGATGGACGGGAAAAAGGCCGCTCTGGCCGCGCCGATATCCGCGTTTGCCGCCCGCAGCTCGTGTTCGGCTGCCATAATGTCCGGCCGTTCCAGAAGCAGGGAGGAGGGCAGACCTTGGGGCAACTCCGCGAAACGCATGTCCGTGAGCGCGGCCGGCGCGGGGAGCGTCTGCGGTTCGAAGGAGCCGAGCAGCAGCTTGAGCGTGTTTTCCGCCCGCGTGAGTTCGTTCCTTTGGGCGGCGACTTCCGCTTGAGCGGACTCGGCCATGCCTCGGGCCTGCTCCAGATCCAGGAGCGAAGATTGGCCGGATTGCACCCTCCGTTCGATAAAGACGAGGGAAGCCTGCCTGCTTTGCAGGGTGCGTTCGGCCAGCCGCAGCAGTTCCGCGGCCAGACGTTCGTTCAGGAAACTTTGCGCCGTCTGCGAAACGAGCAGGATGCGGGCGGCCTTGGCCGCTTCTTCCGTTGCCTGATAGCGTTGCAGGGCTGCTTCGCTCAAGCTTTTCAGGCGTCCGAAAAGGTCCAGGTCGAAGGTGGCCGCGGCCGAGACCATGTAACTGTTGCTTTCTGTGCCTTTCAGGTCGCCTCCGTAAGTATCCGATGCTTCACCGTCCAGTTGCGGCAGACGATCGGCCCGTTGTACGCGATACTGCGCGCCCGCTTCCCGAACGGCCAGCAGGGCGAGACGCAGGTCGCGGTTTTGTCGCAGGGCGACGGCGATCAGTTCCTGCAGACGCGGGTCACGGAAGAAATCCCGCGTTCCGGGCGTAACTGCGCCGGCCGCGCTTTGCGGGTCGGGCGGTGAGGCCGTTATGGACAGAGGAACCGGAGCTTCCGGCCGGATATAGTCCGGGGCCAAGGAACACGAGGACGTCAGAATCAGGAAGGCAGGCAGGCACAGTGCCTTTGCGTGCCGGTATATGCGCGTAATCATGGATCACCGCCTTGTGACAGCGTTGCGTACCGAAGCGGCGGCGCCGGCGCGGTGGTCCCGGAATACTGCGCTGTAGTGTCGGTAAACTACGGCGACTATCCGGCTACATGCGCGCGGTGTCGATTGCAGCCCGGTATCGGGGCGGGACGGCAAAGCCGGGCTTTGCCGCGTCCGTGCCGAAGGTAAGGCATACGGGGAGCGCTGTTCGCCGAAGACGCGGAGTATATGCGCCGAAGCGGGCCGTGCCGGCCCGGTCGGAGCGTCCGGTCTGCAGGCGGGAAGAGGCGGTCCCGCTCAGGCGGAGGGAATGCGGGGAGGGCGGAAGAGATTGTCGTCGTGTCGGGAACTGAGGGGGGTATCGTTGTTCGGTTCATGAAGCGCGCGTTGCGCGGGCCTGATGAACGCCTCGCCGGCGAAGAGCAGAGCCGGGGAAGTAAACGAAAAACAGCAGGACATGGAATAGGGGTCGCAACGGCAGTTGTTTTCCTGCGCGGGAGAGGCGTTGTGCCGCGCGGACGCGGTCTCTCCGCAGGCGTATTCGTGTCCGTCGCCCGCGAGGGCGGCGTGGTCATGCCCGGCGTGCGCGTATTCGGCGTGGTCGCGGCCGGCGTCCGCAGGCAGGAAATGTTCGTGTAATGCGGGCGCGGACACACTGCGCCCGGCGTTTGCGTACTCGGAAGCGGCGGCCCGCATCGGACACAGGGCCGAATCGGAGCGCCCTGCCGCGACAAACGGTACGGATGCGCCTGCGGGCGCAGCCAAGAGCGCGCAAGACACAAGCACCTGCACAAGCAGGATGACGATTCTGCGGCCTGTAAGCTTCGCAACTGTCGCTGTCATGTCTGGCCGTGTATCCCGTCACGTGTGTTTTGTCAAGGTCCATGTTGGGTGTGTCCGGGGCAATGGAATGAGTTGTATAACCAGTTGAAATGCCAGGGCAATGTTTTCAGGCAAAATCGTATGAATATTTGTGAGAGTATTTATTTTTATTCCCTGGGCAAGGCCTCTTTCAATATGCTCGCCCATATTTTCGACAGATGGCCGTCATTGATTTATCGTTGGCTCATGGAAGCCGGGGCCAAACTTACGGAAAGTAGTGTGTCCGGTGAGATTCGCCAAATTGAATTTGATGAAATGTGGCATTTTATACACACAAAAAAAGAAAGCTTTGGGACATCAAGGCCATTGACCGTGGCGCACGGAGAACTGTGCCTGGGTTTTCGCAATTGTGATACTGCAACCTTCAAGCTATTAGAGCATTTTTCGCTTGGAATGCTTGCTTAACGGCGGGCAAAGCCCGCCTACAAGCATTTCGCGGCAAGGATTTGCGAGCAAATCCTTGCAGAGCAGTCAAACTTTTAAAAGTTAAACTGCTCTATATCAGAAAGTAAGACATTTCGATTTTTCGCAAAATTCCTCTTGACAGGATATTTTTCTTGAAATATTACAAATCTTGTAGTTTTAATAATTTTTTTGCGAATTGCCGGACCTGGTTGGCGGATCAAGCAATATCAATGAAAAGGGATAGGCAAGCTTTATGCGGGCATACCCCTCATAGCTTTGGCTGTCCGTAATGCGGCCGCCGGGAAAGGGAAATTAAAAGGAGTCCATTATGACCATCAGCAAGGCTTTTGTTAGCATTTTCGCTATCGCGGTAATAGCTGGCCTGACGCCGGCAGCGGCGCCCCATTCGTTTGCGGCCCAGCCCGCGGAGGTACTCATCGGCGGAGTCTACCCCCTGAGCGGTCCTACGGCTCCCGCCGGCAAAGACCAGCGGGAGGGTATAGAAATGGCCCTGGAGATTATCAACGGGAATTACGATCTCCCGTTGCCCTTCGCCGCATCCCAGGGTATTCCCAGTCTCGGCAACGCCAAGCTCCGTTATATCTTTGCCGACCATCAGGGTCAGCCGGAAAAAGCCTTTTCGGAAACAGAACGTCTTATTTCTGTGGAAAAAGTCTCTGCCATACAGGGCGCTTACCAAAGCTCCTGCGCGGCAACAGCAAGCCAGGCCAGTGAGCGACTTCAAGTGCCCTTTATAGCGGATACGGGAACATCGACCACCCTGCACAGGCGCGGCTTCAAATATTTTTTCCGCATAGCGCCGCATGAAGGACAGTATGCGGAAATTTTCTTCAACTTCATAAAAGAGCATGATGCCCAAACAGGCAAAAAAACATCTAGCATCGGCTTGGTCTGGGAAAACACCTTGTATGGCCGTGATGTGGGAATTGAAGACCGCAGATGGGCGGAAAAATACGGTTATCCTATTGTCGCGGATATATCTTATACCGACAGGACCGCCGACGTTACCAGCGAAGTGCAACAAATTAAACGGGCTAAGCCCAGCATCATCATGCACGGATCTTATGTCTCCGATGCTCTACTTTTCATGCGCACATATAAAGAACTGGAGGTGAACCCGGACATGATTTTCGGGCACGCTTCCGGTTTTGTTAATGCGGCCTTTGTCAAGGAACTAGGCAAGGATGCCGATGGTGTGCTGGTCTGGGAACTCTGGTCCTTGGATCTGGCCGGGAAACAGCCCCTTGTCGCCACCATCAATGACTTGTTCCGCAAAAAATACGGCCGTAACATGAACGGGCATATCGCCACCGCCTTCACCGCGGTTTTTCTACTCGCCGATGCCATCAACCGCGCCGGATCCACAGATCCGATCGCCATTGAGAAGGAACTGCGCAAAACATCCATTTCCGGAAAAGACACCATTATGCCCTGGAAGGGGATCTCCTTTGATGCTCACGGAGAAAACACGCAGAGCAGTGGTCTGATTTGCCAGATTCAAAACGGGGAGTATCGTATTGTCTGGCCGGCCGGCTTCAAGGCCGTTGATGTGAAGTGGCCCCTGCCCAAATGGGCGGACCGGTAGCCCGCGGCAATTTAGAGCAGTTTAACTTTTAAAAGTTGGACTGCTCTGCAAGGATTTGCTCGCAAATCCTTGCCGCGAAATGCTTGTAGGCGGGCTTTGCCCACCGTTAAGCAAGCATTTCAAGCGTAAAAGGCTCTAAGCCTGAGATGCGCCTTTCAGGAAGGGCTTGCGCCCGTCTTCGCGACGTCTCGCGGTAAAGATTGCCGGCAAATCCTTTTCGCCGCAGCCGACAATTCAGAAGCGCATGGACGCGGTTTTGAATTGGAAATGATGAGAGGCTCTATTTTCAGCGCGGGAGATGCGTGGTGGAAGAAATACTCCAGATCTTACTCAGCGGTCTCGTTCTCGGGTTGATTTTTTCCCTGGTGGCGGTGGGTCTGAATGTTATCTTCGGGGTGATGGACATCGTCAACTTCGCCCACGGCGAATTTTTAATGATTAGCATGTATATTTGTTACTGGTTGTTCATTTGGTTCGGTCTAAGCCCGCTTTTCTCCCTGCCGCTTTGCATCGCAGCGCTTTTTTTGCTGGGTGTGGGCGCCTACAAACTTCTCATCAGCCGTATCCTGTCAGCTCCTATGCTCACGCAGATTTTTGCCACATTCGGGCTGATGCTTTTTCTTCAAAATCTGGCCCTTTTTCTCTGGACTCCTGATTATCGGACTATCCGGGACCCGTTGGTCTTCGGGCAAAAAATCAGGATAGGGGATGGCGTTTTTCTGGGCGTACCGCAATTGATAGCGGGCTCGGGGGCCCTCGTGTTCACGGGTCTGGTTTTTTTGCTGATTAACAAAACTGAATTGGGGCGCGCTCTGCGGGCTACGGCGGAAGACAAGGAAGCCGCCGCACTCATGGGTATCAATATCGACAAAATTTTCGCCCTTTCCTGGGGCATAGGTGGAGCCTGCGTCGGGGCGGCTGGAGCTTTGCTGGCGACTTTTTATCCCATTTTCCCTTATGTGGGCACGGTGTTTTGTACCACCGCCTTTGTTGTTGTCGTGCTGGGCGGTTTCGGTAGCATCGCGGGCGCCTTTTTTGCCGGTATCATCATCGGTCTGGTCCAGATAGGCTTTGGTTCCATTTTCCCGGCGGCTTACAAGATGGCGTTTGTCTACGGAATTTACCTGCTGACGGTTTTTTTCCGCCCCCGAGGCCTGTTGGGCAAAGCATGAAATCCGGAAATAAGCGTTTCCCCGCAC
>JAISMY010000053.1 GCA_031276485.1 Desulfovibrio sp. | reverse complement strand
TTTTCCCACCTGAGCCGATTGTACAGAAGAAAAAAGTCCATTATTCCCACAGAATCGGCTTTTTGTCCCGCCGGACAATGCTGCAAAACCACAGCCAGGGCCATAATGAGAACTGCTGGCGCAAAGCAAATTAACTTGACAGGCAGTGGAGCGGCGGCTATCAGCAGGGTGCGGGCGCTTCCGCCTGAAAAAAAACATTGGGAAAACGGGCGCCGCCGCCCAAAACATCGGAGGATCTATGGCTTGGAACGTAACCGTGGATGCCGACAAGTGCGTCGGCGACAACGAATGTGTAGATGTCTGCCCTGTCGAAGTGTATGAACTGCAGGACGGCAAGGCCGTACCCGTGAATGCGGATGAATGTCTCGGCTGCGAATCCTGCGTTGAAGTTTGCGAATCGGGCGCCATAACCGTCGAGGAACTGTAGGCCCGCGCCCTGCTCCCTCCCGGCAGCGCGCGCAGCCGGGAGGGCCGTCACGCAGAGGATCGCGACGGCACCGGTACCGGCTTTTGCATACGCAACCGGGAGTAGGCGTTTGCGCGGAACGCATCCTTCGTCGGCGGACGGCTCCCGTTGCGGGAACGTAAGATTACACGGTTCTTTTGAGGAACGCATCCCTTGCCTGCGGACGGCTCCCTTTGCGGCTCGCCTATGGCATTTTACGCTTGTGATGTGCATTCACGGCAGGCAAAGCCCGCCTGCGCGCATCGCGCGGCAAGGATTTCAATAAATCCTTGCCGAGCATTGCAAGTGTAAAATGCTCTGGGATTTCGTTCAAAAATAATATTTACAGATAGCCTCCTGTCAGTTAAACTTCCGAAAAAGGGCGGAGCAGATGGAGGATGCGATCAATTATGTGGAGTATTTCGCGGCACTGCGACCGAGGCTTGGTGAACGCGAGTTCCGCCTTGCGGCAAGTGCCCTGGCGAAAAATTTTTCGCGCGGCGGAGTCAGTTTTATCGCCAATGTTTCCGGGCTGTCACGACCTACGCTTTACAGCGGGATGCGGGAGCTGGAAGATATCCCGGCTGCCTGCGTCCCGGGAAGGCAACGAAAAGCCGGCGGTGGGCGTAAGACATTGCTTGCCTGCGATACTACATTGGAAAAGGACTTATTGCGGCTCGTTTCACCTCACGGGCATGGCGATCCTGAATCGTTGCTGCTTTGGACAAGCAAGAGTCTGCGCAAGTTATCCTCAGAGCTATGTGCGGCCGGGCACGAAATTGGACATGTGACAGTCGGTAAATTACTTGAAAAATTGGGCTTTACTCTTCAGACCAACAAAAAATCACGTGAAGGAACCGGCGGTCCGGACCGCGATGAACAGTTTGAGCATATAAGTAAGACGGCAGAGACCTTCATCGAAATGGGGCAACCTGTTGTTTCAGTAGATGCAAAAAAGCAGGAACGCGTGGGGAATTTCAAGAACAACGTCAGAGAATATCACCCCATCGGCAATCCAGAACAAGTTAATATTTATGACTTTATCAACGAAAACGGGCGCGCGGCTCCGGGCGGGATTTACGACATCGGGGCAAAAGAAGGCTGCATCAACGTTGGAATCAGTCACGACACGGCGGAATTTGCAGTGGACAGTATTCGTAATTGGTGGAGAAATATGGGTATCTTGCGTTATCCTTGCGCCCGTTCGTTACTTGTCACGGCGGACGGCGGGGGGAGCAACGGCTCACGTAACAGACTCTGGAAGGCAGCGCTGCAAAAGTTTGCAGACGAAGCAGGACTGAATGTCTGTGTTTGTCATTTTCCGCCTGGAACCAGCAAATGGAATAAAATAGAACACCGGATGTTTTCCATGCTTTCAATGAATCGGCGCGGACGTCCTCTGACCTCCATCGAAGTGATTGTCAGCCTCATTGAATGGACCAAAACACAAACAGGCTTGAGAATAAAGGCATCCAAAAGTGACAAGGAGTGTACATGCGGCATAAAGGTTTCTGAAGATGAAATCCGGAAACTCAGAATACTCACGGCAGGTTTCCATCCAGAGTGGAATTACGGGATCCGGCCGCGTAAATGTCAGGGTAATTAATGAACAATTCCTGAGGGGCGCCGTCGCTGTTCGGGGGAGGATGCTCTAAGGATAGGCATGTAAGACGTCTTGATAAGGTTTTCCGGCAAGTGGAGAATCAGAGGAAGACGGATGCCCTAAGGATAGGCATGGAAGACGTCTTGGTAAAGCGGGCCGTACTGAGTGTTACGGATAAAAGCGGGCTGACCGGCTTTGCCGCCTTTCTGGCGGAAGGCGGCGTCGAACTCGTTTCCACCGGCGGTACGGCGGCGGCTCTTCGCCGGGCGGGGCTTCCGGTTACGCAGGTCGTCGATCTGACGGGGTTTCCGGAAATTTTGGACGGACGGGTGAAAACCCTGCATCCCGGCATTTACGGCGGCATACTGGCGGACAAGGATAATCCCGATCACCTGCGCTGCCTGCGCGGGTACGGCATTGAGCCGATTGATCTGGTCTGCGTCAATCTGTACGATTTCGCGCGGGCCGTCGGGTGGGAGCCGCCCCCGGCGCCGCGCGCGGGAGAATGTTCCCCGCAGGCCTCTCCCGGCCTCTCAGAGCGATGCTCCGCGCCGTCCCTGCGGGACGCTGCGGAAGAAATCGACATCGGCGGTCCCTGCATGTTGCGCGCGGCCGCCAAAAATTTCAACTCCGTGCTGGCGGTCTACTCGCCTTCCCTGTACCCTGAAGTCATGCGGGCGCTGGCGGACAACGGCATGCGCGCGCCGCTCGAACTGCGCCTGCGCTGCGCCGCCGCCGTCTTTGCCGGCACCGCGGCCTATGACCGGATGATCGCTGACTACCTGAAAACGTACGCGCCCTGAGCGGCGTAAGGGAGCGGAGGAGCCGCCATAGCCAAGGTCGAAGGAAATATACAGGGACTCAAGCCCAGCCGGCTCAAAGCCCTGTCCCGTCTGTACACCCGGCGCTACCCGACCTCCGGCTACAGCCCGGAGCAGGCGCGGGAACTGACCGGCCTTGCGCGGGATCTGGGCCGGCAGGTCGGACTGCTCATCGACAGGCAAGGCCGGCCGCAAATGGTCCTGGTAGGGAATTTCACCGGCATCCTCATTCCCGAACTGCCGCGCTCGCGCGAGGGCGCGGGCCGGTTGCGCGGCCTGCGCTTTCTGCACACGCACCTGAGCTCCGAACTCCTGTCCCAGGAAGACCTTATGGATATGCTCTTCCTGCGCCTGGACGCGGTTGTCGTCCTTGTCGCGGACGAGCACGGCGAACCGCAACGCATGCAGCGCGCCCATTTGATGCCGCCCAATCCGGAAAACAGGCCCTACATGCTGTACCCGGCCGAGCAATGGGACCGGGCGCGCGTTGATTTCACCGCCGAAGCCCTGGCCCTGGAGGAAGAACTGGCGCGTGCGTGGTCCGCCGAGAGCGAACGCGACGCCGGCTCCCTGCCGGCGGAATACGGGTCCGGGCCGCGCCGGGAACGCATCCCGCCGTTGCCCGGCGCGGAGCGGGGTACGGCGCGGGAAACGCGGCCTTTCTCCGATGTACGGGGACGAGCCGGAGAAGGGGGGCGCACTGCGGGCAAAGGGCCGGAAAACCGGGCCGTTCTGGTCAGCGTCTCTTCCGCATCCGTCGCGGACCAGGAGTCCGCTCTTGCGGAACTTGCCGAACTGGCGCGTTCCGCCGGGGTGCACGTCGCAGACGTCATGCGCAGGCGCGTGCGGCAGGTGAACCCGCGCAGCATACTGGGCAAGGGCAGTCTGGCCGAACTGGAAGTCCTCGCCCTGCGCGGCAACGCCGGGCTTATCATCTTTGACGGTGAACTTTCCCCGTCCCATCTCGGCAACCTGGCGGAAATCACCGAACGGCGCGTTCTGGACCGTACGCAGCTTATTCTGGACATTTTCGCGCAACGGGCGCTCAGCCGGGCGGGCAAGTTCCAGGTGGAGCTGGCCCAGCTTCAGTACATGCTGCCGCGCCTGGTCGGCAAAAGCCGCGCCCTTGATCGTCTGGCAGGCGGCATAGGCGGACGCGGACCGGGTGAAAGCAAACTGGAGACAGACCGCAGGCGGCTGCGCGACCGCGTGGCGCGTATCAAGACAAGTCTGAAGGAACTGCGCAGGCAGCGCGCTTTTGTCCGCGCCCGCCGCGCCAAAAGCGGCACGCCTACGGCTTCGCTCGTGGGTTACACCAATGCGGGCAAAAGCACCCTGCTCAATGCCCTTACCGGCTCATCGGCAACGGCGGAAAACCGCCTGTTCGCCACCTTGGACCCGACCACGCGCCGCCTGCGCTTCCCCAAAGACAAAGAACTGATCCTGACCGACACCGTCGGTTTTATCCGCAGCCTGCCCAGGGAACTGCTCGAAGCCTTCCGCGCCACGCTTGAGGAACTTGAGGAGGCGGACATGCTGCTGCATGTGGCCGATGCTTCCCATCCGGAGTTGGAGCAGCAGGTGCAGGCGGTCGAGGACATCCTGGAATATCTCGGACTGGCGCAGACCCCGCGCATCCTTGTCCTGAATAAAATCGACGCCCTGGACGACGACCCGGCCGCCGCGGCAGACCGCGTAACCCCGGACGGCAACGCCGACCGGGATTGCCGCGTAACCGCGCACTGCAACATAGTGTCGGACTACCTGGCGGAGGCGGCGGGTCCGGTGCGCCGGCAGTTGCTGGAACAGGCGTTTCCGGGCGCGTTTTTTATCTCGGCGCGCGGCGGTGAAGGTCTTGCCGCTCTGGCTGCGGCTCTGGCCGGCAGAATAGACGCCTTGCGCGCCGGGGACGCGCCGGAAAACTCCGCCCGGCGGAGCGGCCCGCAGCCTCCGTCCGCCGCGCTGCGCCGCCCCGGCGGGCGCGGGCCGGACGCTTCGAGCCTCCCTGAAGGGCGCGCCTGCAGGCCGTAAGGAATAGATGATGGACCTTCAGGCCCTGCGTAATCCCGAAGCCGGGCGTACCCTGCGCGGAACGCTGGAGCGCGTGGTCTTTCATAATGAGGCCAGCGGCTGGACCGTGCTGCGCCTGAAACTGCAAAGCAGCGCGGACCCGGTCACGGTGGTAGGCTACATGCCCGATCCGCAGCCCGGCACGGCCTTGAGCGTTACCGGGACCTGGGTAAGTGATCCGCGTTGGGGCCGGCAGTTCAAAATGGAAGTTTTTGAGACGCTGCTCCCGGACACGGCCGAGGGCATCCGCCATTACCTCGGGTCAGGCCTGCTCAAGGGCATCGGCAAACGCATGGCCCAGCGCATAGTGAACTGCTTCGGGCCGGACACTTTCCGGATACTTGACGAAGAACCGGGGCGTCTGAGCGAGGTCAAGGGCATTTCCGCGCGCAAGGCGGAAGAGGTCAAGGCCGCATGGACGGAGCACCGGGGCATTCGCGACCTGATCGTCTTCCTGCAGCCGCACGGCATATCCACTGCCTATGCCGTGCGCATCTTCAAGCAGTACGGGACCGAGTCCCCGGCCGTCGTGCGTTCCAATCCCTACCGTCTGGCCATGGATATCCGGGGCATAGGTTTTCCCACGGCCGATGCCCTGGCCATGAAACTGGGCTTTGACCCGGCCGGAGACCTGCGGGCCGAGGCCGGGCTGCTGCATCAACTCAACCGTTTCAGCGACGAAGGCAACGTTTTTTATCCTCTGGAAGAACTGCTCCACGCCTGCGCTGACGAACTGGGCATGGAAACGGCCGTGCTGCGCAAGGCCGCCGGAAATCTGCGCCGGGAAAAACGCATTGTTGTTGAAGAGCTGGAGGAGAACGGCGAGAGCTTCCCGGCCGTCTACCTGTCCCGTTTTCACCATTACGAATGCCGCACGGCGCTGCGTCTGCTCAAAATACTCAAGTCGCCCAAGTCGACTTACTTTGAGGATCCCGACGGACTGTTGCGAGGCGTGCTGAGTATGCTCCCCCTGCGTTTGGCCGAAGAGCAGACGCAGGCCGCTCGCGCCGTCCTGCACGGCAAGGTGCTGGTCGTCACCGGCGGTCCCGGAACCGGCAAGACCACGGTGATCAACGCGATCATCCGGCTTTTCGAAAAGAGAGATGCCGGGATACTGCTGGCCGCGCCGACCGGGCGGGCGGCAAAACGCATGGCGGAGGCAACGGAACGCAAGGCCAAAACTGTACATCGCCTGCTGGAATACAGCCCCCGCGACGATGCCTTCCAGCGCAATGAGGACCGTCCTCTGGCCTGCGGTCTGCTGGTCGTCGACGAAGCCTCCATGCTCGACGCCATGCTCATGTATCACCTGCTCAAAGCCGTGCCCTTGGGGGCAACGCTGGTGCTGGTCGGGGACGTGAACCAGTTGCCGTCCGTAGGACCGGGCAACGTGCTGGGGGACGTCATCGCCTCCGGCGCGGTCGAGGTCGTGCGTCTGACCGAGGTTTTTCGTCAGGCGGCGCAAAGCCGCATCATCGTCAACGCCCACCGCATCAACCAGGGAGAGGCGCCGGAAATGCGCGGGTCCGGACCTGGCCTGTCCGATTTTTATTTTATCCGCCGCGATGACCCGGAAGAGGCGGCGCAAATGATCGTGGAACTGGTCGCCAAGCGCATCCCCGCGCGTTTCCGCCTGCATCCCGTGGAGGACATCCAGGTACTGACCCCCATGCACAAGGGATCGGCCGGAGTGACGGAACTGAACCTGCGTCTGCAGGAGGCGCTGAACCGGCAGGACGCGTGGGTGAAGCGGGGCGAACGCCGTTTTTACCTGGGCGACAAGGTGATGCAGTTGCGCAACAATTACGACAAGGACGTCTACAACGGCGACACAGGTCGCATCTGTCTCGTCAATCCGGAAGAAAAAGAACTGACTGTGCGCTATGACGACAAGAACGTGCTGTATTCCTTTGACGAACTGGACGAAATCACCACGGCTTACGCGGTAAGCGTGCATAAGGCCCAAGGGTCGGAATATCCGGCCGTGGTCATGCCCGTCCTGGTCCAGCATTACATGCTGTTGCAGCGCAACCTCCTGTACACCGGGGTCACGCGGGGCAAGAGACTTGTAATCCTGGTGGGGTCGCCCAAGGCGCTGCACATAGCCGTGCGCAACAACCGGACGCAGCGGCGCTTCACGTGGCTGGACAAGCGTCTGGCGGCGCTTTGCGCGGCGACTCCGGGGATTGACGGCTGATTTCCGCCGGAGTCGCGCTTAGGAAGTACTTGGAAATAACATTTACTTTTAGGCTGACAAATCAGGCAATATGGTGTAATTCCATTCGCTATGAAAGTCATCCTTTTTATGCTACTGTGCATATAAAAAGTAAAGATTATTTTCAATCAGTTCCTTATGTCGGCAAATCAGGCAAATTTTATAAGCGCCGGCCCTGCTTGCCCGGCATCTTCGGGTTGACGCCGCGCCGGGGTTCGGATACAGGCGCGCAATACTCTTTGCTCCCTGTACTATCCGGAAATCGCATATGCTCAAAGTTTTTGCTTCTCTGGAACAGGTCTTCAAGGACGCCCGGCGGGTGTTGATCACCGCGCACACAGCGCCGGACGGCGACGCCGTCGGCTCGGCGGCGGCCTTGGCCCATATTGCCCTGCATTTCGGGCTTGACGCGCGCCTTATGCCGGATTTCGGCGATGCTGCGGCGATAGTCCTGCCCGCGCCCGCGGTGTCAAGTTGCGCAGGGCTTGCGGGTTTTGTGCCCGATCTGGTGATATTCGCCGACTGCGGGGACGCGGCCAGGGCAGGCGAGGAGCTGCGGGCGCTGGTCGAGAGCGGCGTGTTCCCAGGCACGGAAAGGGTTCGTCCGCGCATCGTCAACATGGATCACCATGCCGACAATCCGGGATACGGGCATATCAATCTGGTATACCCGGAATGCGCGTCCACATCGGAACTTGTAGGGCGCTTCGCCGAATATCTGAGCCTGCCTCTCGCGGGCGGTCTGGGCGAAGCCGTCTACCTCGGACTGGTTTCGGATACCGGCAATTTCACCTTTTCCAACACCAGCGCCGACAGCCTGAGCATGGCCGCACGCATCGTGGCCGCGGGCCTGAATGTGACCGATTTCACAAACCGCACCGAAAATACCTGGTCTCTGGCGCGCATGCGTCTCTGGGGCAAGCTGATGAGCAAAGTCACGCTGCACGCAGGCGGCGCGGTATCCTGTTGTCTGGTCCGCAAGGCATGGCTGGACGAGGCCGGTTTGAACGCCGGGGATCTGGAAGGCTTCTCCTCCCGACTCCGTTGTCTGCAAGGAGTGCGCGTCGGGCTTTTCGTGCGTGAGGAAGCGGAGCGCAAGTGCAGGGTAAGCCTGCGTTCCATGGGCGACTTCGACGTGCGCGCCGTTGCCGCCCGGTTCGGCGGGGGGGGGCATCCTTCAGCCGCCGGAGCGACTCTGGCCCTTGATCCCGATGCCGCGCAGCGCGTCATACTTGAGACGCTTGAAGCCGGGTTGGGGCGTACAGCGGCGGTAAAGGTATAGAGAGCGTGCATCAATATATAGAGTTTCTGCATATAAAAATAATTAACTCAATGAGTTATAAGTAGAGAGCGACAAATTCGAATCTTCAATAAAAAAGTTTAATATTTCACACTGTTATTATCTATTCACCTATATACGGGGCACCAGTATCAAAAATCTCGACGCGGCTATGCCGACCGGATTCAGCCGGCGGCTACCACCCTTTGCCTGCCAGTTCAAACACCTCGGAGAGATCTTTCTGCTGCAGTTGTTTTTTGAAAACGAATCCGTTAAATACCCCGTCCTGCCACGTGATAGACGCCTCAAGACCATGCAGCAGGCGTCCGAGAGGAGGCTCGGCGCGCACGATCTGCATGACGGCCTTTACCTTGTGCAAGCTGTCCGCCGGCGGCATGTCGCCTTCCGCGCGCAAACCTTCCGCGCTGACATCCATGACCCGCAGTGAACGCCGTCCGTGTCCGGGAATTTCCAACATGATTTCACAGGGGGAACCAAGCCGGTATCTCTTATGAGATCTTCTATCTGATCCCATGGATTCAATCATCGTTTTCAGGTTATCGGAAAGAACGGACAGTTCTCTGACAGCGGTCTCCGACTCCGACATTTTGCTCACTGTCCGGTTCGCCAGTTGCATCATGTTCCGCACTTCGTCGGCGATGCAGGCGCCCGTGCGGGATTGCCCGGCAGTGTCGTCGGATATGGCCAGAACAGTCGCGGCGGCGTTGCCTGCGGTTTCAACTATGCTCGTGAGGCTGACCCCGGATTTTTCCGCCAGTTCGGTCGCCGCCCGCGCCGCCCGTGCGGTCTGCATGGTCATGTCGATGCCGGTGGAAACTTGCGCCTGCAATTCCGAGACGGTGCTGTTGACTTCTCCGGTCGCCGACATGGTTTTTTCCGCCAGTTTACGGACCTCGTCGGCTACCACTGCGAAACCGCGACCCGCTTCACCGGCCCTGGCCGCCTCTATGGCTGCGTTCAGAGCCAGAAGGTTGGTCTGGTCCGCAATATCCTTGATAAGATTCACGACATTGTTGATGCCCACCGTATGCTTTGCAAGTTCCTGAATGGCATTTTCCGTCCGCAACGCATAATCAGCCACTTGACTGATATTTGAGAGGCTGTCGTTTACAATGTTTCTACCCTCCTCAGCCCGCGATATGGTCGCGCGTGAATCATCCGTACTCCGGCGCGCCTTTTCGGCCAGAAGTTCCAGCGTTCGGCTCATGGTAACGACGCTTTCCTTCATTTTTGAAAGAGTTTCAACCTGCATTGTTGCGCTGTCCGATGTTTCCTGCAGTTGTTCAAACAGACGGGCAAAGGATTCGCCCTGCTTGGTTGAAATGCCGTGCGCCACGTTTATTGATTCTGTTATGCGCTCATTGAGAGCTATAATCCGTTCCTGCTGCTTACGAATTTCTGTTTCATCAACGAAGAACATGCAAACGCCTATGAACTCATTCTTTATGTCCTCCCACAGCGGGGAAACGGATATGCTTATGCATTTCTTGTCGCCTGCCGCGTTTGTTCTGGAATATCTGGCATGCAATACTTTTTTGTCGGCCACTACATCATCAATCGGGGTTTTTATCGTTGAATCGCCATCCAGGAACTCACCGGACGTTTTGCCGTAGTACTCTTCCGGTTTACCGATACGGCCCCACAAATCCATCAACTGACTGTTGATGAACGTCAGTTTTCCCTCGACGTCGGCAACGGCGAAAGGGATGACCATGCCTGACATAATCCCTTGGGCAAAGCCGACGCGTACTTCCAACTGGTGAATCATACTCTGGAAAGACCGCGACAGTTCGCCGATTTCGTCTGTCGAGGAGCTGTGGACATTCTGGCTCAGATCCCCTTCCGCCACCGCGTGCGCTGCGGAGTTCAGCCTGCGCAGCGGCCGCACCAGGCTCGCCGCGACCGTGGCTCCGACTCCGGTCAGCACCACGGCTATGCCGCCCGAAGTAAAGCCCAGGATGAGAAACGCGTTGAACGCGGTCCGCACGATGGTCTTCCGCGGCAGGCCGACAAAAAAGAGGCCCGCTTGTGCGCCGGAGGCATTTTGCCATGGCCAGTAAACGGCTTCATACTCCTCTCCGCCGATGATGTTCCGCGCGTGCGCTGTTTGGCCTTTTACGATTGCGGCTTGATATATGGCGTTATTGTTGAGTTTTGAGCCTGCCGGATCCTTTCCGTCCGCGCGGATGGTTGAGGATACGCGTTCGTCGCCGAGGAAAATGCCGCAATCGGCATTGATACTCTCCTTGACATGCTCGACGAAATGCTGATCTGACAGAGACTTGCCGAGAATAATTACCCCTGCGATTTTATTGTCTATAAAAATCGGGGCGCTGTTCATGTGCATAAGCTTCACGACAGCGCCCGCGCCGATCCCGCTGACCGGCTTCCCTTCTCTCAGCGGCGCGCGGGTACGCCAGTCATCAAGGGTATCGCCGAATTTTTCCGGTTCATGTCCCCGGAGGAGGACCTTGCCTGTGCCGTCGCAGATGGTGACAGTGTCAACGGCCGGGTTTTCCATGAAAAGCTCCGCTTTGCGTTTCAGGATCTCCCGGTCGTTGCCGGCGGTCGCGCCGGCGAGGTCGCGGTCGTTGCGGATCAGCGGAAGCACGGCTTTCTGCAAAGCGTCCAGCACTCTGAGCTGCTCAATGAAAACGCGCCGCCCGGTATCCAGAGAAGCCGCGGCATTTTCCTCTCCGAATCCGATGAGGATCAGCCCGCCGAAAACAGCCAGCAAGAATCCCGTTATCCCGACGCCGGCCACGACAAGCGATATCAGCTTGACGTGAAGCGAGACGGTGAACTTCCCGGCTGAATTCGTTTTCACGTGGACGTTTTTTTGTCGCGCCATCGGAGATTCTCCTGAAATAAAGACGATAAGCGACAAAGCAGGCGCTTGCAGCTCTTGTGAACATAAAAAATTGCCCGCTGCGCCGTTGTATTTGCGGCGTGTCGGGCAAGTCCGTTACAAGTTTGCTGCATGTTCAGGCGGCTCTACCGCGTTTAATAAATTTATCCTGCTGATACACTATGATAGATGATAGCTGTTTTTTTGTCTATCAACTGATAACCGGTAAAAAAAATTTGCTGTCCTTTAATGTCCGATTACCTGAACCCCGGCACTGTGTCAACTTGATGTTCGGACCTTGTCGGGAGCAGATGATATGACCGAAATAGGCAGCACATGAATTGACCGATGAGGAACCTCGAAATAAGGAGGTTCCCCGTGAAGCCGAAAGCGGAATTTCATGCGGTCATGAAAATTAAATTTTTGAGAGTGATGCCATATATAGGTGAATACATAATATCAGTGTGAAATATTAAACTTTTTTAGGTCCTTCCGGGTTTCTTGTGGGCATGGACAAAAAGGAGTAGAGAGCAAGCTCAAAGGAGGTATGCGCATGTACGACACCAGCCTGTACTCTAAATTGTTGGGACTTGAGCA
>JAISMY010000051.1 GCA_031276485.1 Desulfovibrio sp. | reverse complement strand
TTTTCCCACCTGAGCCGCTTGTACCGAAGAAAAAAGTCCATTATTCCCACAGAATCGGCTTTTTGTCCCGCCGGACAATGCTGCAAAACCACAGCCAGGGCCATAATGAGAACTGCTGGAGGCGCGTGCTGCTTATGGACAAGAGTACGGCAACGCAGTATTGTCAGCACAGCTTCCTTTATGGTTTGATTCCCCGGCCTTCGGCCGGTCAGCCCGACCCCGCCGTGAAGGGCGGGGTATCCGCCCAAGCGCAGACGCATGGGCCTGAAGGCCCATGCTACCTTCTTGGTTGCGCGTCATCATCGCACACAGGGGCAAGACGGTGCCGGAAGATTTCAGGGACGAAGCCGGAGCGGCGGGGGCGCTCCCCTGTTACGACCGCCTTTTGAGCATACTGTGCAGTGTGCTGAACGCCTATACAGCCGTCCTTTTCCTGCCGGCGGGTGAGACGGGCGGCGATGGAGTCCGTACTTATTTTACGGCGTCCGGTTTCAGCTTGGGCAACAGCCTGGATTTTTCGGCCGAGATCCGCGAAGGCATGGGGCTGGCGGGCTGGATACTGCGCCACCGTGAACCGCTTCTGGTCGCCAACTTCGACCGCCGCAAAAACCATCTCGGGTATTACGCCGGGAACGAGGAACAGCATATCAAGGCATTTATGGGCTGCGCCCTGCCGGACGCGGAAGGCGCGCTGTGCGTGGACAGCAAGCGACAGTATTCCTTTTCCGAGCAGGATCAGAAAATGCTGCACCTCTTCGCGGACCTTGTCGTGCGCTTGGGCAAGACCCTTGACGACAGTGTGGAGAACAGGCAGATACTGCGCTGCTATGCAGGCTTGCGCGCCGTCTATGATCTGCGCAAACGCCATTCCCGCTGGGCGGAATTTCTGCGCCGCTATCTGGAACTCATGTCCGGGTTGACGGGATTTTCCTATGCCCTGCTCTGTACGCGCAGTCCGGACGGGAAAAGCTACAGCGTCGAAGGCGAAAACAGCGACCGGCTGCTGCGGCCGGGCGGGCAGTCCCCGCTTTTTCCCATGAGCAGCGGGGTTGCGGGCTGGGTGTTCCGCAACGGCGCGCCTTTGCACGGCGGCAGCGCGGACGGGTTGTCCGAAACGCCGCTCCTGAGCCGGGAGGCCGGGCTGCCGCAGTTCCGAACCGTATCGGCCCTGCCGCTGGTCATTCAGAGGAGAACGCGCGGAGTTCTGTGCCTGGCCCATGAGACGCCGCTGCGCATCGGCGGCGCCATGCAGGACTTCATACGCATGGCGGCGGACCACATGGCGCTTTTTCTGGAGAACCTGTTTATTAAAAGCCGCCTGCGCGACCTGCACCGGGAGGCGGAACGCGCCGCCTTGCCCGATGCCGGAGACGACACGTTGCGGCAGTGAGCCGCGCATGCTTTTTCCTGTCAACAGCACATTATTTTGGAGGATATTAACAAAAGAATGTTGCGATGTCTTCCCTATTTCCATTGACATGAGGGAATCTCTAAAAACTAAATTTATGCCACATGCCGACCTTCGGCGGAGCAATACTAAAGACGATGTCCCGGAGGGGACGCCGTCACTCCGGTATCATCGTTCAGCCGGTAAAAAAAGATGACGGAAAGGACGGTCAGCGCGCCCAGCGTCACATAGGTGTACTGAAAGGCTCCCGTCGGACCGTCCGCGGGTTCCTTGAAGATTTCCAGCAATTTCGCGGCCAGGGCCACGCCTATGCCCATGGTCAACTGCATGATTGCCGACAAAAGGCTGTTGCCCTCCGCCGACAGCGACTTCGGCAAATCTATCAGAGTCACCGCGTTCATGCCGGTGAACTGCATGGAACTCGCCGCCCCCATGGCAAAAAAGAGTACGACGATCAGCAGGCGGGGCAGGCCGGGGGTTATACATGCATACCCCGCCAGACAGATCCCCACAAGCAGCGTGTTCACGATCAACATACGCCGGAAGCCGCAACGATGCAGCAGTCCGGGCACCCAGCGTTTGGCCGCTATGGCCCCTATGCCGACCGGCAGCATGGCCAGTCCGGCCTGCATCGGCGTGTACCCCAGGCCGAGCTGCAGAAGCAGCGGCGTGAGAAACGGCGCAGAATTGAAGCCGATGCGGCAGAAGAAACTGCCCGCAATGCCCACCCGGAAATTGCGGATTGCGAACAGCGCCGGCCGGAATAGCGGTCTGGAACTTCTGAGGGCGTAGACGACGTATGCGGCAAGGGCGACCGAGCCGACGGCGACCAGCGCCGGCGCGTCCATAGGCAGAGGCAGTTGCGACCCTTCCGGGCAGAGTGTGGCGGACGCCATGAACAGCGCGATCAGGACAAAACCGATGCCGTCGAAGCGTTCTCTGTCTGCCCGGACGCCCGGGTCGGGCATGTACCGCAGGCTCAGGATCACGCCCAGTAGTCCCACAGGAAGGTTGATGAGAAAAATCCAGCGCCATGAGGCATAGGCGACCAGCATCCCCCCCACGGCAGGGCCGAACAGCGGGCCGATCAGGCCGGGCAGGGTGACGAAACTCAGCGCGTCTGCCAGCTTTTCTCGGGGAAAGGCCAGCAGGACGGCCAGGCGTCCCGCAGGCACCATCACGGCTCCGCCCACGCCCTGCAACACGCGGGCGGCCGCCAGTTGCTGCACGTCGGAAGCCGCGGCGCACAGCCCAGAACCGACCGTAAACACAATTATGGACAGAATGAAAACCCGGCGTATCCCGAAACGGTCGGATAGAAACCCTGAGGCCGGGATAACCAGCGCCGAGGTCAGCAGGTAGGAAATAACCACATAGTGCATGCGCAGGGGGTCGGCGTCCAAGTTTTCGGCTATGGCCGGGAGAGCGGTGTTCAAGATGCTCCCGTCCAGCATCTGCATGAAAAAGGCGATGCTGACCAGCCAGGGCAACAGGCGCAGGCCTGCCGGCGCGTTGCACGGAGGAGGGCGCTGTTCCGTCATATCTCTTCCGTATTATTCGGATTCCCTATAAGAATTGCTTCCGGTAATTTTCATCGGGCGGCCGCGGCCCGGCAGGCCCGTTCAATCCGCGCAAGCCCCTCCTCCAGCACGGCGCGCGGGCAGGCTGTATTCAGCCGCATGAAGCCCGCGCCCTCCGGACCGAAAGATGTGCCGGAATTCAAGGCCGTCTTGGCCTCCTGCAGAAAGAATTCCACAAGTCGCCGTTGCGGCAGGCCGAGTTCCCGGCAGTCGAGCCAGAGCAGGTAGGTGGCCTCGGGCATGTCGGCGCGTATGCCGGGTATCTTCCGGTTGATGCGGTCGACGGCATACTCAAGGTTGGCCTTGATGTAGAGCACGAGTTCATCGACATACCAGGCGCATTGGGTGTAGGCGACTTCGTACGCCAGCAGCCCCAGGGAACTGCGCCCCAGTTTGGCGTTGGTCACGGCAGTCCGGTAGCGTTCACGCAGGACGACGTTGCCCGCGATGACGCCCGCGGTACGCAGATCGGCCAGGTTGAAAGTCTTGCTCGGGTTGATCGCCGTCAGGCTTATGTCCGCAAGCTGCGGCGACAGGGAAGCGAAGGGGATATGCTTCCTGCCCGGAAAAACGTAGTCGCAGTGTACTTCATCCGACAATACGACGATGCCGTGTCTGAGACAGAGTTCGCCGATGCGCAGCAATTCAGCTTCGGTTGCCGCTTTGCCCGTGGGATTGTGGGGATTGCAGAGCAGCAGGAGTTTTGCGCGGGGTTCGGCAAACAGAGTCTCAAGATCGTCGAAATCGAATTCCCATCCGCTCTGACCCTGCCGCAACGGGGAAGAAAGCGGTTTGCGTCCGTTGAAAGCCGGCGCCAGGGAAAAAGGCGGGTAAATCGGCGTGGTGACGACCACATAATCGCCGGGGTTGGTAAAGGCGTTGACGACAAGGGAAAGGACCGTCCCCACACCGGGGGAAAAAACCACCCACTCCGAGCGCACATCCCAGCCGAAACGCGTCCGCATCCAATGGGCCGAGGCTTTCTCGACTTTCTCCAAATCGTCTTTGCAGTAGCCGAAGACGCCGTGGCGCACACGATTCAGCAAAGCGTCAATTACGGGTGCGGGGCACTTGAAGTCCGAATCCGCGACCCACATGGGCAGCACATCCGGCGGATAATTGTTCCATTTTTCGCTGTCTGTACCGCGCCTGTCGATAATTTCATCGAAATCGTGCCGCATCGGCTAACTCCGCTCGTTCTTCCGGGACAACAGCACCGGAAGAAGGATGTTGAAGCATGTATAGACCAGCCCCGCGAGTCAAGGTTTTTTTGAGTTGTGTCAATATATCCTGCCGAATTCTGCAGATACGCAAAAAGACAGTCTGACCTTTTTGTATTGCGGGGCAAGGGAGAAGCGGAAAAACTCCGGAGCTTCAGTTGATATACACGCCGCCGTAGAAGCGCTGGTCATCCAGGGTTTTGCCGGTGCCGCGCACGACGGTGGTCAGAGGATCCGGATCAATGAGTATGTTCAGGCCCGTGCTTTTGTGAATCAGCGTATCCAGACCCTTGAGCAGAGCGCCGCCGCCCGCCAGCAGAATGCCGTTGTCCGCGATGTCCGCCGCCAGTTCCGGCGGGGTCTTTTCCAGCGCCTTGTGCACGGCCAGCAGTATGGCCCGCACAGGGTCGGTCAACGCCTCGCGCACGTGGCCGTCCGTCACCCGCACGGAACGCGGCGTGCCGGAAACCATGTCCTTGCCCGACACCTCCACCACCAGTTGCTCCGGCAGCGGAAACGCCGATCCAACGGCCAGCTTGATGCGCTCGGACATGTTTTCGCCGATGAACAACTGGAATTCGTTCTGAAAATACCGCTGCACGGCCGTATTCATGGCGTCCCCGGCCACGCGGACCGATTCCGCATAGGCAATGGCCGAAAGGGAAATGACGGCGACTTCGGTTGTGCCGCCGCCTATGTCCACCACCATGTTTCCGAGCGGCATGTGGAACGGTAATCCCGCGCCGATGGCCGCGGCCATGGGTTCCTCCACCAGGCGCACATTGTTGGCGCCTGCCTGCTGCGCGGATTCCACCACCGCCCGCTTTTCCACCTGGGTGATGCCCGTCGGCACACAGATCACAATGTTCGGCCGGGCCAGACTGAAGCCGGCTATCACCTTTTTGATGAAAAAGGCGATCATCTGCCGCGTTACCTCAAAATCCGCGATGACGCCGTCGCGCATGGGCCGTATGGCCTTGATGCTCTTGGGCGTACGGCCGAGAAATTCCTTGGCTTCCCTGCCGACGGCCAGCACATGCCCGCGTTCCGCGTCCAAGGCCACAACGGACGGCTCGTTCAGCACTATGCCGTTCTGTCTGGTGTAAAGCAACGTGTTGGCGGTGCCGAGATCCATCGCCAAGTCTTTACTGAACATGTTGAAAAGTTTACGGAACATGCTGTTGTGCACTCTCCGTTGTCGGGCGGTTCCGTCGGGTTCCGCAAGTTCGTACGCTTCTGCGTGATGACGCATACTATACGCAGCCCGCCGTATCTGCAAGGAAAAAGCATGCGCTGTCGAGAGCAGATGATATGAAACGAACCCTCTCCGCATGTTCACGGGCTGCGGCAAGAACGTCGGCACAGCGGCTGAATATAATATTTTTGCGCATAAAATCTATCCGTTGATGTACACTCTCAATACGTTTGAGATTATAGCTCGCGCGTGGTTCGCCAAAAAAAAAGTGGATCTGCCGCATGCCGCTCTTTGGTCGGAACAGTTTCTCCAGCATCCTCTTGGTCTCGTCGTTTGCAACCTCAATCAACGATCCGATGACAAAACCTGCCTATGTCGTAAGGGAGTTCACGCAGGGACGACGCTGCGCAGCGAAGCAGGTTCAGTAAGGCGTCGCCCGAATGCCCGCGCACGGCGATGCGGCGAACCGCCGCCGCCCTGCCCGCAAGGTTCGCTCCCCTATAAGTGGTGAAAAAGACGCGAAACCCGGCCCGGCGAGCCTCCTCGCGCGCGATTGTGTTGTAATCGCCCCACGGCCAGCAGAAACTGAGCGGCGCATATCCCAGGCGGGCCAGACACTGTTCGCGGCAGGCCGCGAATTCCTCCGCCACCCTGCCCCGGTACTCTTCCCTGCTTTCTCTGACCCCCAGGCGCGGCAGACGGGTGACGGCCTCAACGACGGCCTGCCTGTTTTTCTCCTGCGACAGGAAGGCCTGCGCCTCTTTGGGCTGCTGCGGGACAAGGTTGCGGACCAGATCGAACAATTCCGGCACAGGCGTATAGCCCCTGTGCGTCAGGCCGTGATCCAGGGGAAAACGCGGAAACCCCCAGGGGACGGCGTACGGCGGCACGTCGAAAAAGGAATAACGGTCGTTGGGCCGATACAGCCGGTCAAAACGCATATCCGTCACCACCCGGCCGTGGGTCATGGAATGCGGAGCACTGTCCAGTGCGCCTTTCCGCCGCATGACGTCAACTTCCTTCCACGAACAGAAAATAATCGGCGATACCAGCAACCCCTGCCTGTTGCGCACCGGAGCGCGCGCGTCCAGATTCGGCAGACGCGCCGGGGTCGCGCCGTCCGCCCCGCCGTCTTCGGCGGTCGGACGCTGCACGTCGCCGTCCTGCAGCAGACCGAGTACCGGGAACAGTACTCCACAGTGCCCGTACCGGCGCAACAGAGGTTCTGCGTGCGCGTAGTTGTCCAAGTAGCCGTCGTCGAAGGTGAACAGGCAGACCTTACGGGGCAGACGGCGCTTGTGCAGAAAATACCCTTCGGCTTCTTCAAGGGAGATACCGCGCCATCCCGCCCCGGCCAGGGATCGGCAATGGTCTTCAAAAATTTCCGGAGCGACGCAAAGCCGGTGCGGATGGCGGCTGACGGAATGGTACATCAGGACAGGCAGAGAAAACAACATGTATTTCAGAAGGATAAGGTTGCAGAATTGCCGGACGGGAGAGTCGTTTCCGCCTCATAGCCCGACGGGTCCGGGTAATACGCCTCAAGCAGTTCCCGCAGATCGCGGCGCCATTGCCCGCCGTCAGGACTTTGTCCGGAGGCGTCTTTGCGCTCCGGCGCGGGACGTCGACCCCTGTTGCGTCCGGCAGCCTCACGGCCGCCCACGTCGTTGATGCAGAAAAAGAGCGGCGGGACGCCGTCACGGCAGGACTGCAGAACGGCCCTGTAGTACGCGGCCCTGTCCCTGCGTCGCGTCTGGACATAGTAATACCGCTCATCGCAGGGAACCAGACGCTTTTTACGGTACAGCAGCAGCGGCAGGGCGTGCGAATACAGAGCCAGCTCGCGGACGGTGCGGAACCTGTTGCCTGCGAACCCTTCAATATCATCCCGGTAGAAAGCGAAAGCCTCGCCCGCGTTGCTCCGCGTCTGGGGATAGGGGCCGTGAGCCGTGATGAATTTCGCTTCCGTCGCTACGCCCCGTTCACGCAAAATGCGCAGGGTATTGAAATAGGATTGCGCGTGCGGAGTTTTTGTGTAGGCATAGCCGAACAGGCGACGTTTGCGCCAGTCCGTAAACGCGAGCGGCAAACCGTTGGGCGTGAAAAAATCCGTCTTGCGGCAGGGTCGGGCCAGAAACACATCGTCATTAAGGTAGATGTAGTGTTCCGCCAGACCGGGAA
Organism: Desulfovibrio sp.; assembly: GCA_031276485.1. Taxonomy (GTDB): domain Bacteria; phylum Desulfobacterota; class Desulfovibrionia; order Desulfovibrionales; family Desulfovibrionaceae; genus Frigididesulfovibrio. Next base: position 3,921 of record JAISMY010000051.1, on the reverse strand, counting down.
TCATGTGCAGCCACGCCTCAATGACGTGGGAATTGAACGTGGGCAGAAATCGGGCCGGAATGAATTCCGTGTGATCCGCAATACGCACCGAAGGATGATCCCGCTTGAGCCAGGCCGGGATCTGCCGGTCCGTCGCCAGGATGACGCAGCGCACCCAGGGGGCGCAACGTTCCAAAGCGCGCAGGGAGTAGCGCAATTCCTCGTTATCGCGAAAACGGGCCTGTTCCAGTCCGTTTTCATGGATGTCCGGCTGTTCGCGCAGATATCGCGCCCTTTCGGCGGCGTGCGCGGGGTCTGCTCCGTCCACCCATGTATAGACGACATCGACTGGAAACTCCGGCTGCACGCCGTGAAAGGCGCGCGTTTCCAGCGACGGTATGTAGTTGCCGCAGGGGCCGCAGCCGCCGGAGGCCGGATGCAGTTCCGCGCAAAGACGGTACAGCAGCCTGTACAACCGCTCCCGCAGCGATGCGGAACCGGAGGGCAGAAACAGCTCCCCGAGATCGGGGTCAGGTAACCGCATAATCTCCGCGGATCCTTCCGCGCGCATTACCCGTCCGAGCATGGTCCCCCCGATACGGCACCGGGACGGCGCGCGCCTCGGCATAGGTCCACCGGAACAGCGCCGCCGCGTAGCCTCGGGCATTGAGCGCCCCGCCTGTTCGCCCTGTCGGAGACGACAGAAAATCAACGGAATTTTGCCGCGTTTGCGCATGGCAGCCGTGTCCCGTACAGGCGTCGGGCCAAGCGCGTAGAGGGATATCCTCACGGCAGTAAAGCAGCGGGATGCCGTTGGGCGTGAAAAAATCCGCAATCCGCGCGGCAGCCGGCATTGCGTCCGGCTCCCGGACGACGAGGTAATGCTCCGCAATGTCCGGAAGCAAATGCAGCAAGGCGACCGCCGGAAGTTTTGCCGTCGAGTCTCCCGCTGCGGAGTTGAGTTCGGCGGCGGTAAAGCGCGTGGTTTCGGGAGCGGCCTGCAATCCGGCATCGCCGTCCGCGAAGATGCGCCGCAACCACGGCTGCCGCCGGCGCAGTTGCCGCGCCGTTTCCGCAGCGGCGTCAAGCAGGACCGCGTCCACGGGGAAAGCCGGCGCAAGTGAAGCGCACAGCCTGCCGGCTAGAGGCGTTGTGATTTCGCCGCAGGAAGCGCAGCAGGAAAACCAGGGATGCTGTTTCACCAGGGCGTTGCGCAGGAAGATGGAGAATGATCGGGACAGCGACATGTGTTTGTTCAACTCCCCGGCTTCCCGATCCGTATCTGCGGCCGTGACCCTGTATCCATCCTCAGGACAGCTCCCAACCACATGAGGTCGCACCTACTCCGAGATATATTCGCTCATTTTTCTCTTGCCGACAACGCTTAAAAATCCCTGATAGACCGGCTCACCAAGAGAAATGATCATTTTTCTTTGCACATCTGCCATCCTTTTTTACCACTATATATACATATATAAATCAGCGTTTCCTTAATTCAATGTTTCAGCATAGCGCATTATACACCCGCCGGCAATTATTTTGGTCGCGGAAGGCGAAAAAAGCCTCCTCCCGCTCCCGATACACTGCTTCCATGCGGCAGCCGCCTTCCATACATGCGCGCGCCCTTGCGCACAACGCTTCCGCCGTTGTGAGTACGGGGCCGAATCCGTCTCGTTCATAGTCGAAATAACCCTTGGTATAGCTGTGGTCCTGCGTGAAAAAAGTTTCCCGGTCAAACTGGAAATAAAGCATCGGCCGGCGCAGCAGGGCCACCTCCATGGCTATGGATGAATAGTCGGTGATGAGCAGGGCCGTGTCGGCCAAAATATCCTGAATGCTGCCGCCGGCATCCGGCGGGCAGTCCACGCCCGACAGGTCGAAGTCGCTCAATTGCTGCCGGATATAAGGGTGCGGGAAAAAGCGGAGCGTATATGCGTTGCGCTTTGCTGTATCATGCAGGGATTGCGAGAGCAATACTGCCTGCCATGCGCGGAAGTATTCGCTTTGGGCAAAAGCAGTGGAGTACGGGTATTGCCCCGTGCGGGGCATCAGTTCTCCCACAAGGTTTTTACGCCATGTAGGCATGATAAGGATGGCGCGCGGCTCCGGAACGTTCTCCGCCTTGCGCAGCAGCTCGTCATGGCGCGGGAATCCGGTCAGGCGGACTTCACGCTCGCTATACACATAGCGCGGGTCGTCGATAAAAGAACGGTACTCAGCATGGGCCGCGGTTATCAGTATGTCCGCGTGCGGATTGTTCAAGCCGGGCTGGAAATCCTTAGTGACGCCGTGCTGCAGGAAGCAGAAGCGGTGACGGACGATATCCGCATACCATTCACGCCACACCGGCTTGGTAATGTAGCCGGAGCGGTTGGAGGAAATAAGCCAGTCGCAGTGCAGCCAGGCAAACGCATAGCTCAAACTCGACAAATTGAGCAAGCGGAAGCCTTCCTGCCTGAGCCGCGTCCAGTCCGGCGAACCCTTGCGTAAAGCGAAGAAAATATTTTGTTCCGGATGGTTGTGCATAATCCAGCGGCACAGATGCTCGGCGTTGTCGTCCGCCTTGAAGTCTCGGTCAACAAAAAGCCAGGCTCCGGCAAACCAGAGGCGGATGAAGGGCAGGCGGGCCAGGAAAGCGACAATGCGGCCGGCAGGCAAAGGAAGCCGAAATTTTGAGAGTTTGCACTTATAGATAGATAATGCCACAGTCTGCATTTTTTCAAAAAAATGAGGTGCTGTAAAAGCCTGCCGGCGCCGCAATGTCAATTCAACTGCTCTCTCCGCGTTGGAGACAACTTTTGTTCTCCGCGTAAATCTTGCCAAATGATGTCGCGTATTACTGTTGTCACGCTCAATGCAACGGGTATGCTCTTTGCCGATAATATGACGCTCCGGCGGCAATACCTTTTTGAAGACTTCCCGTTGATCTGTATAAAACAAGCAATTATTCAAATGTTTTACTTTCTGATATAATCGCTTGAAGGTTGAAGTATCACGATTGCCGAGAACCCAGGCCACAGTTCTCCGTGTGCTACGATCAACGGCCTTGATAACCCAAAGTTTTCTTTTTTTGGCGTATAAAATGCCACATTTCATCGAATTCCATTTGACGTACTTCAGATACATTGCTTTCCGGAAGCTTGGCTCCAGCTTCCATAATCCAGCGATAAGCCAAGGAAGGCCAACTGTCAAAAATATGGGCAAGCATATTAAAAGATGCTTTGCCCAAGGAATAGAGGATGACGCACATGACTTTTTTTGGCCGCTATTTTCTCATTTGTCCGGGCATATCCCTCTACAAAGTTCAGGCCGCAAGCCTTGCAAAGGAAACGCTGCTTCCCCCGTACAAAGCCATTCTTCACTACTAATTCCGACTTGCAATTTTTGCATACAGGCATACTTCCCTCCGGGGCGTGACATTTGATGAGGGAAGTATAGTATAAATCTATCTAAAAGTAAATATTCTCGGCGCTGGTTCCAATGAGAGTCGGTGGTACAACAGGTCATGGCAAGGATACCTCATCAGGTGCGGACTCACTGAAACACCGGCGGATTTCCTGAGCCAGAAGTCCTCTGCTTCTCAGCCATCCAGCGATATTATGCTCTTTCCCTGCGGAAAAAGGATGCAAATGAACCCCTGCGGCTTGCTGCATTCTTTCACAGGCAAGCCGGTCGCTGTCATAATCATGGCTATAGTAGAGGTGTATTTCTCCATGAGAAACGCGCCAATCCAACGCATGCAACAAGTCAAAATAGGTTGGATCGACACCAGCCAGGCATTTTGTGTCTGGAAAAGGCAATGGGCGAGGCAAAAGGGTTTGCGGACTGAGACAGACAATCCGCCGGGCGCGGAGCAGGTTGCCGAAAAGCAGGGCGGCAAACCCGCCGGACGAGCAACCAATGGTGAAAATATCAAACTTATCTTTATATTGCAATATACTA
>JAISMY010000049.1 GCA_031276485.1 Desulfovibrio sp. | reverse complement strand
TTTTCCCACCTGAGCCGCTTGTACCGAAGAAAAAAGTCCATTATTCCCACAGAATCGGCTTTTTGTCCCGCCGGACAATGCTGCAAAACCACAGCCAGGGCCATAATGAGAACTGCTGTATGGGGACACAGCAATTCTCATTTTAGACTTTCTTGAGAAACTTTTTTCACCCGAGCCGATTGAATCGAAGGAATATCGCCCCTTATTCCCACTGAATCGGCATTTTATCCCACCAGCCGAGGCTGCAAAACCACATCCAAGGCGACAAGGAGCCATAATTAGAATTGCTTGAGCTGTGTCGAGGTGTTGAGAAACATCCTGACAACATGCTGATTTTATAATATTTTTGCGCAGAAAATCTATCTGTTGATGTACACTCTCCAAATTTATCTTGACAAAACGAGCGGTACGGAATACACGGCTACTATGATCGCAGTGAGGCCAGCAGGCCGCAACTCCATTATCATGCTTGCGCATGTGCTCATTTTTTGTACCCTCGCGGCAATTCCCGCAGGCGCGTTCATGCCGCCGGCCGCAACGGGACTTTCCGACCCGGGCCTGTGCCCTGCGCGGGCCGCTGCTTCCGGGTACGCACGCTCCGGACATGCGCATGCCGGACACGCGGATTCCGGGCAGACGCACGGCGCACCCGCAAACTCCGGTCATGAACACGCCGCACTCGCGCAGGCCGGACAAGAACACTCCGGCGGCGGAGAATCCGGGCACGCCCGGCGCAACGCGTCCCCCGCGCAGGAAAACGACTGCCGCTGCTCCCCCTGTTCCATGCTCCGCTGCTTCCCGCTCACGCCCCCGGCCCTGCTTTCCTCCGCCGCGGCATTCATAAGTCCCGTGAAACGCGCGATCCATGAACCGCGCAACGATATTCCCGTCACATCCCCGCAGACCGACAACCTCTTCCGACCACCGCGCGCTCCCGCCGCCTGAGCGGGATCGCTTCTTTCCCTCCGACGACCGGACGATAGTCCCGGCGGGGCCGGCAAGGCCCGCGCAGGCGTCCGCGTCCGCGACGAACTGCGCTCCCGCCCGCCTTCACTTCGGCACGGACTCCGCAAAGCCGGGCTTTGCCCGTCCCGCTCCTCTGCAACGATACGAAAACGCTGGTTAATACAGGAAAGGCAAAATGCGTGAAGCCGGCTTCTTCACCTGACGGCGAATGCCCGGGCTTTCGGCCTGTTCGGGCCGAGGCTCGTAATAACTACGCTTTCGTCATTCCGAACTGGGCGAAGAAGCCGGTTTGCGGTCTTTCAAAAGAATAAAGCAGCGTTTCCATAATACAGGCGGTGATCCATGATTACACACATGCACATGCAGGCAAAGGCGCCGTGCCTGCCTGCCGCGCTTACGCTTATACGCCGGCACGCCGGGGCGCTGTGCCTTGCTGCCGCGCTGCTCCCGGCGTCCGCGTGCTCTCTGGCCCCGGACTATATCCGACCGGAGGCTCCGATTCCCCTGTCCATAGCGGACTCGTCCGCCCGCCCGCCGCACGCCTCCGGCGCGGCCGCTCCCGGAATACGGGAGTTTTTCCGCGACCCGCGTATGCAGGAACTGATCGCCGCCGCCCTGCGGCAAAACCGCGACCTGCGCCTGGCCCTGCTGGCCGTTCGGGAAACGGGCGCGCAATACCGCGTGCAACACGCCGAACGTCTGCCGCAACTGGGCGGCGAAACATCGGATACTTACGGCGGCGACCTGAAAGGCAAAGAAAGCAACAGTTACATGGTCTCAGGCGCAGCCGCCCTTGACCCGGATTTTTTCGGACGCCTGAAAAGCCTGAGCGAAGCAGCCCTGCAACGCTACCGGGCATCGGAAGAAGCGGCCGGTGCCGCCCGCATCCTGCTCATCGCGCAGGCGGCGCAAAGCGATCTGAACGAACGGCTGGCCGCGGAACTGCTGCGACTGGCCGAACGCACCCTGCAAAGCCGGCAGGCTTCCCTCGCTTTCATCGAACGGCGCGTGCAATCCGGACAATCCTCGCTCCTGGACCTGGAGCAGGCCAGGGGCGCGGCCGAGTCCGCCAAAGCGGAAGTCGCCGCCCGCAAGAACGAACTCACGCGGGCGGAAAATGCCCTCAAACTGCTGCTCGGCTCCTTCGAGCCGCGGACGCTCCCTCCGCCGGCCGCGCTTGCGGACATGCGTTTCGCGGAATTGCCTCAGGGACTGCCGTCCTCCATACTTCTGGAACGACCGGATATTATGGAGGCCGAACACCAGTTGCAGGCGGCAAACGCGGACATCGGCGCGGCCAGAGCCGCCTTTTTCCCGTCCGTCTCCCTGACCGGCAGCCTGGGCGCCGTCAGCAACGACCTGAGTCTGCTGTTCAGCGGCGCTACCTCCGCGTGGTCCTTTCTGCCGAAAATCGGCCTGCCCGTATTCAGCGGAGGCCGCGATTCCGCTGGCCTGGATCTGGCGGAAGTCCGCAAGGAAAGCGCCGTGGTCCGCTACGAACAACGCATCCAGACCGCCTTCCGGGAAGTCGCGGACGCCCTGCTGACAAGAGGCGCCCTGGCGGACCGGCAGGCAGCCCAGAAACGCTACCTGCAGTCGCAACAACTCGTCCTGCGCCTGGCGACAACCAATTACATCAACGGAGCTGTCGGTTATCTGACGGTTCTGGACGCCCAGCGCAGCGTCTTCGATGCCGAACGCACCCTGCTCGGCATCCTGAAAGATCGGCTTGTCAACGATATCGAACTGTACGCCGCCCTCGGCGGCGGGCCGGACGCCGCCCCGAAATCCGCCGGGGCTTTGCCGTGACCCCCCGGCCCGAGCCGGCGCATGGCCGGACATTTGAGCATTTTCCTAGGGAAACGATTTCCCCCGGACCCTCTCATCTTCATCACCAATCAAGCAGTGAGGCAACATCCCATGCGTAGACTCCACATACTTCCGACCCTGGCCCTGACCTTGGCCCTGGCCCTGGCCCTTACCCTTGTCTTTGCACCGGCCTCCGTTTTCCTGCCCGCCGCCTTCGCGGCGCATGACGGCGGCCACGGCGGCCACGGCGTAAGCCGCGGCGCGGCGGCCGACACTCCCGCGGCGAACGCCGCGGTCTATTCCGCCAAAGGCGCCGTAACCCGCCTTGAAAAGGCCGAAGGCACCGTCACCCTGCGCCACGAGGCCGTCCCGGCCCTCAGGTGGCCCGCCATGACCATGACCTTCCGCCTTGAGGATCCCGCCGCGGCGGACGGCCTCAAGGCGGGCGATGCCGTGCGCTTCGATTTCCGCAACGACGGCCCGACGCCCACCGTTGTGCATATTGAGCCGTTGGACTGATTTAAGGAGACTTATATGCGAAGCAAAATTTTCTTCCTTATCCTGCTTCTGTTGCCTGTCGGTGTGATTTTCGGCGGCGGCGGGGGTGTTTTTCGGCGTACGGCTCCCCCCGACCTTGCCGTACGCGCGGCGCAGGCCGCGCCGGCGTACGGACATGACGGAGCGCATGCCGCGCCCGGCGGGGAACGCAAGGTATTGTACTGGTATGACCCGATGTATCCCGACAGAAGATTCGACAAACCCGGCAAGTCGCCGTTCATGGATATGGACCTTGTCCCCCGTTACGCGGAAGACGGCGCGGGCGCAGGCATCCGCATAGACCCCGCGCAGACGCAGAATATGGCCGTACGCACGGAGAAGGTGAAGCGCGGCCGGCTTGTTTTTACCCGCGATATCCCGGCCGACGTGGAGTTCAACGCGTACCGGCTGGCCAGGGTGCAGCCCAGAGCCGACGGTTTTGTGGAAAAAACCTACGACCTCGCCGTCGGCGACACGGTGGAGGCCGGGCAGGCTCTTGTCGAAATCACCGTGCCCGCCTGGGCGGCCGACCAGAGCGAATATCTGCTGTTGCGTTCACAGCGGGCCGCTCCGGAAATCGTGCGCGGGGTGCGCGAGCGCCTGCGCCTCTCGGGCATGCCGGAAGAAATGCTGAAAATCGTGGATCAGACCGGCCGCGTACAGACCGGCCTGACCGTCAAGGCGCCGCTGGGCGGAGTTGTCACCGCTCTGGACGTGTATCCGGGCATGAATGTGGACAAGAGCATGACCCTTGCAACCATACAGGGCACGAATCCCGCATGGGTCACGGCCGACGTGCCGGAACGGGACATACACCTTGTCGGCGGAGGACGCATACGGGTTGCGATCCCGGCATATCCGGACAGGGCCTTTTTCGCCGAATCCGCGACGCTGCTGCCCAAGGCCGACCCGGCGACGCGCACCGTGCCGCTGCGTCTCACCCTGAACAACGCGGAAGGACTGCTCAAGCCCGGACTGACCGCCTCCATACGCCTGCGCGGCGAGAGCGATGCAAGCCTGCTCATACCAACGCAAAGCCTGATTGACCTAGGCGGCGAGCAGCGTGTCGTCGTGCGCGCCGCCGACGGCGCTTTTGTGCCCAAACGCGTCCGGGTGCTGCGTTCCTCGCGCAACGAGACCGCCGTGCTCGGCGGTCTGGAGGAAGGCGAGGACGTGGTGGTTTCCGGCCTCTTTCTCATAGATTCGGAGGCCAACCTGCGCGGTGCTCTGGACCGCATGCGCGCAACCGACGGGGAGGCCGAATGATCGCCGCTCTTATCCGGGCCTGCACGGCCAACCGTTTTTTCGTACTCCTCGCCTCGGTCATACTCTCGGCCTGGGGGATATGGGTCATCACGCAAACGCCCGTCGACGCCCTGCCTGACCTTTCCGATGTGCAGGTGATTATCAGGACCTCCTACCCCGGCAACGCCCCGCGTCTTGTGGAAGACCGCATCACCTACCCCCTGAGCACGGCCATGCTCTCCGTGCCTGGAGCGAAATCCGTGCGCGGTTATTCGATGTTCGGCGATTCCTATGTATACGTCATTTTTGCGGACGGCACGGATCTGTACTGGGCGCGCAGCCGGGTGCTGGAATACCTGAATCAGGCGCAGGACAGGCTCCCCGCCGGCGTGACGCCGGCTCTCGGACCGGATGCCACGGGCATCGGCTGGGTTTTTGAATACGCGCTGACGGACCGCGGCAACGACTACGACCTTGCCGAGCTGCGTTCCCTTCAGGACTGGCTGTTGCGCTTTGAACTGTCTTCCGTGCCCGGGGTTGCGGAAGTCGCCGCCGTGGGCGGCGTGGTCAAACAGTATCAGATTGTGCCCGACCCCGTGAAACTGGCGCAGTTCAACATAGCTCTGGGCGACGTGGTGCGGGCGGTGGGCGCTTCCAACCGCGAAGCCGGCGGTTCCGTGGTGGAGCTGGCGGAGGCTGAATACATGGTGCGCGCCGACGGCTATCTGCAAAGCCTTGAAGATTTCAAAAAAATCTTGCTGCAAAGCACGCCCGGCGGCATCCCGATCTATCTGGAGGATGTCGCGCACATCCGCATCGGCCCGGAAATGCGGCGCGGTCTGGCGGAACTGGACGGCAGCGGCGAAGTCGCGGGCGGCATCGTGCTGATGCGCTCCGGCGAGAACGCCCGCACGGTCATCCGCGCCGTCAGGGCCAAACTGGAAAGCCTGAAACAAAGCCTGCCCCCCGGCGTCGAAATTGTGACCGCCTATGACCGCAGCGCGCTCATCGAACGCGCCGTCGACAACCTCAGTCACAATCTTGCGGAGGAATTCCTCGTGGTGGCCGTCGTCTGCGCGCTTTTCCTCCGGCATCTGCGCTCGGCCCTGGTGGCCGTCCTGGCCCTGCCCGTCGCGCTCTTCGCCTCCTTCATCCTCATGTACTACCAGGGAGTAAGCGCGAACATCATGTCGCTGGGCGGCATAGCCATAGCCGTGGGAGCCATGGTCGACGCATCCGTGGTCACCGTGGAAAACACGCACCGCAAGCTGGAACGCCGGCAACGCGAGTTCCCCGGCGTACCTCTTTCCCCGGCGTTGCGCCGGCAACTGGTCACGGAAGCGGCCGTGGAGGTCGGTCCGGCGCTGTTCGTCAGCCTGCTGATTGTCTCCCTGTCCTTTATCCCCGTCTTTGCCCTGGAAGGGCAGGAAGGCCGTCTTTTCCGCCCCCTGGCCCTGACCAAGCTCTATGCGATGTGCGGCGCGGCTTTCCTGTCCGTCACCCTCATCCCGGTGCTGACGGAGTTGTGGGTGCGCGGCAAAATCCCCACTGAAGAAAGCAACATCGTCACCAGGTTTTTGATCCGCCTGTACACGCCGGCCATCAACGCCGTCCTGCGCCGGCCCAAAACGACGCTGGGCATCGCCCTGCTGGCCCTGGTTTCCTCGCTCTGGCCGCTGTCGCGCCTGGGCGGGGAATTTCTGCCGCGCATGGACGAGGGCGATCTGCTGTACATGCCCACCACCCTGCCCGGCGTTTCGGCGGCGGAAATCGGGCGCATTCTGCAACGCACGGACAAGATGATAAAAAGCGTGCCGGAGGTGGAAAGCGTGTTCGGCAAGGCGGGCCGCGCGGAAAGCGCCACGGACCCCGCCCCTCTTGAAATGATTGAAACGGCGATCCGCCTGAAGCCGGTTGAGCAGTGGCGGCCGGGCATGACCGCCGAACGCATTGTGGAGGAGCTGGACTCCGCCGTCAGACTGCCGGGAGTCGCCAACCTCTGGGTTCCCCCCATCCGCAGCCGCATAGACATGGTGTCCACCGGCGTCAAAAGCCCCATAGGCGTCAAGGTTTCCGGCCCGGACCCGGCAAGCATGGATCGGGCCGCCGTCATGGTGCAGAACGCCGCCCGCGACGTCCCCGGCGTCAGTTCGGCCCTTGCGGAATCACTGACGGGCGGACGCTACATAAACGTGCATATCCGGCGTGAAGCGGCGGCCCGCTACGACATGAACGTCGAGGACGTGCAGTTGTTCGTCACCTCCGCCATAGGCGGAGCGAATATCGGCGAAACCGTGGACGGCGTAGCGCGCTATCCCATCAATATCCGCTATCCCCAGGCGTACCGCGACAGCATGGATTCGTTGCGTTCCATGTCTCTGCTCACGCCCGGCGGACGGCAAATCACCCTTGAGGACGTTGCCGACCTGAGCATAGCGGGCGGTCCGTCAATGCTTAAAAGCGAAAACGCCCGGCCCGCGAGTTGGGTGTACATAGATTTTCGCGGCCGCGACCCGCTTTCCGTGATTCGCGATCTGGATCAATCCGTGCGCGCCCTGCCCGATCTGCCTCCCGGCATCGGCATTTCCTTCGTCGGGCAGTTCGAGAGTATGGAACGGGCAGCCGCCCGGCTGCGCATGATGGTCCCGGCAACGCTGGTCATCATCTTCATCATGCTCTACCTGGAGTTCAGAAGCGTTACGGAAAGCCTGACGATTATGCTCTGCCTGCCTTTTTCTCTCATCGGGGGGATTTGGTTCATGTACATGCAGGGCTACGCCCTGTCCGTGGCGACGGGCGTGGGATTCATTGCTCTGGCGGGGCTTGCGGCGGAATTCGGCGTGGTCATGCTCATGTACCTGAGACACGCCGTCGCGGCGCGGGTGGAACCGGCCGGCAGCGGGAGTAAACCCGTTGCCGCGCTCATAGACGAGGCCGTTTTTGAAGGCGCCGTCCTGCGCGTGCGGCCCAAGGCCATGACGGTCATCACCACCGTGGCCGGGCTGCTGCCCATTTTCTGGAGGGCGGGCACGGGAGCCGAAATCATGACGCGCATTGCCGCTCCGATGTTCGGCGGCATGATCAGCGCCGCGCTGCTTTCCATGTTCATCATTCCGGCGGCGTATAAACTGCTGCTGCTCCGGCGAGTGAAAACTGCGCATTTGCGGGCGTAGCCGCGTAGGGCCGCAACGCGTTTTCGTCGCCGGCAAGCCGGGAAGGATGTGGAGAAATGCCGCTTGACTGACGCCGGAGCAGGGCATACGTTTGCAGAGAATCTGCTTTTGATGAAAGGCTCTACTGATACCAAGTTGCATTCAAACGAGTTTGAATGCAAGACGTCAAAGTTTTTGAAAAACAGGCAAAGCCTGATTTTTCAAAAACTTGCGGGCGGCGGCTTCGCCTCCGCTGTGTTAACAAGTAAACTTTTTTCCGTAGGATCGTCGATTAAAAAGCGTGGTTTTCAACTGTCTCACGCCGCTTCGCGGCGCATCGGCCGCCCGGCCGATGTTTACCGATTTCCGCGGAAATCAGTAAACGCGTTGCGGCACTTGCCCGGATGCGCCGGTTCAAAAATGAGGCCACTATGAACATTCGTAAAGTCGTCATCCCCGTCGCGGGTTGGGGAACCCGTTCCCTTCCGGCTACTAAGAACATCCCCAAGGAAATGCTGCCGGTCTACAACAAGCCGGTCGTGCAGTATGTTGTCGAAGAGGCTATACGTTCCGGCATTGAAGATGTGGTTTTCATCACCAACCGTGATAAAAACGTCATTGAAGACCACTTCGATTACAACCTCCAGCTTGAAGCCGTGCTTGAGCGGGCAGGCAAAACCGAGCAGCTTGCAGTGATACGGCAGGTGGCGGAAATGGCCAAGGTCACAGCCATCCGGCAAAAGAAACAACTCGGTCTGGGACATGCCGTGCTGTGTGCCGAGGATGTGATCGCCGCGGACGGCGCGTTTGCCGTCATGGTCGGCGACGACCTGCTTTTCGGCATGAACCCCGGCATACGCCAGCTTGTCGAGGTTGCCGAGAGCGAACGCCTGCCGGTCATTGGAGTCATGGAAGTGGAGCAGGAGCGGGTAAACCGCTACGGCATTATCTCCGGCGAAGAGATTTCTCCCGGCATTTTTCGCGTGAACAGGCTGGTGGAAAAGCCGAAAGTGAACGACGCGCCGAGCCGCCTTGCCATTATCGGACGCTATGTGCTGACGGCGGATATTTTCCGCCATCTTAAACAGGTGACGTCGGGCCACGGGGGCGAGATACAGCTTACCGACGCGCTGCAGCTTCAGGCCGACGGCAAGGGGCTGCTGGCGGTGAAAATTCACGGCATGCGCTTTGACGCAGGCGACTGGTCGGAATACCTGACGGCCAACATCTACTTCGCCATGCAGCACGAAGAGTTGCGCGAGGATCTTGTGCGGCGTCTCAAACCTCTTTTGCCGTGAACGCACAGCCCAGGCCCGGTGCGGCACGGTATACCCGAGGGAGGAGGTCGTGAAATATCACGCGCTCGGGGCGGCGCTTGTCGCGCTTGTCGCTCTGTGCGGCGGATGCGAAACGATGCGCGGCATAGACGAACAGGTACGCTTCGACCTCGCGGACAAAAACATCCTCTACCGGGACCAGTGGGTGCGGCGCAATCCTCCCGAAGTGCATGTGCAGCCCCGGAGCGCGCCACCGGAAGGTCTGCGTGCGCTGTTCGTGCCCTTCCGCGTGACGCAGCCCATCGACAACCCCGTACCGCTCGGCTTCGGCACGGCGCGCACTGTCTGGCAGACGTGGCTGACCATGCGCGTGTTCCCCAATCTGGAGTTTTCCGGCGACAACATTCCCTACCGTCGGGACCGGGCAGTGGATCTGGGGCGCAGGCGCGGCGCGGATCTGGTGATCGGCGGTTTCGTGACCTATGTCTATGCCGGCGGCACCGCCGGCGATACGCGCGTTTCCCTGCAGATTGAAGCCCATGACGTGCCGAGCGGACAGTTGGTCTGGTCCATGGCGCAGTCCGGCCTTATGCCGGCCGCGCAGACAACGGATTTTTTCCTGTTTGCAACCAAGTCGCGGATGCCCGCGGACCCCTTGTACGCAGTAGTGCAGGTGCTGGCCTCGGACATGGGACGAGAGATACAGAACTGGATGTACGGACCATCGCCGCGAACGCGCATGCAGGAATTCGACAGGGACGCGCGCGATGCGCTGCTGCCGCCGCGCGATCCCGTCCCCGCGCCGCGCGATGCCGGACAGACCCCGGATGCCGGTACTCCGTACACGCCCGCCCCGCCCGGCGCGTTTTGAAGGGCCGGCGCATTTCTGCATTGATCGGCCATGCCTCCGGCGACCGGAGTACGTTGGTGTCATGTCATTCGCAGAATGTCATGACGCGAATGACATAACGCGTAGCGGAAACCCGTCAGCAGGCGTTTCCCCATGCTTACCCCAGAGCATTTCATACTTGAAATGCTCCGCAAGGAGAGAGTGTACATCAACGGATAGATTTTCGGCGCAAAAATATTATAAAACCAGCATGTTGCCAGGATGTTTCTCAACACCTCGGCACAGCTCGGTAAAACTTGTAATTTTGAGATGTTACTATGATTATACCTATCCATAGATAAAAACTCTCATTTTTCAGGCTTCGGTGGTCCTGCATGGAGAGAAGGCCCAAGAGCGGGAGGTGGTTGTTGATACCACTGTGCCGGAAAAGAATATCACCTTTCCAACCGACACCAAGCTGCGGGTAAAGGTGATAACGCGTTGCCTGAAAATAGCCAAAGGCGAGATACCAGTTTGCTTTCAGCAGAAAGCAAACTGGTATCAGAAGTCATCTCAAGATACCGAAGTCGCCTCATAACCTGTGTTTCAAATCATAAAGCGGCTTATCCCCGGCGCAACCCTATGCCGGGATGTCGCGGACCTTCCGTTTCGGCATCAGCAAGCAATTTTTTCCGGCGCAACTCTATGCGGAGGGGATATCGCGGACGCATCCGTCCTGCAGCAGACAGAAACGGGTGCAGACGCGGCGCAGAAAGCGCCGGTCGTGAGACACTACCAGCGCGGGCAGGGCGCAGTCTTCCAGGGCGCGGATCAGCCGTTCGCCGGCAGCGTCGTCCAGGTCGTCGGTAGGCTCGTCGAGAAAGAGTAAACGGATGTCCATGACCAGCACGCAGGCCAGGGCCGCGAGTTTCCGTTCCCCGCCGGACAGGCTTTGGCCGTTGCGCCCGGCCAGATGCTCCAGACCCAGACGGGCCAGCGCCGCGTAAGCCGCGCGCTCGGCCTCAGGCTCGGACATGCCCGTGTTGCAGGGACCGAAAGCCACATCCTCAAGAATGCTGCTGCAGAACAGCATGTCCTCGGTGTTTTGCAGCAGGTAGCCGAGGTAACGGCGCGCCGCGACAAAATCCTTTTCCGAAACGCATTCCCTGCCTTCAAGAATGACGCGGCCGCCGTCCGCCTTGAGCAAACCCGCGCCTATGTGCAGCAGGGTGCTTTTGCCGCTGCCGTTTCTGCCCGTCAATCCAAGCCGTTCGCCCCTTCCCAGACGCAGGTCCACCCCGTTGAGCAGGGGGGCGTCTTTGCCCCGGTAAGTGAAACGCAGGTCTTCAACCGCAAAGATCGGCTCCGCAAACCCCGCCGCGGCGTCGCGGCCGCCGGACAGCCCCGGCGTCATGCCGGCGCGTCCCCGGCGCTTATTTCTTCATCGGTCAGGTAGCAGGCCGGGTCCTCGGCCCAGACGTCGCCGTAGCGGGCTTCGGCGCGGGCGCGGAAATTACCGCCGCAGACGCCAAGGAAACGGCAACGCGCGCAACGCCCGCGCACGCGCGTTTTTTTGTCCTTCAAGGCCGCCAGAAGCGGAATCTCCGGATCGTCCCAAATCTGCGAGAAAGGGCGTTCCAGCACATTGCCGAAGCTGTGCTGCCGCCAGAACTGGTCCGCGTGTACCTGCCCGTCCCAGGAAATGCAGCCTATGCCCCGTCCGGAACTGTTGCCTTCGTTGTACTGAAGCAATTCGAACACCTCGGCCGCGCGCGCGGGATTTTCGCGTTGCAGGCGCATCCAGACGTAGGGACCGTCGGCGTGGTTGTCCACGGTCAGCACTTCTCTGGGTTTGCCCTGATCGAAAAGTTCCCTGGTGCGGTCCATAATCAGGTCAAGCACGGCGCGGGTTTCGGCATGGTTCAGGTCTTCCTCCATCAGTTGCGAACCGCGCCCGGAATAGACAAGGTGGTAAAAGCAGACGCGCGGGATGTCCAGGTCGCGGATCAGGTCGAAAAGCAGCGGGATTTCACCGGCGTTGCGTTTGTTGATCGTAAAACGCAGACCGACCTTCAGGCCCTCCTCAAGACAGTGTTCCACGCCTTGCAGGGCCTTGTCGAAGGAACCGCGCACACGGCGGAAGCGGTCATGCGCTTCGCGGCCTCCGTCCAGGGAAATACCGACGTAAGAAAGCTCGACGCTCTTGAGTTCGCGGGCCTTTTCCCGGCTTATGAGCGTGCCGTTGGTGGAGATGACGGCGCGCATGCCTCTGGATACCGCGTATGCGGCAAGTTCCGCAAGGTCGCCGCGCACCAGGGGTTCGCCCCCGGAAAACAGCATAACCGGCGCGCCGTAACCGGCAAGGTCGTCAATCATCGCCTCGGCCTGCTTCGTGGAAACAGCATCGCGGCCCGCCGTATCCGTGGCCTGCGCATAGCAGTGCACACAGCGCAGGTTGCAGCGGCGGGTCATATTCCAGACCACAACCGGCTTTTTGTCTTCGGAAAACTGCAGCAGACGGGCAGGCAGCGCACCTGCCCTGCGTCCGTAGCGCAAAGCGTCCGAAGGCTCCACCTGCCCGCAGTACAACTTGGAAATGCCGATCATGCGCGATCCTTGCCGCGTACGGGGCGCGCGGCGGCGCCGTTGCCCGACGCTTGCCGTGCCGGGCGGATGGGAGTATAAGGAATCCGGTACGCGGATCCGGCAATCCGAATAAGGATACGCGGGTGTTTCAATCCACAGCGGGGATTGGCCTGCAAATGCCTGCCGCGAGGCGAATTAGCTTCACCCTTCGCCGCCGGGCGACAATCTCAAGCGTAACGTGCCGTAACGGAAAAATATGCCCGGCCAAGCCGGGCGTCAAGCGGGAATCTCCCTGAAGGGAGAGGCTTCAGACTATACGGGGAAATTCTGGTGAACAGAGAGGAAATTTCGGCGGCGCGATCCGCCGCGACCGGATTTCCGGATGCTGCGGACCTGCCGCGCCGTCTGCCTTTTACCAAGATGCAGGGGCTGGGCAACGACTACATCTATGTCGAGGAATTCGAGAAAATCCTCACCCGCCCCGCTCCTCTGGCCGTCGCCGTCAGCGACAGACATTTCGGCATCGGCGCCGACGGTCTGGTACTCATAGGCAACGCATCCGATCCCGCCGAAGCCGATTTCCGCATGCGCATCTTCAACGCCGACGGCTCGGAAGCCGAAATGTGCGGCAACGCGGCGCGCTGCGTGGGTAAATATCTGTATGAAAAAGGTCTGGTACAGACCGATACTTTCCGCCTGGAAACCCTGGCGGGGGTGCGCCCCGTCACGCTGTTCGCCGACGGACGGCGCGTCGTCCGCGTGAGCGTCGCCATGGGCAGCCCGCGCCTTGACCCGGCGAGCCTGCCCATGCACGCCGACGGCGACGCTTTCGTCGACCGGGAAATCATCGTCAACGGACGCCGCTACCGGGGCACAGCCCTGTCCGTTGGCAATCCGCACCTGGTGATTCCCGTTCCGGCACTGGAGCAGCTCGACCTCAAGGCCGTCGGTCCTCTTTTCGAACATCACGCGCTCTTTCCCCGTCGCGTGAATACCGAGTTCATACATGTGGCCGACCGCAAGCACATCCGCATGCGCGTCTGGGAACGCGGCTCCGGCGAAACCATGGCCTGCGGCACGGGCGCCTGCGCGGCGGCCGTTGCCTGCGTCCTCAACAAATGGACGGAACGTACCGTCTTCGTCCGCCTGCCCGGCGGCGAACTGGAAATACACTGGGACGACGACGATATCATCCACATGAGCGGCGGCGCCGAATTCGTCTGCGCCGGCGAATATTTCGTCCGCCCCTAGTGTCGCGTCATTCACAGAATGTCGCGACACGGCCGCCGGGCGAAGCCGGGCGCGCCGCCGCAGGCGGCGTGAGCAAAGCGAAAACCGCGTTTTTTGCTTTGCGGTCTTCACGCCTGTTGCGACAGCACAGGCGTGACATCTCACCAGAGCAATTTCGCATTGAAATTGCTCCGGCGGCCGCGAAGGCGCAAGCGCAATTTATCTGCGCGGTTAAGCGCCGAAGCGGGCGTAGTCTGAAGAGAACCTGACGGGTAATCTCAAAGCTGAAATGCTCTAACAAGGAGAACGCGATGGCTTACGACATACGCATGGCAAAACTGGTCAGCGGTGAAACCGTACTCGGCAAATTCGACGACGCGGCCTCGGAAATCCAGGACCCCGCCGTACTGCAGACCATCCCCACGCAACAGGGCGTGCAGATGATGCTCATGCCCTTCGGCTACCCGTTCGACAACGGGTTCACCGGCGCCGTGTCCATGCGCCACGTGATCTATGAATACCGGAAGTGCCCGGAAGAACTGAAAACAAAGTATCTTGAAGCCTGCTCCAACCTGACCCTGACGTCGGGCGGCTTCGGAGGTCCGGGCGGCATCAATCTGAAAAAACCCGGCCCGTCTTCGCTGTTGATAAAGTAGCGTATTGTCTGTCGATGCCGACGGCGATCCCGAAGGAGCCGGCCGTGCCCGTCCTGTCCGTTGTGAGTCCGGTTTACTGCGAAGGCGCGCAAGTCCGCGTTTTTCTGGACGCCGTCGAAGCGGTTTTGCGCTCCGCGGCCCTGTCCTATGAACTGGTGCTGGTGGATGACGGTTCCACGGACGACTCATGGCAACGCATGAAAGAGGAAAGCGGGCGCAGACCCTGCCTGCGCTGCCTGCGCCTGAGCCGCAACTTCGGCAAGGAGGCGGCGCTGGCCGCGGGGCTGGAAGCCGCCCGCGGCGAAGCCGTCGTCACCCTGGACTGCGACCTGCAACACCCCCCGGAACTCATTCCGGAAATGATCCGCATCTGGCTGGCCGACGAGGCCGACATCGTCGAGGCCCGCAAGGAAAAACGCCAGCGCGAATCCAGGCTGGACAGCTTCTTTGCCGCGCTGTTCTACAAGATGTTCCGTTTGCTGACCTCCCTGGACCTGGAAGGCGCGGGAGACTTCAAACTTCTGGACCGCGACGTGGTGGAAGCCTGGAAATCCATGCCGGAGCGCAAGCTCTTTTACCGGGGCATGACCTCCTGGCTGGGCTTCAGGCGCCGGGAACTGTTCTTCATTCCCGCCGAGCGCCGAAGCGGGGGGGGCAAGTGGTCATTTTTCAAGAAGATCCGTCTCGCCCTGGATTCGCTGACGGCGTTCAGCGCCAAGCCCATCACCCTGATCTGGCTGCTCGGGCTGTTTTTCTTCGGCTTTTCCCTGGTCGTCGGCAGCGAAGCCCTGTGGATGCATTTTTCCGGCCGGGCCATGACCGGCTTTACCTCGGTCATCCTGCTCATCCTGGTCACCGGAGCCTCGGTGCTTGCCGCGATATGTATTCTGTCGGTGTACATCCGTCAGAATTTTCACGAAATCAAGAGCAGACCGCGTTACCTGATCAGCGAGCGCGCCGGGGACGGTGAAAATCCGCGCCGGCGCAAGCGGGGCGCGGGACGGTAACGGCCGTGCGCGTTATCCTGCACGCCGACGACTGCGGCCTCGGCAGGGGCATCAGCGAGGATATCCTGTTTTGCCTGGAGCGCGGCCCCCTTAATTCCACCACGCTGATGGCCGGCGGGGATTATGCCGCGGAGGCGGCGGACGCCCTGAACGCCGTGCCCGGCATCCGCGTAAGCCTGCACCTGAATCTGCTGGAAGGGCGCCCCGCGGCGCCGCCCGCCTCCGTTGCCCCCCTTGTGGACGGGAACGGCTTTTTCCGCTACGGCCCCGGCGCGTTGTACGCGGCGCTGCGTCTGCTGCCGCCGCGTCGCAAAAGGGCTTTGCTCTCGGCAATACGTACGGAATTTTCCGCCCAGGCGGACTGGTTCCTTTCCCGCATCCGGCCCGCCGGGGGGGACGCATCCCCGCGGCATGCGGATGCGGCCGTACACGCAACCGGGGAACAGAGCGCGCTGCCGGACCGCTCCGGGCAGGGACGGGCGGCACCCCCGCGCCCTCTCCTGCGTTTGGACGGGCACCTGCACGTCCATGCTCTGCCGCTGTTGAAAGACGTATTGCGCGCGTTTATCCGCGAGTACCGCCCGGAGTATGTGCGCCTGCCTCTGGAGCCGCGCCACCTGCCCCCGGCTCCGCCCCGCCTGCTCCTCGCGGGCGGCCTGCGCCGGGAATTGCTGGCCTTTTGGGCGGCGTCCCTGCGCGGTCTGCTGGACGCCGAGGGCATAGGGCACAACCGTTTTCTGTCCGGCGTCTTTGCCGGCGGCGGCCTGACCCTGCCCCGCCTGCGGGCTTCGCTTGCGGCCGTACGCCGCGCGGCCGGGCAGGACGGGCGCGGCATACTGGAAATCATGTGCCACCCAGGCCGCCTTGGGCCGGACGAAACCGGCGCGGCGGTCAAGCCGGCTTTCAGGGACTTTTACCTCTCGCCCGCCAGAGCGGCGGAAAAAGCCGTGCTCCTGTCGCCGGAACTGCCCGCCCTCCTGGCGGAGATGGGCTTTGTCCCGGCACAGGCCGCCCAGAGGTAAACATGAGCGCGTTTCCACACCTGCTTCGCGCTCCGGCAAGCCCGGAACGGCCCGCCCTCCCGGCGGAGACGGGCTTTGTCCCGGCACAGGCCGCCGGGGACCGGGTGTGAAACGGTCCCTGCTGTTCTCCCGCCTGAGCTGGACGCAGGCGTTCATCCTGCTCTTTTCCCTGTACTGTATCGGTTTTGCGGGCTTACTCCGGGCCGACAGGCTGTATCTGGACGACATGGGCCGCGCCCTTTACGGATACGCGGACATGGCGCGGGCCGGACGCCCCCTTGCCGAGCTGCTGTCCGCCCTGCTGTATCTCTATCCCGGCACTGTGGATGCCTCGCCGTTCAGTCAACTTGCGGCGGCCGGCCTGACGGCGGAAGCGGCCCTGCTGCTGTGCCGCGCCTTGCGCATCCGGCTCACGCCCGTCGTTGCAGCGGCCTGCCTGCCCTTCGGGCTCGGCCCTTACGGGCTGGAAACTTTTTCCTACAGGTTCGACGCTCCGTTGACGGCCGCCGGCGTCCTGCTTGCCGTACTGCCTTTCCTCAGGCTGCGCGGAAAGCGCTTTTTCGTCCCGGCGCTGCTCTGCGTGTTCGCTTCGGCTTCGGTCTACCAGCCCTGCCTTAACGTGTACGCGGCCGTCGCCGTGTTTCTCGTGCTGCGTAGGTTGAGCCGGGGCAGGGGGGGAAGCGCGGCGCTCGCCCTGCGCCTCGGCGCGCCCTTTATGTGCGCCGCGGCGCTCTACGCTCTGCAGTTGCCCTTCCTGCTTACCGCCTACCAATACGGCGATTATGTGGCCGCGCACAGCGCCGTGCCCGGTCCGGGCCTCCTGCCGGCTACGGCGGCGGCCAATATTCGCGCGTACTGCGCCTTGCTGTACGCGGACTGGAGCGTCAACGCGCTCGGTCCCCTGCTGCTTCTCGCCCTTGCCGCGCTTTGCGCCGCCTCGGCCGCGCGCCTGCTGCGACGCCGCTCCGCGGAGGCGTTGCGGCAAAAGCGCGACGCCGGACAGAAGCTGACGAACGCCCGCCCCGCCCGGACGGGGCGGGCGGCCCTGCTCGTCCTGCCCGTTCTGCTCCTCTGCCTGGCCGCGGCGCCGCTCGGCGTGCAGGCGGTTCTCAGTTCCCCGGTGTGGTCGCCGCGTACCCTGCTCGCCTTCGGGCCTGTTCTGACGCTTGTCCTTCTCGGCATTACACCGGCGGGGAACGCGGGCGGAACGGGCAAGGCGGCCGGAACGGCGGCCCCGGCGCTGATTCTTTTGATAGACGTGCAGTTGCTCATTATCGCCGCGCTCTACGGGAACATGCTTGCGGCGCAAAACAGGTGGGAACAGGCGCGGTTTGCCGCTCTGGCGCCGATTTTGGCGGCATTCGCAGCCGAGAACAATTCCGACCGCGTAAATTTCGCAGGCAGCGTGGGGTACAGCCCGCTCATGGATGTGCCGGGGCGGCGTTTTCCGTTGATCCGGCGCATGACCGTCGTGCCCTTGACCCGCGATATGCGCTGGGGCTATGAGCAGCTCGCCGTTTACGGCATAGCGGCGCGGCCGGGCAGGGCCCCGGCTGAAGGCGACACCCTGCGCCCCTATGCCGACACGCCGTTTTTCCGTCTGGATGCGACGGCGGACGGCTCGGCTTTCGTCACTTTCAAACAGCCGCCCGCACGCAGGCCGTATCCGGGTTCGGCGGAGACAGCGCAATGACCGACGACTGGACGGCATACTGGGATCGCCGGGAAGCCATGGAAGGAAAACTCTGGCAGGCCCAGTGCGATTTTTTTGTGGACCGGGTACGCAGGGAAATCCCCCTCGGCCCCGACGATATCCTGCTGGATATCGGCTGCGGCAGAGGCTATACGGCGGCGGCGCTGGCGCCGGGACTGCGCGCGGCGCACGGGGCGGACACGTCACTGCGCGCCCTGGAGGAAGCGCGCAGGCGTTGCGCCGGCAGACCCGGCCTCACTTTTCATCATCTTGCCCCCGATGCCTATCTGGATATACACCGCCTGCCCGTACGTGACGTGAGCGTTATTTTTTGCGTAAGCGTGGTACAATATTACAAAAATATCGGGGAAGTGCGCACGCTGATCGCCAACGCCAAAAAAATTGCCGCTCCCGGCTGCCGCATGCTGCTGGCCGATCTGCTCGTTGATTACAATCAATGCCTGGACGTGGCCGGCGTGCTGCTCGGAGGAATGGAGTCGGGAACGTTCTGCGCCAAGCTGGGCGAGGTATTTTCCGGCAAACACCGCCTTTACGGCCGCACCCGCGCCGAGCATCCCGTCCTGACCATGCGCCGTGCGGAATTTGAAGCCGTCTGCGCAGCCGAAAACACGCGCCTGCGTTTTATCCGCCGCAACCTGACGGGGAACCGTTTCCGGACGCACGCGCTTATCGATATTCTGCCTGTGGTCGACGCGTGCTGAGGCATCCGGTTAAGCGTTTGCGCGGCAGGGACTATTTCGATCCGGCTGAGTTCGTCCGCTTCTGTTGTGTGGGCATTGCCAACACCCTGCTGGATTTCTGCGTCTTTCTTCTGGCCGGCCTGCTGGTCCCGCCCGTGCCCGCCCGCGCGGCGGCCTGGGTGTGCGCCGTGAGTTTCAGCTATGTGCTGAACAAGCGCAGGGTATTCCACGCGCGCAGTAAAGGCGCGCTTCCCCTTGTGCGCTTCGTCACGGTCAACGTGCTGGGACTGCTGCTGGGTCTGGCGGGTATGAAGCTGCTGTTCTTCTTGGGGTTCGGCAGGCTTGCGGCCTATGCGGCCACGCTGCCGGCCATAGCCCTGGGCAACTATTTCGGCTATAAGCTCTGGAGTTTTCAGGATAAATGATTAATGCCGATTTGCTTTCGGCAGAAAGCGAACCGGTATGGCGAAGCTGCCGCCCGCAAGTTTTTGAGAAATCAGGCTTTGCCTGTTTTTCAAAAACTTCGGCAGCTTGCATTCAAACGAGTTTGAATGCAAGCTGGTATAAGTTGACATCCTCCCTTCCCTCAATAAAACGGAAACTTCGCAAAAAAAAGCTGTTGCCGTGCCTTGACAACTCCTTTATAGTAATACGAAATTAAATATTGTGTTACCATATTTCCCGCAACCCCGGCAGGCCGGGCCGCCTTTCACCCGCCTTAACCCCCGCGGAGGACACAATGCCCGAACGGATACTGATGGAAGATGTGTACTATGAGGACAGCCGGCCGGAGCCGGGAACCGATCCGGACGGCCTGTTTTTTGTCCGGATAGACGCCGAAACCTGTTTCGGCTGCAACGCCTGCCAGGCCTATTGCCCGACCGGGGCCATCTGGGGAGAAACGGGCGAGCCGCACGAAATCAGGTACAGGGAACTGTGCATCAACTGCGGGCAGTGTCTTACGCATTGCAACGCCAACGCAATTTATGAAACGCAGTCCTGGGTTTCGGAAGTCGGCGCCATGCTGCGCGCCGGCAACAAAAAGGTCATCGCCATGCCCGCCCCCGCAGTGCGCTACGCCCTCGGCGACTGTTTCGGCATGCGGCCCGGCGAGGTCACGACCGGGAAAATGCTCACCGCCCTGCGTCGGCTCGGTTTCGCGCACTGCTGGGATACCGAATTCGGCGCCGACGTCACCATATGGGAAGAAGGCGACGAGTTCGTAAAACGGCTTACCCGGCAGATTGACGCTCCCCTGCCGCAATTTACTTCCTGCTGTCCGGGGTGGCAGAAATACATCGAGAGCCGCTACCCGGAACTTCTGCCGCACCTTTCCACGGCCAAATCGCCGGTAGCCATGCAGGGCGCGCTGTGCAAGACGTACGGCGCGGAAGCGCGGGGTTACAGGCGTTCAGACGTGTACACGGTGTCCATCATGCCCTGCATCGCCAAAAAATATGAAGGCATGCGGCCCGAACTGCGCGCCTCGGGCGACAGGGACATCGACGCCACCATCGACACGCGGGAGCTTGCCTATATGCTGAAAACGGCCGGCATAGACCTCAGATATATACCGGAAGGCGAACGCGACCAGCTTATGGGGGAATCTACCGGGGGCGCCACCATTTTCGGGGTCACCGGCGGCGTCATGGAAGCCGCGTTGCGCTTTGCTTGCGAGGCGGTGACGAAACAGCGTCCTCCCGCCTGGGACTTCTCCGCCGTGCGCGGTCTCCGGGGCGTGAAAGAAGCCTCTGTCTCCATCGGGGGCGCCGTGGTCAACGTGGCCGTTGTACACGGCGCGCGGCGCTTCAGGGATATCTGTGAACGGGTCGCGGCCGGCAACGCCCCGTGGCATTTTGTCGAATTTATGGCCTGTCCGGGCGGTTGCGTCTGCGGAGGCGGCCAGCCCGTCCTGCCCGGCTCACGGGCCATGGCGGAGCGCGCAACGCAACGCTTTCTGGCAGGATGCCGCAAAAGGCTGACCACGATGTCGTAAAACAGAACGTAAACCTTGCCGGCAAACGCAGGCGCTCAAAAAAGGCATGCCCGGTTCTGCCGGACGACAGGCGGAAATCTCTCGGAGTGGAGAGGTTTCAAACCAAAAGGAATTTCCGATGAATACCGTTACCGTTACCCGGCGTTGCCTGCTGAAAGCAGGCATGGCTCTGGGCCTCGCCGCCCTGTTCGGCATCCGCATGACGTCGAAGGCGGCGGCAGCCGTTACGGAACTGAAATCTTTCATGCAAAAACGCCTGGACGGCGTGTACGGCGCCGACCGCGCGTTCCCGGCGCGCGCCTCGCAGGACAATGCCCAGGTTCGGGCACTGTACGCTGAATTTCTGCACAAGCCCGGAAGCCGCAAGGCTCATGATCTCCTGCATATGCACTTTGTCGACCGTTCGGCGGGCGTCGTAAAACTGCAGGCCGAAGGCAAAACGGCAAATCGCGGCGCCGGGGAGTTTCCGGATTCGACCTATCCCTACGAGTGGGTTTCCTGAGCTGGAGCGGTAGTGTCCAGAGTTTTTCGCACTTTCAGAAATTGAAGTAGCTCACCAAGTCGGTTAGGTTTTGGTTCTCATATCCACCACCTACCCAGCAAGGAGAGCTGCGTAATGGTAGAGCGTACCTCAACGGATAGCTTTTCTACGCAAAAATATTATAAAATAAGCATGTTGCCGGGATGTTTCTCAACAGATGTTCTCAACACCTCGACACAGCTCGGAAAAACTTGTAATTTTTGCACGTTACTATGATTGTACCTATCTATAGGTAGAACCTCTCAGTTATAAAAACTGTTGTGCCATACAAAAAATATAACATGTTAAAATTATTAGTTTTTTCTTCAATTTTGTTAAACTCCGGTTAGAAAATGTCTAGTTATTTATGGATAAGCTCTTAGTACGGATTCAGGGGGGGATCAATACCTATGCCGGTCAAAATAATGCGCTGTTGACGCAAGGGCCGGAGGACGGGTTCCCCCACATGGGCGCCATACCCGGTGCGTCCCGCCGCATCCACCAGGGTCATGATGAAGCCCTCGGCCTCGCGCGAACTGCGGCTCCGCGCCAGACCCGATTGCCGACATCCGGCATGCCGCCGGATGCACGGCGGGGCTTCCGCGGAACGCGAAAGGAGCGCATGCCGGGGGAGTACACCGTTCCACCGGACGCGCGGCGCGGTCTCGGCGGAACATGGAAAGGGCGCATACCGGGGGCGTTCAGCATTCCACCAGACACACGGCAAGCCCTCCGGCAGCGGTTTCCTTGTACTTGGCGTTCATATCCCGTCCGATTTCGGACATGGCCCGCAGCACTTCATCGTAACTGACCTTGTGCGACGCGGGGTTTTCATTGCAGGCGATCAGCGCGGCGTTGTAGGCTGTGACCGCGCCGACGGCGTTGCGTTCGATGCAGGGTATCTGCACATAGCCGCCGACAGGGTCGCAGGTCAGGCCAAGGTGGTGTTCCAGAGCTATTTCTGCCGCGTTTTCCACGACCTGCACGGAAAAACCGCGTGCATGGGCGAGCATGGCCGCGGCCATGGCCGAAGCCACCCCTATTTCACCCTGGCAGCCGACTTCCGCGCCGGCGATGCCCGCGTTGTGTTTGGCGATGAAACCGATCAGAGCGGCCGCCGCCAATCCCCTGCGCCGGGCTTTCAGGTCTAGGCCGAGCTGTTCCTCCATAAACATGAGTACAGCCGGAACAACCCCGGACGCGCCGCAGGTGGGCGCGGTTACGACAAGCCCCCCGGCGGCGTTTTCTTCGGCAGCGGCATAGGCGTATGCGTTGAACAGGCAAAGGGCGCGGTCAAACGGCGCCAGGGAACGGGCACGCTCGTGGAGTACCGCCGCCTTGCGGCGCAGGCCGATGTTTCCCGGCAGCGCGCCCGAGGCGGAGCAACCGCGCAGCACAGTGTCCCGCATAATAGCCAGCATTTTATCCAGTTCTGCCGTGACGTCAGCCGGACGTTTCCCGGTCAGGGCCGTTTCGTTTTCCATGAGCAGTTCGTCGAGGCCGAGTCCGCTTTCGGCACAACGCGCCCTGAATTCCTTCATATCGGCATAAGGATGCGGCGGCCTGCACCGTTTTTCACGTTTCGCGCCTTTCCGGCGGATGAAACCGCCGCCCGTGGAATAGTATTCCGCGGAAAAGAGTACATTGCCGGCACCGGCAGGGGACCGCCCTGATTCGTCACGCGGCAGGGAACGGCAATCCGTGCGCCCCGCAGGTTGTGCAGAGGCGTCCTGGCCGTTCCGCCGCAGCGGATAAGGGGCGTCGAGCAGTTCAATGATCAGCGTGTTGTTGAAGGGATGCTTGTGGCGTACCGGCCCGTATTCGATAATTTGCGGGCCGATGGATATGTTCCGTCCTTGGGGGAGCGTGAGGAACATCAATGCGTCCGGGTCCGCCGCCCGTTGCAGGAGAGCAGGCGCGCAGGCGTCGGGAGCGCAGCCCGCCAGCCCGCTCACGACGGCCGGTCCAGTGCCGTGTCCCTTGCCGGTGGCGGAAAGCGAACCGAAAAGACGTACGCGCACCCCCCCGGCACCGGCCTGTATTTCCGGGGCAAGGGCGGCGGTTTTGCGGGCAAAATCCGCGCCGGCAGCCATGGGGCCGATGGTATGGGAACTGGACGGCCCCGGCCCTGCCTTCAGCAGGTCGAACAGGGAAAGCGTTATGGGGTCGCGGCTGTAGCGCACGGCAAAGTCGCCTGTTCGTTGCGCGCGTCCCCAGGCCGGTTCCGGCATATCCCGCTCGAAAGCGGCATACGGGTCCGCGAACAGGGCAGGGACGAGCCTGTGCATGTCACGCTTAAGTTGCGTGCATCAAGCCGGAGCATGTAGTCCGGTGAACCTTCCGGCCGGAAGCAGAGGCTGATGACCATAATTTTCCAGGCGAAGCGGGTTCCGGAATAATCGGCACAGCGCGGGCTTTCCTGGCTGAAGGAAGCAAGGCGGCGGCGCACAAGCTCACTTACGCCCCGATCGCAGACGATGTGCGCCGCGGCGGAGGCGTGTTCAATGTCGCTGTGGCACCCCGACCGCACAATCCTGTCGAGAAACGGGACGGCAGAGTCCGCGGTGATTTTCTCCTCGAACGTATAACAGATGCGGCCAGTGAACTCCAGCCGCCCGAGGATGTCCGGGCTATTGCTCACAGCAAGTATGCACACAGAAGGAGCAATGATTTTCATGTTTCAATCCGGACCCGGTTCCGTCCGGGCGTAACCAGTTGCGCGGAATCGGCTGTTTTCAAGGGTTTTTAGTCGCATGTACCCCTTATGTGTGCAGCTTTTTACATCTACTGAGACCTGTGTTAATCCCGAGAGTGTCTTATGGGAACCTCTAAAAACCCTTTTCCAGACGGGATTGAGTGTTGTAAATTCAGTATTTGTCAGGTCGGCATGTGACATAAATTTAGTTTTTAGAGGTTCCCTAATGTGCTGCTGATTTCGGTCATATCATCTGCTCTCGACACCCTCCCGTGAGCGCTTACCCGGTAAGCGTTCACTCAAGCCGGTTCAGGTGCCTGTAGGCTTTGGCTGTAGCCACGCGTCCGCGCGGCGTGCGTTTGAGAAAACCGCTCTGGATGAGGTAAGGCTCGTAAATGTCCTCAATGGTGCGCACATCTTCGCTGCAGGCCACGGCCAGGGTTTTCAGGCCGGCGGGACCGCCTCCGTAGTATTCGATAAGAACGGAGAGCAGCTTTCTGTCCATCTGGTCCAGCCCGCTTTCGTCCACGTCCATGCGTGATAGCGCGTCGGCTGCCTCGGTGAAGCCGATGCCTGCCGCGCCTCCGACGACGGAAAAATCCCGCACCCGGCGCAGGAGACGGTTGGCGATACGCGGTGTGCCGCGCGACCTGCGGCCTATTTCCAGGGCGCCTTCTTCGGTAATGCTCACGTCCAGGATACGCGCCGTGCGTTTGACGATGCGCGCCAGTTCTTCGGGCGAGTAAAATTCCAGGCGCAGGATGACCCCGAAGCGGTCGCGCAGGGGCGAGGACAGCAGGCCGATGCGCGTCGTGGCTCCCACGAGGGTAAACGGCTCCAGGTCTATTTTGACCGTGCGCGCGCCCGGTCCCTGCCCGATGACCAGATCCAGCTTGAAATCCTCCAGGGCCGGGTAGAGGACTTCTTCCACAGCTATGGGCATACGGTGGATTTCGTCCACGAAAATAATGTCGTTGCGGGAAAGGTTGGTGAGTATGGCGGCCAGATCGCCGCTGCGCTCCAGCACCGGCCCGGAGGTGGACACCATGTTGACGCCCAGTTCGGAGGCCATGATCTGGGCCAGGGTGGTTTTCCCCAGGCCGGGGTTTCCGTGAAAAAGCACGTGATCCAGAGCCTGATCGCGTTCCCTGGCGGCCTTGAGATAGACTTTCAGGTTGGCGCGCAGGTCTTCATGTCCGATAAACTCGTCCAGTTTTCCGGGCCTGAGTTGTTCGTCGGGAACTGGAGCGCCGTGTTTGTATCCCGGCATTACGTCCTGCTCCGCGCCAGATGTTTAAGGGCCGCGCGCAAAGCTCCGCCTACGTCCAGATCCTTTTCCCCGTCCAGCACCAGCTTCACGGTACGTTCAGCCTCTTTCTCCTCATAGCCGAGATTGATCAGGCCGGCCGTCGCATCCGCGAGAACTCCGCCGGATTTCGGCGGGGCGCCGGGCATCGCGGAGGCTTCGCCTTTCAGTTTGTATTTCAGTTCCAGGAAAATCACCCGGCAGGTTTTTTTGCCTATGCCGGAAACTTTGGTCAGGGCCGCGGCATCATCGGCGGCGACCAGCCGGCGCAGATCGTCGGGACTGAATACGGACAGGACGGACACGGCCGTGCGCGGCCCCACTCCGGCAATGGATATGAGGGTAAGAAAAACCTGACGTTCGTCCCAGGTTTCAAAACCGAAAAGTTCAAGGGAGTTTTCGCGGACGACGGTTGCCGTGAAAAAACGCGCTGTTTCGTCCGGCGCGGGCAAACGCGACAAGGCCGGGGCGGTCAGGTTGACTTCGTAGCCGACCCCGCCGGAGGTGAGGAGTACGCACGCGTTTTCCGAGCGTTCGGCCGGTTTTCCTTCAATGCAGGCAATCATGCTTTTCTCTCGTTCAGCAGTTTCGGGCGCACGTTGTCCCACACCTCGTCGGGGCTTATGTCACGCATACAGCGATGATGCCGCAACGGGCAGGTCGCCGGCCCGTGCAGACCGCAGGGCCGGCAGGGCAGATCTTTTTCAATTACCGACGCCTTTTCCCCGCGCGGGAAAAAGCCCAGTTTTTCCACAGTCGGCCCGAATACGGCAGTGACCGGCCTGCGTTGCGCCCAGGCCAGATGCATGGGGCCGGAATCGTTGCCCAGATAACAGGAGAGCCTGCCCAGAAAGGCCGCAAGCTCGGGCAGGGACAGGCGGCCTCCGAAATCGCGCAGACGGCCTTGTTTTTCCGCTGCCCGGCCGTCCGCTGTGTCCGTGATCAGCGCGCGCACGGCGCTTGATACCGTTTCTTCGCCTTTCCCGGCAAAGAGCAGCACGGACGCGCCGTCGGCCAGGGCTCTTGCGCCGACTTCGGCGTAGTATTCCGCGGGCCAGCGTTTGGTAGCCCAGATCGACCCCGGATGTATCCCCAGAACCGGCCCCGGCAGACGCGAGAAACATGCTTCGGCGCGGCAGGCCGCTGCCGGGTCCAGGGCGATTTCAGGCCAATCGGCGCGGGGTCCGTCACCCAGGGGGCGCAACAGTTCAAGCAGGCGGTCGATTTCGTGCATTTCCCCGAAACGCCTGCCGACCGTTTGCGTATACAGCGCCTTGCTCCAGACCGGACCGGCGTAGCCTATGCGTCGCCCGGCTCCGGCCAGGGCGGCGACCAGACCGCTCCGGAAACTGCCGTGAGCGGAAATCCACAGGTCGTAGCGGCGCGCCGCGGCGCGCCGCGCCTGCGTGATGATTCCGCCCGAAAAACGGCGGTCCTTCGCATACCCCAAGACGGCGTTCAGGTCCGGATGCGGACGGAAAAGGTCTTCAAGACCGCCGCGCACATAAAAATCCGTTTCCGCTTTCGGAAAACGCAGGCGCAGGCTCCGGATCA
Source organism: Desulfovibrio sp. (assembly GCA_031276485.1). Taxonomy (GTDB): domain Bacteria; phylum Desulfobacterota; class Desulfovibrionia; order Desulfovibrionales; family Desulfovibrionaceae; genus Frigididesulfovibrio. Next base: position 3,866 of record JAISMY010000049.1, on the reverse strand, counting down.
GGGGCAGGGTAAGCACGGCGTCGCCCAAAAAAGCCGTGTTCCATACGGCTATGCGCATCATGCGGCCCCTTGCGCGGGGACCGGAAGCGACGTTTTCCGCAAGACGTACCTCGCGTGGCACGGTGCGGCGTTCGGCAACCCGCAGCCTGCTGCGTCCGCCGGCCGACGTGCCCCTTCCCTGCAATTGAAGAGGGTACAGGAAGGTATTCCGGGCCTTGCCCGGAGTCAAGCTGCATTCTCACTCATGCGCGGACTGCGTCGATCTGTCGCCGCTGTCGCGCTTGCCCGGTTCCGGGAAAGCATGTATGCTGTTTTTGCACTTACGAACGAATCCCGGAATACAGAGAGGAACGCAGAGACCGCTATGACAAAACGATCCGGCAAAGGGCTTTACGCTGCGGCCTTGCTGCTTTTTCTCGGCGGGGCGGGATACCTTGTGTTTTCCGGCATCTCCGAAAGTTCCGTCTATTTTCTCAATGTTTCCGAAGCGCTGTCGTTGCCGGGAGATAAACTGCATTCGGCCAGACTGTTCGGCACAGTCCGGCAAGACGGACTGACCCGCCTCGGCAACAGCGCCGGCGTCAGATTTCAGCTTGAAGACAAGGACAATGCGGGAAAAGCCCTGTGGGTCGAATACGAAGGGCCGGTGCCGGACACCTTCAAAGCCGGCGCCGAGGTCATCGTGGAAGGCGGCATTCGGGGTGAAAAGGCGTTCAAGGCCGTGACCCTTATGACCAAGTGTCCTTCCAAGTACCAAAAAGAAAACCGTATCTGACGGCTGCGCCATGATCATCTATAATTTTGCCGCCGCCGTGCTGTACTGCGGTTTTTTTCTTGCCCTTGGCGCAGCGTTTGTCCAGCTTGCCGGGCTTTTTTCCCCTGCCGCCCCGGACGCGGAGCATTGCGGACCGCCCAGGCGTGACCTCTCGCCGGCACGCTTGGGCGCGCCCTGCATCTTGGCGCTTGCCGGCCTGCTGACCCTTGACGCGCTGATCCTGTTCCATGCCTTTGCGGCGCAGGATTTCATCGTGGAGTACGTGGCCGGATATTCCGATTCCACGCTGCCTGCGGCCTACCGCGTGACGGCCTTCTGGGCAGGGCAGCCCGGTTCCCTGCTGTTCTGGGCCTGGGCGGTTTCCCTGAGCGGCGCGTTGTTCGTGCTGCTTCCCACATACAAAAAGCTCTGCGTGCGGACGCAGGCGGGGTTCTGCCTTTTTTTCACCGGCATTACGGCATTTTTCCTGCTTATACTGGCGGAATGGAACAATCCTTTTGCGCTGCTGGACTTTGTGCCTGAGGACGGACGCGGACTTAACCCCCTGTTGCAGAACCCCGGCATGGTTCTGCACCCGCCCCTGCTTTTTTTGGGTTACGGAGGTTTTGTGGTCCCCGGCTGCCTGGCCCTAGCGCAAAGCGCCGGAGCGGGCAAGGCAGGGGAACCTGAAATACGGGAAGCCTACTGGGGGGACACGGCGCGTCCGTTCATCCTTGCGGCGTGGGCATTGCTGACTGCGGGCATAGTGCTGGGCGCATGGTGGGCATACATGGAACTGGGCTGGGGAGGCTACTGGGCCTGGGATCCTGTGGAAAATGCCTCCCTGTTGCCCTGGCTCATTTCCTCGGCCTACCTGCACACCTCGGTCATCGGGCGCAAACGCGGCAAGCTGCGGCGCACCAATGTTTTTCTCATGTGCCTGACCACTGTGTCCGCCTTTTTCGCCGCCTATCTGGTGCGCAGCGGGGTCGTGCAGTCCCTGCACGCTTTTTCGGATGAAGGCGTCGGCCTGCCCTTGCTGGTATTTACGTTGGTCTTTCTGTATCTGGCAGGGGCCGCGGCCCTGTGTACGGAAAGCAAGGACACGCGGCCCTTGGAAGACCTGAGCAGCAAAGAAGGACTGCTCCTGTTCGTCGCCTGGCTGCTGTCGGCCGTAGCGGCCGTTATACTTATCGCAACCCTGTGGCCGGTCATCATCGACGCGCTCATCGCGCTTTCGGCGCATTTGCCGGCCTTTGTCGCCGGCCGCCTGCCGCAAACGCCCATGGGTCTTGAGGCGTCATTTTACAACCGCGCCTGCCTGCCCCTGCTTGCCCTGCCCGCGCTGCTGCTGCTCGTTTGCCCCGGACGCAAATGGAAACTAAGCCCCGGCGCGAGCGGCTTTACCCGGCCACGCCTGTTTTACGCCGTGCTTGCCGCGGCCGCGGGTTTGGGCACGACCCTGAGCTTCGCAGGCATACAACAGCCCGTTGCCCTGGCGGCGGCGGCCTGTGCCGCAGCCGGCACGGCCGGCATCCTCCTGCATCTGTTCACCGGACCGCGTCCGGCCTCCCTGCCCGCAGCGCACGGAGCGCATGTCGGGCTGCTCCTGATGACTCTGGGCGTGGCCTTGTCCGGGCCATATCAGCAGAAATACACACTTACTCTGGGCAGAGGCGAAACAGGCAAAGCCGGGCAGTACCGCGTTACCGTCCGCGAACTGTACGAAGGCGAATCGCGCATCGGCGCGGACGGCCGTCCCGGATACCGCTTTGTGGAAGCAGAACTGCGCATCGCCGCGGACGACGGCACGCCGCTCGGCACGCTTTCCCCTCAACGCCGCCGGTACGCCAAATTCGAACAGCAGAGTTTCGCGGAAGCCGTCACCCTTTTCGGCCCCGGAAACGAACTGTACGCCGTGCTGCTGGGCATCGACGAAATGAAGGCTTCCCTGTCTTTCAACGTCAATCCGCTGGTCAACTGGATCTGGTTCGGGGGGATCCTGATGTGCGTTTTCCCTGTCGCCGGCCTCGTGATGAAACGGGCGGCCGGCCGCCCCGCAGGCCGGGGCGCGCCTGGCGGCGCCCGGGAAGGCGGCATGGGCCTGAAGGCCGGGGTCTCAAACCATCAAGGAAGCTGTGATGAGGACGACACCGGGGAGGCGGAAGAGACGCGGGAAACTACGGTTCGGACCTGAGCCGTGTTGCTGCGTCTGCGCGATATAGCCCGTTTTTACGGCCCGCGTCTCGTTTTCAGCGATATTTCTCTGGATCTGTCGCGCGGCGAGGTGTTCCTGCTCTGCGGCCCGAACGGGGCCGGCAAATCCACGCTGCTCAACGTCATGGCCGGACTTGCGCGTCCTTCGTCCGGCGAGGTGCTGTGCGACGAAGCGCTCCGCATAGGCATGGTCGGCCACCACAGTTGCATCTATGCCGAACTTTCCGCCTTGGAGAACCTGCGCTTCTGGGCCGGCCTGCACGGGCTGCGTCTGTCGGACAAGGAACTGACGGGCATGCTGGAACGCCTGCATCTGGGGGCCGCCGCGCATGAAAAGGCCGGAACCTTTTCCAGAGGCATGACACAGCGGCTTGATTTGGCCCGCGCGTTCACGGTGAATCCGGACCTGCTGCTTCTGGACGAGCCGGCAAGCGGTCTGGACGAAGCCTCCCTGGCCGTCCTGCGGGATGAAACTGCGGCGGCGGCGGGACGCGGCGCGGGCGTAGTCCTGATAACCCACCGCCCGTGGGAATTTACTTTTCCGGGCTGCCGCATCGCCCTGCTTGAAAACAAACGGCTGAGTCTCTATGATGATCTTGACGCTTTGCGAGAACGCGCGACAGGAGCCTTGCAACGTTGATTTTTGAGGGGACGGCTTGGCAGGGGGTCACAAAAGAAAGGCTCTTCGACGTTTAGTGTGGAATTGGCTTTCCGAGCAAAGCAGTGATCGGAGCGCCAATTAGGTAGATCATGGTGATAAAACCCACATTTCGGTATCCTCTTGCCCTGGCTCTGGCGGCCTGGAATAGCCCGTTCATGCTTTCCAGCCGAGCATTTGAAAGTAATGATTCCCAGCGGCGCAAGATGCGCGGAAGGTGCCCCTCAAAGGTCGCCG
>JAISMY010000107.1 GCA_031276485.1 Desulfovibrio sp. | reverse complement strand
CAGTTAACGCTTGAAACAGTTCGCTTACGGCAGGCTTTGCCTGCCTGCGCCTGTTTCGCTGCAAGGATTTGCAGGCAAATCCTTGCAGCGCAGTTCACGCATTTCATTTGTGAACTGCTCTGATGTTTCTTGAAATCCGCCCGGCGCCTGTCCGCAGGGGTGAAGTCATCATGCGGACGGAGCCGGATGCGGATTGAAACATCAACAATTTCCGATGTAACCCGACGGGCTTTGCGCCGCCGTATGCGGATACTTCATTGCAAATCGTCTACTGCCAGAAAATGCGGTTCCCCAACAGCACCGCACACGCGCTGCACTGTTGCCTGACGGCGGCCAACTTTGCCGCGGCCGGAGCGCCCACCGTCTTTTTCCCCGGCATTCCCTTCACCGAGGCCGTGATGAACCAGGCGGGCCGGACGGCGCCGACTCTGCTCCGTTTCTTTGCCGGCATCGGTCTGCAGTCCCTGCCTCCTCTGCTCCATCCGAAAACCATAGGCACGCGGCACAAGGGACTGTACGGAGCTCTGTTCCGCGCCCGCCTGCATTCGGCCGTTGCGCAGGACGGCGCGGTTGTCTGTTTCGCATCCAGCGTCAAGGAAGCCGGCATCGCTCTGGACCTGCGCCGCAGTCTCGGCAAAAACGATGTACGCGTTGTTTTTGAAGTTCACCATCTCATCTCGCGCCTGAAAGACGGCGAAGAGGCTCAGGCTCTGTACGCGCTTGAAAAGCGGGTTTTTCTGAACGCCGACCTGGTGGTTTTCAACTGCACGACCCTGCAGAACGCCTGCGCGGGCTACCTTCCCGAGCCGCGCGCGCACGTAGTCGAACCGTTGGGCTACAATGAGCGGACGATTCGGCCGACACGCGGTCCAGCGCTTTTCGCCGCCCGCGCCTCATCAGGAGGCAACCCCGTGCTGCCCGGCGAGTACGATGGGGGGCACGCCGTTCCGGCTGCGCTCCCGGAACCTTCTGAATTGAGCGGCGTTGTGAATCTGGCCTACGCCGGTTCCCTGCAACAGGGCAAGGGCGTGGAAAACCTGCTCTATGCCCTGGCCCTGCTGGAGAACAATTTTATCCTGACCGTCATCGGCGATGCCCCCGAAGCCGATTTCCGTTTTCTGCGCCTCCTGGCCGAAGAACTGCGCCTGACGGACAGGGTATGTTTTACCGGCCGGCTGGAGCAGTCGGCCATCGCCGAACGCCTGGCCGACTGCGATATTTTTGTCATTCCCATGAACACGGAAGACGATTTTTTCGCCCCCATGAAGATGTACGAAGCGCAGGGTCTTGCCCTGCCCATTGCGGCCACGCCTGTGTCGTCGCTGCGCCGGGGGCTGAAAGACGGGGTCAACGCCCTGTTCGCCGAAGGCACGGAACCCGGCGATATCGCTGCGCTGCTGTGGCGGCTGGCGGCCCAACCGAATTTGCGCAGAAGCATGCGCCGCAACAATGCGGAGGCAGCCGAAAAATTGAGCGCCGGCGCAAGGGCGGCAAGGCTTCTGGACCGCATGCGCGGGCTTTTCTCCGTGCCTGCGGGCAACGCGCGCGCATGAGGCCGCTGCCTGCAAGTTTTGCATTCAAACTAAGGAGTTGCGGCGCAAATCCTTGCCGCGAAACAGGAGCAGGCGGGCAAAGCCTGCCGTAAGCGAACTGTTTCAAGCGTTAAATGCTTTAGTTTGAATGCGGCTTGGTATCAGGACCGGCGCGGGCTTTTCCCCGCGCCCGCCCGCAACGGCGGCGACCGTCGGGTGGAATCGGCCGGTATACGGAACCGGATGGAGAATGAAACAAACCGTAAGGATTGCGCCATGGATAACGGACTACCCGCAGGATTTCGACTGGGCGTGGCCGAGGCCGCTTTCAAAAAAACCGGCCGCAATGACTTGGCCCTGCTTCTGAGCGACAGGCCCGCCGCCGCAGCCGGCCTGTTCACCACCAACAAATTTCAGGCCGCGCCGGTACTTGCGGGTCGGGAACGGTTGCGCGCTTCCCCCACGGCCCGCGCCGTACTCATCAATTCCGGCCAGGCCAACGCCTGCACCGGCGAAGAAGGCATGCTCCGCTGCCGGCAAAGCCTGGAAATGACCGCTTTACTGTTGGGCCTGAGCCCCGACGACATACTCCCCGCCTCAACCGGCGTCATCGGCGCGCAGATGGACATGCGGGCGTGGGAACGCGCTCTGCCCGTCCTTGCGGAGAATCTCGGCCGCGCGGAACTTGAAGACTTTGCCTCCGCAATCATGACCACCGATGCCTTTCCCAAGTATGTACGACGCACGCAGCGCATCGGCAACGAAAAACCTGTAGGCATTGCCGGAGTCGCCAAGGGCGCAGGCATGATCTGCCCCAACATGGCGACCATGCTCGCCGTTGTGTTCTGCGATGCCGTCGTGGACCCCGACGAATGGCGGAAGCTGCTCGCCGGGGCCGTTGACGCCAGCTTCAACCGGGTCAGCGTGGACGGCGACACCAGCACCAACGACACCGTCTACGGGCTGGCCGGCGGCGCGTCGGGCGTGAGCATTTCCGGACCGCGCACGGCGATTCTGGGCAAAGTCCTGACCGAAGTGCTGGAAGAATTGGCTTATATGCTGGTCAAAGACGGCGAAGGGGCGACCAAGGTCCTGCACATAGATGTAGTCGGCGCGGCAAACGATGCTGACGCTGAACGGGCCGCGCGCGCCGTGGGCAGTTCCCAACTGGTCAAAACGGCCATGTACGGCGAGGATGCCAACTGGGGACGCGTGATTTGCGCCTTGGGGCGCTCCGGAGCGGCGTTCAACCCCGGCGAGGTGGCATTCAGCCTCTGCGGCGTGGAGCTGTTCTCAGACGGCAAGCCCTCGTCCCTCTATGCCGAGGGTATGCTTGCCCCGGCGTTGGCGCAACGAGATATACGCATGGATCTGCGTCTGGGATACGGTCCGGGCCGGTTCCGACTCCTGGCCTCCGATCTGACGCACGCTTATGTGAGCATCAATTCGGATTACCGCAGTTAGGATTTGTTCAAAAATAATATTTACAAATAGTCCCTGTCAGTTAAACTTCCGAAAAATGGTTTGAAAGTTGTGGGTACTTTCATCTTTGAAATGCTCTATGCCAGGGCGGATTTTTTGTAAGCCGCAACGCCGGCGCGGCCGCGCGCGGGCGCACCGCTGTCGCCCGCCGGCGCGGGAACAACCGGGATCGGGCCGCGCAGGCCGATGCCGGCCGATGCCGCGCGGCGACCGGCCGCTGTTTCGGCCGCGGCCGCGCGCGCCTCGGGCAACTCGGCTATCTCCGCATAAGCGCCCCTGATCCCTGCGAGAATCTTGATGACCTCGTCTATCATGGCCGGATCCTTTTTCAGGTTGGCCCGCACCAGATGATTGCTGCAGAAGCTGTAGAGGCTGTGCAGGTTGACGGCAAGATCCCCGCCTTTTTCTATGTTCAGGGAACTTGACAGTTCGTTGAGGATATCCAGGGCGCGGGAAACGGCTATGCCTTTCCCGGCCATATCCCCGTTGGCCAGACCGACTTTGGCCGTGACCAGAAATTTGACGGCCGCATCAAAGAGCATGACCACGAGGTCGCCCTGCGATGTTGTGGACACCTGCGTCCTGAAATAACTTTGCGCCGCCGGCTGCATAATCTCTCCCTCGTGCGTTCCGTATGTTAACTGCTGTTGCTGCCGGACAGTTGCGCTATCTGGCTGGTCAGATCGGTCTGCATCTGCTCATAACGAGCCAGAGTTGCTTCCAGGCGCGCGAATTTGAGAACCATATTGTTTTCCCAGCGTGCCAGCCGGTCGTCCTCGCGCTTGATTTTGTCGTCTATGCCGTCAATAATCGAATCATAGTTGTTTTCAATGGTTTTCAGGGTGCCGTTGGTTCCGAGCAGCCCTTCCGTGCCTTCCATGAGACTCAGCAGTTCGGCGATTTTCCCTTCCTTGATGGAGGCTGTGCCGCTGTAAGGGGTCACCGATGGTGCAAGATTGGTCACCGAGATCAGCAAACCTTTGGAATCACCTTCATTTGAAGTAATGGTATGATTCGCGTTGTCGATGATTGCGGCTTTGCCGCTTATGAAAGCATTGACGATGTCGCCTGCTGCGTCGACCTCGTAGGAAACATCGTAGGTGCCGGCTTTGGTGATGCCGGTAATCATGGAGTCGAACTGAAAGTCGTCCGAATTGCTTGATCCTTCCCCACGCACGGCAAACAGCCGGGCAACGGCTTCAGGATTCTCGGCCAGAGCCTGATCCAGAGTCAGGGACCCTTTGTCGCCGAGCATGTTTATTGTCAGAAGACCGAAAGTCGCTTCGCCTTCCGTGGAGTTTGTATAAATGCCGATCTGCGAAAGGGAGGAAAAAACGTCACCGACGGCGTTGCCGGCGGCGTTCGTTCCGCGCGGGACAAACCCCTTGGCCATGCCGGCCACGGCATCTTTGATGCGGGATTCCACCAGTTGTACGCCGTAGTTGCCTGTGAGCACGCCGCCTATTTGCATTTCAAACTGGGAAACGGCATAGTCCGGGTCCAGCACTTCCTTGGAGTCGTCAACTTTAGTGTAGCTTGCCAGCAGGGAACGGAAGGTGTTCACGGCATCCACAAAGGCGTATATATTTTCCTTCATGGTTTCGATGTCGTTGCCGACGCTGATGGTGGTCGTGCCCGTGTCCAGCAGCGTAAAAGTCATTCCGGGGACGACCTTGCCCGCCTCCAGGGTATTGCTCGACACTTCGAGCCATTTTCCCGGATCCGTCGGGTAACCGTTGATCCGCACCTGCGCGTTCTCGGCCTGATGCGCGTCCCAGCCGGACCCCGCAACGGGTGAAGGCGGCACATAGGCAAAAGCGGTGAGAGTGCCGTCGGCAGGCGTCACACGGTGCACAGTGTCTTTCATGTCCATCCTGAGATAGTATTCGCCCGACACCGCATCCTGCTCAATTTGGACATCCGCCCCTGAGCCGAGCTTGCTGCGCAGGGCATTGCGCAGATCCTCCAGCGTGGTGTCTTCGTTCACGTCAATGGAAACCGCGGTCGTCGTCGCACTGTCCGATGCGCTGATGTCGAAGGTAAATGTTCCGGCATCGGCCGAGGTCGCGGTGTTGCCCAGCACTTTTGAGGCGGGACTGTCGAAAAACGTCAACGAGGGCGGGGACGTGCCGTTCACGATCACGAGGTCGCGCAGAGAAACGGAGGCAGTGGTCGCAAAGTTGCCGGGGGTATAGACGGTGTCGGCCTTGAATAGTTCGAATTTTCCGGTTCCCGTGGTCCCGGTCTTCGGATCGACGTCGAAATAGGCAACATTCGGCGTCAGGGCATTGACGCCGCTTATCAGGTCGCCCAAAGTCGCGCCGTCTTGCAGGTACACAGTGCGTTTAACGCCGTCGACGGAATAGACGAAGGTCTTTTCCTCGCCGGAACTGTTGATGACATCCGCGAGTCCGGAAAATGTCATGCTGTTGAGTTGGGCAAAATTTTCTCCCGTGTCGTAATTGCCGCCCTGCAGGGTTATGCCCAGACCGCTGAGTCCGCTGGTGTTCTCAATGACCAGAATGTTGTCGCGCCCGGTATCCATGCCGCGCAACTGGAAAATGATGCCGTTCGCGCTTTGCAGCGTCTGGGCGCGTACACCGGGGTTCCCGGAATCGTTGTTGATGATCTTGAGCATGCCCTCCACGGTCGTGCCCGCCGGCACGCTGACCGTGCGGCTTTTGCCCTGGTAGGAGTAGGTAATGCTGCCGCCGCCGGCGCTGATCACATCCTGCGCGGTAGACAGTCCCGTGTCCTTTGTCCAAGTGCTGCCGGAGGCCAGACGGTTGACTTCGACGGTGTAGGCGGTGTTCATGGCCTCGGCACCGGCCTTGGCCACAGCGACCGTGGGCTGTGTGCTCGTAGTGTTCTTCACCAGGAACTTGTCCATGGTATTGATCTGGTTCAGGGCCGTCTGCAGGTTCATCAGACCGCCGCGCACCTCCTTCAGGGCGTCAAGGCGCGTCTGCCAGTCACTTTTCCAGCGCAGAAACTGCGTGGCCTGCCGCTGCTCCACCTTATAGAGTTTCCCGATCATCGAATCGAAATCATAATCGGTTCCCAATCCAGAAACACGGAGAGAACCCGAAGCGTACTGAACCATAATCGGAACTCCTGAAAAAGGGAAAAAATTGCCTGCCTGCCCCCGGTAAGGGCACACGTCCCTATGAAAGCAATATCAATGCCGGCACAGACAGCGGCGGCAATAATGCCCACGCAGGTATTATCGGCCGATCCGCCGGAAGTTTTAGCCGGGGCTCCGCCCCGGTCGGCCTGATCCGGCGTAAGGCCGACTCCATCGGGAGGCGCTGCCCCTGAACCCGGCAATGGGCATCACGCCCTTTGGCCCTCGTTCAATTCAAAGAGAGTATGTACTTTTAGATAGATTTATACTATACTTCTCTCATCAAATGTCACGCCCCGGAGGGAAGTATGCCTGTATGCAAAAATTGCAAGTCGGAATTGGTAGTGAAAAATGGCTTTGTACGGGG
>JAISMY010000104.1 GCA_031276485.1 Desulfovibrio sp. | reverse complement strand
CGCTGATCGTCATGAGCCACATCAAGCGAAAGATGCAGGAATCTGAGTTGTTCAAGACGTACACGATGCAGGAAATGCTTGACCAAATCGACTTGATTGAATGCTTTGAACATAAAGGTCGCAAGCTGCGCTATGGGGAAATTACTAAAAAACAGAGCGACATCTATGAGGCACTCGGTATCATGCCCCCCACATAGTGATGATACTATGGGAATGCAGGGTTTGAGGAGGAACTCCTCCTCAAACTTTTTCTGCATGTTGTGCTTACAGTTCTATTTTCGTCCCAAGCACCTTGAGAAAATCGCGTATCCAGGCCGGATGAGCCGGCCAGGCAGGAGCGGTGACCAGATTGCCGTCAATGCAGGAATTGGATGCGCTTTCGTTCATGGGTACCCATTCGGCGCCGGCATCCTGCACATCGGGCTGAAGGGTCGCATAGGCCGAGCATAAGCGTCCCTGGAGTATACCTGCGGAAACGAGTATCTGCGGCCCGTGACAAATGGAGGCGATGGGCTTTTTCGCCGCATTGAACTCGCGCACGATGTCCAGCACGCGCCGGTTCAGGCGCAGGTATTCGGGAGCTCGGCCGCCGGGCACAACCAGCGCGTCGTAATTTTCCGCCTTTACAGCGTCGAAGTCGGCGTTGAGGGTAAAATTGTGGCCGCGTTTTTCCGAAAAGGTCTGGTCGCCCTCAAAGTCGTGGACGGCCGTGCGCACCGTGTCCCCGGCCTTTTTGCCGGGGCACACGGCATACACTGAATGCCCGACGGCCTGCAGGGCCTGGAACGGCACCATGATTTCGTAGTCCTCAACATAATCTCCTGCCAGAAGCAGAATTTTTTTGGCAGCCATATAAACTCCTTCAGTGTTCACGCCGACGGGCAAAGCGCCGGCATCATGTTTATCGTCCCGCGCATGCAATGGTATTTGCGTCAACTAGCCGAAATGCCGAAGATTGTACAGGGTCCGGTTGAACTTCCGGCAATTCTCATTTTGGTTTTTGAACATATTTTTTCACTCAAACCTGATTCCGCCGACGGAAATTCACGAGGTTATCAGAAAATTATTCTCTGCTGTCCGGTTTTTCTGGCCAAAATGAAAATTGCTGTTGAACTTTTTATCGATGAGGTATCAGTAACCTCCGGCGGATTCAGCCGAGGCTGCGCCGGCGCTTTGCGGCCAAGGATCAATATGGACCAGGGCGTCCATGATTTCTCTGCCGATATATTCCGCAGCCTCCGGCGTATACAGCGCTTCCTCGACGCGGTGCCCGGTTTCGTGGGCTTCCGACAGGCTCATCGTTTCGTCTACGGACACATGCATGTCCAGAAGCAGCCCCTGCCCGACCAGACGCGAGCGCAAGTTGTGAATATCCTTGACCCCGTCAATGCCGAGCGTAAAATTCTGTATGCGTTTGTTCACTTCCGGGCCGGCATTGCCGTCCAAAAGGGTATGCACGGCCTGACGGCAGATATCGACGGCCGAGCGCACCACAAGCAGCGCGACCAGCGCCGCCCCCAGCAGTTCCAGCGCCGCCAGATAAGGAAACCACATGGCAACGGCCACGGTGATCAGCACCGGAATCGAAGACAATGCGTCGGCGCGGTGCTCTGCCGCGCCGGCGGCCAGGATGTCTGATTTCAGTTCCTTGCCTTTCGCGGCCGTCCAGCGGTACAGGATTTCCTTGCTCACAACGGAGAACAGGGTCACGGCAAGCGCCGCCGTCCCGCCCACCGGCAGCACGGACGGATTAAACATCTGCACGGCGGCATCGTACACGATGCCGATGCCGGCAAGAACCAGCAAGGCGCCCATGCAGAAAGAAATAAGCGCTTCCATCCGCCGGTAGCCGTAGGGATGATTTTCGGAAGGAGGCGCCGTCCAGTAGCGAACCCCGATGAGTACAACCAGATTCGCCGCAAAATCGGAAATACTGTGTACCCCGTCGGCCACCACGGCGCGGCTGTTGCCCGCATACCCCGCCCAGAGCTTGGCAGGGACCAGCAGGAGATTCACCGCCAGCCCCACGCGCGTAACGTGCTTGATTCCCTCGGCGCGCTCCTGCTCACGCCGATGCATATATATTTTATAGTTCATGCGCCCCAAACGCCCCCGTCTCAACGCAGACTTATCTGGTCCAAAGCGTCCGGGTTTTCGCGGACGGAAGCCTTGTTCAGCAGTTTCTGCATGAACGCCTGCACGGTCTGTTCCTCTCTGCTCTGCCGGTACTGGGCAACAAAAATACCTTTGAGCTGATCCCATTCCTCATCTTTTACCGTTTCCACGCCGGCCGTCTGCGCTATGACCGGCCCTGCGGGAGTGTCGTAAACCTGCGGGAGCCATACGCCGTCGGATGAAAAAATCCCGTCAACCAGATCCGGGACGGCACCCAGGGGGTCAAGGGTGGGGAAAACCCGCAACCCCGGAGCACTCTCCGCCGCCTTGTCCTTAAAGGCTTCAGGCAGCTCGCGTCCGCTGAAGGCGGGCAGGGCCTGCTCGGCGGCGGCGCGGGCCAGTCTGTTCGCGCCTTCGGTCCGCAACGCGGCAATGATGCCGGTGCGCGCTTCCTCAATGGAAGGAATGCGGGAAGGTACGGCCTCGCTGATGCGGACCAGGGCGATACCGCCGGCGATATCCAGAGGAACGGGCAGCATGGAACCCGCTTCACCGGCGGCAGCCGTCGCGGCGGCATCCTCAAAGGCACGCCGGGATTCCTCGCGCAGGGACAACGCCGTCACGGCTTCTTCCAGGTTCACCATGGCGCGCTTTTCCGGGGCAAGTTTGAAAACCGCCGCCGTATCCTCCAGGGATGCGCCGGCCGCCGTTTCGTCCTCGACCTTTTTTTCCACATTGGGAAAGTCCGCCTCGGCCTTTTCCAAGGCAAGGGCGGCCCTGATGTCTTCGCGCACCTCGTCCAGCGGCAGGACTGCCGCCTCAGTCCTGTTTTCAAGACGGATGATATGAAAACCGTACCGGGTCCGCACGGGATCGCTGATCTGCCCAGGCGCCAGAGCCAGGGCGGCTTTGTCGAATTCCTCGGCATAACTCTGCCCTGCTTCGAGCGGCGGCAGCAGTCCTCCGGCGGACGCGGTTTCCGGGTCCTGCGAATACTCCTTGGCCAATTTTGCGAAATCTTCACCGGCCTTGAGCCGCGCGCGAAGTTTGCCTGCCGTTTCAGCCGCATCGGCGACTTTTTCGGCGGCATCGGGTTCCGTGGACCCTTCGGGAGGCGCGGCAATATAAATATGCGATGCGGTATAGGACGCGGGACGCGTGAAATCTTCCGGAGAATTTTTGTAAAACTCCTCAATTTCCGACTCCTGCGGCATATAGTTGCCGGAAAGGAGCACAGGGGTGAGCCGCAGGTAGTCAAAACTGATGAGCAACGGTTTGCGCAGGCTTTCCTTGTTGTTTTCATACCAGCCGGCTATGGCCTCTTCGCCGATGTCGACGCGGTCGCGATACTCGCCCGGATTGAAAAGCACATAGCGGGCTTTTCTTTTTTCCAGGCTGAACTTGAAAAGCTGTTTGATCTCCGCTTCGGCGAAGCTGGCGCTCAGGCCCAGGCAACGCAGCAATTTGCCCTCAAGCAGCGCCTTTTTGTTGTCGCTCTCGAATTCCGCGGGATTGATATTGTTGGCCGCGAGAATGGTCTTGTACCGCTCCGCGTCGAATTTGCCGTGCGCATCGTGGAACACCGGAAACGTATCTATATACGCTTTCAGTTCATAATCCGAAACGCGCAATCCGATGCGCTCGGCTTCCTGTCTGCGCAGCAGAGATAGGATCATTTCGCTCAATACAGTGCTCTTGAACTGCCTGAAAACGGCTTCATCCTTAAAAATATCCGGGTTATTCCTTCTTTCCGATTCACCGAAGGCGCGCAGCGCCTTGTTATAGTCGTGCAGGGAAATGCTCTCGCCGTTGACGACGGCGGCAGTGCCGGACCCGGCGCTGTTGAAGCTGCCGACACCCCAGAACACGAAAACCACGATGATGATCAGAAAAATAATTTTGACTGCCCAAGACTGGGCTTTATCTCTGATGGCGTCCAGCATTGCTTACTCCTCTTTTACGGTGTCCGCCTGTATTGCCGGGAGCGAAAAGCATTTCCTGCCTTTCGCTCCCGGCAACAGAAAGACGCATTGTTTTTCGTCCGGTTGTTCGGAACGCGGGCAGGGAAAGACATTTTTCCGCCGATGCGCGCAGTTCCGCACCCATCGCCTGTCCCGGCGGGCGGTTGGTCCCCGCGCCGCTGCCCGGTTATTTTTCAGGTAAACCGGCATCCATGCCCGCCTGCCGGTATTCGTTGAGTTTATTGCGCAAGGTGCGGACGGAAATACCCAGCAATTCGGCCGCCTGAGTGCGGTTTCCGCCGGTCTGCTCCAGTCCCCTGCGAATCATGATGCGTTCCATCTCGCTCAATGGGATCACGCCGCCTGAAAAATCGACATGCCCATCGCCGCGCGGCGGTACAAAACTTTCTTCTTCCGGGCAGGCATCAGCGTCGCCGTCTGCATCCGGCGGCCCGCCGGACATCGCGCGCGCGGGCGGAGCGGCCCCCACTTTGCCGGCCTCGGCGACGCTTTCGGAAAACAGCGGCCAATCTTCGTTTTCAAGCAAAAAGTGTCCGGGCTGTATGCTGTTTCCGCCGCACAGCAACACCGCCCTTTCCATAAGATTCTGCAGTTCCCGGACATTGCCGGGCCATGCGTAAGCCTGGATCCATTTCACGGCTTCACCGGAAAGTTCCGTAGCCGGCAAGGCATAGCCGCGCAGATACATATCCACAAAAAAACGGGCGAGAAGCAGCACGTCCTCGCCTCGTTCCCTAAGGGCGGGCAGGCGCAGCGGGATGACGTTCAGGCGAAAGAAGAGGTCGCGCCGGAACCTGCCTTCTTCCACCCAGGCCTCAAGGTCGCGGTTTGTCGTCGCAAGCACCCGCACGTCTACCTTCAAGGTTTCAGTGCCGCCAACGCGGTCGATCTCTCCCTCCTGAAGCACCCGCAAAAGCTTGGCCTGCAGAGCGAGATCCATCTCGGATATTTCGTCCAGCAGGATGGTGCCGCCGGAAGCCAGTTCAAATTTGCCGAGCTTGCGCGCGACGGCGCCGGTAAAAGCCCCTTTTTCGTGGCCGAAAAGCTCGCTTTCCAGAAGATGTTCGGGCAGCGCGGCGCAGTTGACGGCGATAAAGGGCTTGTCGGCGCGGTCGCTCTCGGCGTGCAGGTAGCGGGCGAACAATTCCTTGCCGGTGCCGGATTCCCCGGAAATGAGCACGGTTGCCCTGGATTTGGCAACCCGCCCGGCCAGAGCCATAACCCGCTGCACGGCCGCATGGGTGCCGATGATGCGCGGCCCGCTTCCGGCCTGCTGCGCGGGCGCTTTGCGCCCCCCGGACGAGGAAGCGGCGGAAAACCGATTCGGCCGCAACACGGCCCGGATCTTCTCAAAAGTCAGCGGTTCCGTCCAGTAATCCCTGACTCCGAGATCCAGCAGCCGGGATGCTTCTTCCGTTGACGGCCGATCGGAAAACACCACCACCGGAGGAAACTGCGGATCGTCACGTCCGACAGCCACAAGATCCTCTATCCGGAAGCCGGGCAGGCAGGGACGGGCCAGAATAAGACCGGGCATGGCCTTACGCATGAAGGAAGACGCCCCCTTCAGGTTTTCGGCTATGCCCACTTCTACCCCCGCCTCGCGCAACTCCGGAAAAATGCGGGTCACTGTCTGGGCCGGAGCCAGAAAGAGGATTCGTTGTACCGGCATAATGGTTTAATCTATACCTTTATGCCGCGTTTATCAACAACATAACGCGCGGTAATTGCGGAGATCGCGCGCCGTACCGCCCTGCGTCACGGGGCCGCGCTCCTTTCCGGACGTGCAAAGAGCATGCATTCGGCCCCGGAAGCAGGTATAGTGATTTCTTTGGCAACAGGCCGCTTTTCAGGTATACCTCGCCGGCGCGGAATGCAGATATGCAGGCACCGTAAACAGGAAGACGGTACAGTGACAAAGAGCCTCACCCCCCAGGCCGAAGGACTTGTCCGCGTGGCGCTGGGCGCGGTATGCATCAGTTTTGCCGGACTTTTCGTCAAGGAAGCGCCAATGCCCCCGGCGATGGTAGCCTTTTATCGTCTTTTGTTCGGCGGCGTCGTGCTGACGCTTTTAGCCGCCGTCAGGGGCGAACGCCTGCTGCCGCCGTTGCCGGTGCTCGGGATCCTGGCCGCGGCGGCGCTGTGCTTCAGCGGCGATCTCATCTCCTGGCACGAGTGCATCATACGGCTCGGGCCGGGTTTCGCCACCATCATCATCAATTTCCAGGTGTTTTTCCTTGCGCTCTGGGGCGCCTTCATGCTCGGTGAACAATTGTCCCTCAGACATAAACTCGCCATGCCCGTTGCCGTCATCGGCCTTATGATGCTTCTGGAAAAGACGCCCGGAGAACTGTCGGCCGAGGTCGTAGCCGGACTGCTCACGGGCATTGTCTCCGCATTGTTCTATTCGGCCTACATACTCGTGGTGCGACGTTCCCAAAGCGCGGCATGCAAACTGCCTGCCGTTGCCAACATGGGAATAATCAGCCTGTTGTCCATGAGCATGATCGGCATCTATTGCCTTGCCGTCGGCGACTCGTTCGCCGTTCCCGATCTGCGCAGCCTGGGGTTGCTGGCCCTTCTCGGCATAGGCTGTCAAGCCGCAGGGTGGGTACTGCTGTCATCCGGGCTGCCCCGCATGCCCGCTTCCCGCGCCGGATTGATCATGCTCACGCAACCCGCGTTCAGCTTTGTCTGGGATATCCTTTTTTACGACCGCCCCACGGGCGCACTCGGCTACGCCGGTGCCGCGGTTACGATTGCCGCCGTCGGCTTCGGCCTCGCAAAGACAAAGTGACAAGTCGCGCAGAGACGACCGAAACAGCCGGTATTGCGCTTATGCCGGTTCTCTCTCTGCCGAGAGCGAACCGGCATTACTCTTCCTCGCAATAAACAGCGCTTTGCGTCTCTTTCTCCCACACAGCGACACTGCACAGGCGCGCGCCGCGTTTTTTCGTCAACGGCGCCATGCCCCTAAAAATATGCCGGGACAGGTTTTCCGAAGACGGATTGATGCGGTCGAAAGGCGGCGTCTCATTGAGATTCCTGTGATCAAGCCCGCTCAACACAGCGTTGAGATCCTGCTTCAACAGAGAAAAATCCACGGATATCTCCGTGTCCGGGTCGAGCCTGTCTCCGCGCACCACCGCCTCTACACGGAAATTGTGCCCGTGCATGTTCTCACATTTGCCGCCGTAATTGCGCAAGGCGTGCGCCGCCGAAAATTCAGCGCGTACACTCAGTTTCCAGTAAGCGGTACACATCCGGACCCTCTGCCCCGCGCTATGCTTTTCCCCGGAGAGCGGGCACGTGCTCCGCGGTCGGCCGGATCCAGATCAGCGAGCCCTGACGCCCCCCATCCCCGCGCCTGTGCGAGAAAAAAAGCTCCGGCAGAGAACGTGTGCACAAATCCAACGAAAAAATATTCCCGGCCCGCATCCCCGCCCGCGTGAGCTGCTCACGCGTCAGGCTCCACAGGTCCACCGTCCGTTTCTCCTCGTCAAACCATGGAGCAAAGTCTGCCGGCCATTCTTTCCGAAAATTTACAAACTCGGACGCCCCCGGCCCCAGCGAGGGGCCGCGCACCGCCAGAACTTCGGCCGGATCAAGTCCGTATGCTTCGCAAAAACGCGATAAGCCCGCAGCCGGATAATCCGCCGCATTGCCGCGCCAACCCACATGCAGGGCGGCAACGGCCGAGCCGTCCGCGGCGGCGAGAAACAAGGGCTGGCAATCCGCAGTCTTGACAAGCAGACCCAAACCCGGCTCCCGCGTACAGGATCCGTCGGCTTCCAGAGAGGAAGGGATATCCTCCGGCGTAGGACGGGCGTCCACAATAAACCCGTCCTTGTGAACCTGGCAAAGTTCAACCCAATGTGCGAGTCCGACCGCCGCAAGCAACGCCTTGCGCCGCGTAGCGGCTTCTCCGTCGCCGGACGAGGACAGCCGGATGCTCCCACGCAACGCCGTCCCGAATAAGCAACCGATTTTCGGCAACCCCGGAAAAACAAAGGGGATGCATCCACTGCGCCTGCAAACGCCGATCTCCGAAGCGAACGAGCCTGCCGCTTCCCCAAGCCCGGAACAGTCCACAAAACTGTGGTCGGAACGCGGCCCGCCGGCTGCCGCGCTGTGCGGAACAGCGCGGCTCACGGCCTTATCCACAGCAGGCCGTCTTCCGTACACAACGCCCTGAGGGGCACGTCAAAGCTCTCCCACGGCACTTCATCCCTTATCTGAAAGGCATAGCACAACCCAACGGTCGGCGTGTCCGCATACGCGGGCCGCGCCAAAAACCTGTCGTAAAAACCGCCGCCCTGCCCCAGCCTGCGGCCCGTGCGGTCGAAGACAGTGCCGGGAACCAGCAGCAGGTGCGGCACGGGATCGTTCTCCTCCCCGTATGCCGGTGCCGGAGGCTCGGGTATGCCGAAAGCCCCGGGGATCAGACGCTCCGGTCCGGCACAGGGGACAAGCCGCATGCGGCGCGTCCCTTGCTGCGCCGCACGGAAACCGCGCGCCCCGCTGTTCCGCCCGGACTGCTCAGGGCAGGGCACTGATGCCTCCAGGTCTTCAATCAGGGGCAACAACACGGTCTTGCCTTGCGCCGAAGCTGTTCTGAACAGGGATGAACAATCCGTTTCTCCGCGCACGGCGGCGTACAGTCCCACGCTTTCCGCCTCCGCCCATAGCCCGCTCGCGGCAAGATGCGCGCAGGCCGCACGGGAAAGCGCCCCACGTTCCTCCTCGGACAAGGCCAGGCGCAAAGCGCGATACCGGGCGCGCAGGGCGGCTTTTTCCTCTGCGCTGCCCGCCCGGCCGCTCATATCCGGTGCCGCCGGGTATGCCGCGCGCAGGGCGGCTTTTTCCTCTATGGCCTCGGCTGCAGGCATCAGTCGGTCAGAATCATGCCGCGCGCGGCCGCCGTTTCGTCGAGACGCCGCACCGGCAGGTTGCGGGGAGCGTCGTGCAGCGCCGCCGGATTGCTTTCCGCCGTCTTGACAATCTCCTCAAGGACATCGCAAAAGGCATCCAGCGTCTCTTTGTTCTCCGTTTCCGTCGGCTCGATCATCAGGCATTCCTTGACAATCAGGGGAAAGTAAACGGTCGGCGCATGAAAGCCCCTGTCCAACAGGGCCTTGGCCAAGTCCAGAGCATGCACGCCGTGTTTCCCGAGTGACTCCGCCGAGCATACAAATTCGTGCATGCAGATGCGGTCATAGGGAATTTCGAGCAGTCCGCGCAGGCGGGCGCGCAGGTAATTCGCATTGAGTACTGCATAGTCCGCGGCGCGGGCCAGCCCGTTGCCCCCGCAACGCAGCATGTAGGCCAGAGCTTTCAAGCAGACGGCGAAATTGCCGTAAAAGGGCGCGACCCTGCCGATACTCAAGGGCAGGTTATGCTTCAGCCCTACGCTGCCGTCGCTGTTTTCCACCACGCGAGGTCCCGGCAAAAACGGCTCAAGGCGTTCGGAAACGCCCACCGGTCCTGAACCCGGCCCGCCTCCGCCGTGCGGAGTGGCCATGGTCTTGTGCAGGTTCAGATGCACTACGTCGAAACCGACGTCGCCGGCGCGCATGCGTCCCATGCAGGCGTTGAAGTTCGCCCCGTCATAGTAGAGCAGGGCGTCCGCCGCGCGCAGGAGTTTCACAATCTCCGGCAGATGCTTTTCAAAGAGGCCGAGGGTGTTGGGACAGGTCATCATCAGCCCGGCTACGGAATCGTCCAGAGCAGCGGACAGAGCGGCAGGATCGACAAGTCCGTCTGCGGACTTGATGTTCACCACCTCGTATCCGGCCAGGGCGGCCGATGCCGGATTGGTGCCGTGGGCGGAATCGGGGCAGATGATTTTCGTCTTTTTGTTTCCCTTATGCCGATGATAAGCCGCAATAAGCAGGATACCCGTCAGCTCGCCCTGGGCGCCGGCCATGGGTTGCAGGGTAAAGGCCGCCATGCCCGTGATTTCTTTCAGCAGCTTTTCCGTCAGCAGCATGGCTTCCAGGTTCCCGGCGACATGCTTTTCCCCTCCCGGGATATGGGCGAGCAGGGGATGGGCCGCAGCGAACTCTTCCAGGGATGCGACCTTTTCCGTGAACTTGGGATTATATTTCATCGTGCATGAACCCAAGGGATAGAAATTTGTATCCACCCCGTAATTCAGGCGGGAGAGCTGCGAATAATGCCGCACGACATCAAGTTCGGAGAGTTCCGGCAAAGCGGGGGGGCTGCGGCGCAGCAGCGCTGCCGGCAACATGTCGGCGGCGGACGCAGCCGGCTTAGGAGGCACTACGCCGCGGCGTCCGGGCACGGATTTGGCGAATATCGTTTCCATGGTCCTTCCTTGTCGAACAAACCCCAGAGCATTTTAATGCTTGAAACAGGTCGCTTACGGGGCGGGCAAAGCCCGCCTGCTCCTGTTTCGCGGCAAGGATTTGCGCCGCAAATACTTGCAGAGCATTTCAAGTATGAAATACTCTAACGCAACACCCGCGCGAGGCCCCAAGCGAGCTTTTCCACATCTTCCGGCGTGGTCGTCTCCGTGCATGCCGTGACCAGAACATTGTCCAGTCCCTTGTACCACAGTCCGGCCGGTACGCCGGCCGCGATGCCCGCGTCAAGCAGTTCTCCGGCGACCGCTGCGGCCGCTTTGGGCAATGTGACGGCGAACTCGCAGCCGAAAGGCGCGTCCGCAAACAGTTCCACGCCGCGCAGGGCGGTCACGGCGTCCGCGGCCTCGCGCGCCCGCAGCATGGCCGTCTCCGCCGTGTATGTCAGCCCCGCCGGCCCGAGCAGGGCCAGATGGATGACGCTGCGCAAGGCGCACAGCGCCTGATTGGAACAAATGTTGGACGTGGCCCTGGACCTCCGGATGTGCTGTTCTCTGGCCTGAAGGGTGAGTACATAGCCGGTTTTGCCGTCCAGATCCTTTGTGCGTCCGACGATGCGTCCCGGCATTTGTCTGACCATTTCCCGCCTGCAGGTCATTATGCCCAGATAGGGACCGCCGAAAGACAGGCGCATGCCCAAAGGCTGCCCTTCCGCCACCGCCGCATCCGCTCCCGCTTCCCCCGGCGTTTTCAGTACGGCCTGCAGGACCGGATTGACCAGCAGTACGCTGCGCGCTTTTTTCGCGCGCGCATGCGCGAACAATTCCGAAAAATCCTGGACAACGCCGAAAAATCCGGGATTCTGAGTCAGGACGGCGGCGCAGTTTTCATCCACCGCGGAGGCCAGGGCGTCCAAATCCGCAGCGCCGGATCTGTGCGGCACCGTCACCGTTTCCACATGCACGTTCGCGGACAAGGTCGCCAGCATGTCGCGATACAGGGGGTTGATGCATTCGTCCACCGCTATGCGCCGCCTGCCCGTTGCGCGCACGCACATCGCAGCCGCTTCGAAAAGAGCCGTTCCCCCATCGTAAACCGAGGCGTTGGCGACATCCATGTCCAACAGCCGGCAGACGGCGGTCTGGTATTCGAAGATCCCCTGCAGCGTGCCCTGGGACGCCTCGGGCTGATAGGGCGTGTAGGCTGTGTAGAATTCCCCGCGCGAGGTCAGCGCGTCCACGGCCGCCGGCACGGCATGATCATATGCTCCCGCGCCCATAAAACCCGTCGGGGCGGGGCTGTTTTTGCGGGCCAGATCCGCCGCGCGCCGCATGGTTTCGTGTTCGGACAACCCATCGGGCAGAGCGAAACTCACGGGGCGCATCTGCGCCGGAATGTCGGCGAAAAGATCCTCAATGCTGTTCACGCCGACTACGTTAAGCATAGCCTCCGTGTCCTGCGGCGTATGCGGAATATACGGCATGCCTGCCTCCCCCCGGACTTTATTGGTATATGCGTTGAAAAGCAAACTTTTCAACGCTGGATCGTCAGCCGAAAAGCGTGGTTTTCGGCCGGCTCACGCCGCTTCCCGGCGCTTCGGCCTTAGGGCCGATGTTTACTGATTTCCGCAGAAATCAGTGCGGCACGGCTGTGGTCAGCGCCGCATAGGCGTCGGCGTCCAGCAGCCCCGCGGGCTCGCCGGAAATGCGCAGGCGCACCATCCACCCCTCGGCGTACGGCGATTCGTTCACCTTTTCAGGGGCTTGATCCAACTTCGTATTCACCGCAAGGACTTCGCCCGCGACCGGGCTGTACAGATCCCCCGCCGCCTTGACCGATTCCACGGCCCCCATCTCCGCGCCCGCTTCCAGCTTCGCGCCTACAGCCGGCAATTCAACAAAGGTTATATCTCCCAGTTGCTCCTGGGCGAAATGGGTTATGCCCACAACGGCTTCCTCGCCTTCCAGCCGAACCCATTCATGGGTAGCCGTGTATTTCAGTCCGGGAACAATACTCATGCTTTTCTCCTCTGCGCAGTTTTCCGTATTCAGTCTTGCATCGCCCCGGCATCTTCAGGATAGGAAGATTTTTCCAGTCCGAAGGCTTGATGCAGGGTACGCACGGCCAGTTCGGCATATTTTTCGTGGATGACGCAACTCAGCTTGATTTCCGAGGTGCTGATCATAAGGATGTTTATGTTTTCGGACTGCAATGCGGCAAAGGTCTCGGCAGCCACACCCGCATGGTTGCGCATGCCCACGCCGATGGCGGATACCTTGGCCACATGCTCGTCGTAGCGCACTTCCAGACCGCCCATTGTTTCCCGCACACCCTCCATAATCTCCAGAGTGCGTTTCAAGTTTTTGCGGCTCACCGTGAAATTTACGTCAGTGACGCCGTCGTGGCTTGGATTCTGAAGAATCATATCCACGGAAAGACCGGCCTCGGCCAGCGGACCGAAGATCGCCGCCGCTGCGCCCGGCACGTCCTTGACCGAACAAAGGGAAACGCGGGCCTGATCTTTGTCGTACGCTATGCCGGAAACAAGAATATTTTCCATGCTGTGGTCCTCCCCGGTCACGAGGGTGCCCGGTTCGTCGCTGAAGGTGCTGCGCACCAGCACAGGAACGCTGAATTTCTTCGCGAATTCCACCGAACGGATCTCTAGAACTTTTGCTCCCATGCTGGCCATTTCCAACATTTCATCATAGGAGATGCGGTCGAGCTTGCGGGCCTGACTGCAGATATTGGGATCCGTCGTGAAAACGCCTTCAACATCCGTATATATTTCGCAAAGGTCCGCACCGGCTGCCGCCGCCAGGGCCACGGCCGACGTATCGGACCCGCCGCGTCCCAAGGTGGTGATGCGCCCGCCCCGCGTGACGCCCTGAAAACCCGTCACCACCAGCACGTCGTAGTTTTCCAGCAGCTTACGGATTTTCCCGGTGTCTACGCTGCGGATGCGGGCTTTGGTCCAGTCCTCGTCTGTCATAATGCCGAGTTGCGCGCCGTTGCAGGAGCGTCCCCGGATGCCGGCGTCGCAGAGCAGCATGCTGAACAGGGCGGCCGACGCCTGCTCGCCCGTGGATACCAGGGCGTCCTGTTCGGCCGGGTCCGGGTTTGCCGACCATTCCTGCGCCAGGGCCAGCAGCTTGTCGGTTTCACCGGCGCGCGCCGAAAGGACGACGAGCATTTTGTTGCCTTCCTCCAGTCCCTTGCCGACCTTGTCCAGCACCCGGAGCATGCGCTCCCTGGTTGCGACCGAGGTTCCGCCGAATTTTTGCACCCTTATACGCATAGCTTGTCCTCAAGCGGTTCCCGAACCGGTCGTCGCGTTCCCGGCAGTCATCCCCGGTGCCGGTCGCAAAAACATTTCCCCTTTGGGACCCAGCGCCGCAAGTTCCGCCGAACGCGGCCCGTTTTGTCCGCTGCCGCTCAGGCGCACGACAACGCCGTCCGCGGGACGGTCACAGTCGGCAATGTTTTCCGGCCATTCTACCAAGGTCATGACCGCATCGTTGTCAAAAGATTCCGCAAGCTCGTCGACGGCGGTTCCGGGCGGCAGCCTGTACAGGTCAAAGTGGCGGATTTCCGGAACAGTACAATAGATATTGCATAGGGTAAAGCTCGGACTTGACGGTTCGGCCGCCTCTCCTCCGGGAAGCGCCCGCGTCAGCATCGCCGCCAGTGTGCTTTTGCCCACGCCCGGTTCCCCGTACAGGAGCAACGCACCGGGGTTGCAGCGTTCCGCCGCCGCCGCCAACGCCTGCCCGAACCGCCGCGTATCGTCGAGACAGGTCAACGTCACGCGCATTTTCCGCACTATTTTCCCCGTTTCGCCGGACGTCATGCCCGGTCCCGACACAATTCTTTCCACGCTTCGGGGACGGCGGCGGCGATGTCGGAGGCTGTGTGTCCGCGTGGAGCGCGTTGCGCCAGAAGTTCGCCCGCCCTGCCGTGCAGGTATACGCCCAGCGCTGCCGCCTCGGCGGAGGGTCTGCCGGCCGCGGCCAAGGCCGCGACAACGCCGGCCAGCACGTCCCCGGATCCGCCTACGGCCAGGGTCGGCGCAGCAAAGGGGGCCACAGTGAACGGTTCATCCCCCCGCCCGATCAGTGTGCCCGCGCCTTTGAGCACAACCGTCGCCGCATACAGCGAAGTCAACGCGCGCAACGCCGCGGGCCTGTTTTCCTGCACTGCGTGAATTTTTTGTTTTTCCCCGGAAACGCCTGCGAAAAAACCGCCCGGCAGCAGCGCGGCGGCCTCGCCGGCGTGCGGAGTAATCACGTCGCGCGAGGTCAGGGAGGAAGGGAACGAAGGCAGAAAAAACAGGGCGTCGGCGTCGACAACGGCGGGCGGCCTGTCTGTCGTCTCCGTCAGGCTGGTCAGCAGCGCGCGCGCTCCGGAACCTCGCCCCGCGCCGGGTCCCAGGACCAGAGCGTCAGGCCGTACGGAGCGCAACAGTTCAAGCGCGGCGGGGAGATCTTCCACGGAAAAGCTTGCTCCTGAACCGACGGCGTGGATCATGAGTTCAGGGCAGCGCGGGTAAATATGTTCTCGCACGCGCCCGGGAACGGTGAGATGCACCAAGCCTGCCCCGGCGTGCAAGGCGCCCAGTCCGGCCAGCAGCGGCGCGCCGGCCAAGGCGTCCGATCCGCCCACGATCAGCACTTTCCCGGCAGCACCCTTGTGCAGGGTGGGCGAGGGCAGAAAATGCCGGCCCCGGCGCGGGGACAGGAGCCGGCAGGCGGGGGAATCCCGGCGCGCGGCGCGCGGTATGCCTACCCCCCGGATAACGAGTTCGCCCGTGCAGGCGCGGGCGTTGCCCAGGTACAGACCGGGCGTTGCCGCCTCGAACGCGACGGTGAGGTCGGCGCGCACCGCTTCCGGCCGTTCTCTGCCGGTATACCCGCAGAGGCCGGAAGGACCGTCCGCGGCAACGATGAACGCGCGCCCACGGAAGGCGTTGACGGCCCGGACGTGAGCCAGTTCCCTGGGGCGCAGCTCGCCTTTGAGACCTGTACCGCACAGCGCGTCCACCACCACATCCGGGCGGCGTACGTCTTCGCGCGGAAGAGAAAGCGCGTCGCCGCTCTCAAAAAAAGGCACACCGAGCCTGCGGGCGGCGTTTACATGCTCGTCGGCCGGTGAAGGCAGGCCGCTGAGGCCGGCAACGGCCACAACCGCGACCTCCGCGCCCTCGTCGTGCAGGATGCGGGCCATGGCCGCGCCGTCCCCGCCGTTGTTGCCCTTGCCCATATAGATGTGAATGCGGGTTTGCGGGGAAATGTGCACACGTTTGCGCAGTTCCTCCAGAGCGGCCCGTGCGGCGTTTTCCATGAGCACGGCGGGGTTGATGCCGAAACGGACACGCGCCTGCTCGTCGCGCCGGCGCAGTTCGTCGGGCAGGGCCAAGTCGGAGTAAAGACAATCGGGGTCGGGCACGGCAGTTCTCAATGCGTGAGGTCTTCGCCGGTCCCGGCTTCGAGGATCACGACGGCCGCAGCGCAGGTGCCGGTGTGGGTGAGGGAAAGATGGATTTTGGATGCGCCCATGGCCAGCGCCTGTTCCAGAGCGCCGCCGTACAGGGTTAGGATCGGTTTGCCCATGCCGGTGGAGTATACGCGGATATCGCGCGGGGTGACGCCCGCCGAGAATCCGGTGCCCAAGGCTTTGGCGCCCGCCTCTTTGGACGCGAAACGTGAGGCGGCGTGCCGGACCGCAGCGTCTGTGACCGCTCCCTTGTCCTCCCCAAGAGGGTAGAAATCGCCCATTTCCGACTCATGCAGGATTTTTGCCGCAAAACGGCACCCGAAACGCTCCAGGGAACGCCGCATGCGGGCCGTTTCCACTAGGTCCAAGCCGATCCCCACGATCATGCTTACCCCGTCACCGCGCAGGGCTGTTCATGCCGTACTCGTTTCATTTGTTGATTGCTCTAGAGCATTTCACACTTAAAATGCTCTGCAAGCATTTCACTAAACCCTTGCCGCGAGATGCGCTCAGGCGAGCTTTGCCTACCGTGAAAGCACATCTAAAGCGTAAAATGCCATAGTGAGATGTCACGCCTGTACTGTCGTAGCAAACACGAAGACCGCAAAGCAAAAAACATGGTTTTTGCTTTGCCCGCGCTGCACACACCGCGGCGGCGCGCCCGGCGTCCGTGTCATGACATTCTGCGAAGGCGTTGACACTAGCCCATACACGGCCTGAGGTCAAGCAGGGGATGCGGCCATAATCCACAACGCATAAATGTAACATGGCGTAAAAATTGTTATTTTTGTAAAAGTTCCGGTGAGGGAATATTACCTCAAGTCCAGCCGTTCCGGCTGTTGTTTTTTTGCGTGGTGATGGGATAGACCCGCCTCCTTATAACCGTTACGGAGCGCATCATTAAACGCAAACGGCGTCATCCGTTGAGGAGCGCCAAATAAGGAGACGGGCCATGAGGGAAGCATACTACGTAGGTTTGGCCCTTGCCAAGAACATTTTCCAGATTTTTACAGCGGATGAGAAAGGTCGGGAAATAGGCATGTATAGACCCGCCCCGCGAGTCAAGGTTTTTTTTGAGTTTTCGAATCAAATGCAATCCATGTATCCGGCATCTTTTACGGGATATGCCCCTGTGCCCATGATGAAATCCGCGCTATGGTTCCCAATCAATCGACCGATCTCGTGCGATCTTTGCCCTACCCGGGTTTTCCCATAGACGGTCCGACCGTCACTCATCAGCTACCTTGTTTTCGCATTTTGG
>JAISMY010000095.1 GCA_031276485.1 Desulfovibrio sp. | reverse complement strand
GAGCATATCAATCCGCAAAAGACTAGGCAAGATGCTTATCCAGAACTTATCCAAAATGAAAAATCGGGATAAATTTTCTGGACGTAATCATGCGATATTATTTATTTTATTTTGCAGACGAATCGAAGTGTGGGATGCAATGTGTGTGTGTGTGTGTGTGTGCAAGAACTGTGCCGAGATCATGACCATACCCGAAAAATTTTTTGCGAAGTTTTCAAATAAGTTTTCTGACGCCGGGTTGACATTTAGCGAAGTTTATGCCCTGTGTCAAGTCCTGAAAAATATTTTTTTTTACAGTGCCGTAATTTTTTCGTTTTGCCGCTTTTAGTTATGCCCCGCAACAGGTCGGAAATCCGTACGCCCATGTGCCGTTGAAGTCAACCCCCGCTTTTCCGGCAAAGACGGCGCAGGGCAAGTTTTTGTTAAACGGATTCACGATGTTGGCGATGTCAACCCCCGCTTTTCCGGCAAAAACGCCGCAGGGCAAGTTTTTGTTAAACGGATTCACAATGTTGGCGATGTCAACGGCTTTGACGGCGGATACAGGAAATTCGGAGGAGGTTCCGTCGCCGGCGCTGCGGCTGTGCCGGAGGTCGCGCCGGCGTTTTTCTCCGCGACATTTACGGTTTACAGTACTCTTCAGGAAAATTCGCACTTGACGCCCGGCAAAGCCGGGCATACCTTCCGGAAATCTGTCGCTTCGCGTCAAGGAGCGGTTCTGTCGGCGGATTCCCCTCCGGCGGCGCGGAGCCGGCTGCGGATCGCAACACGGTATTGCCGACAAGCAGTAAAAGCGTACCGGAACGACGCGCGCGCAAAGCATGTAAAGGGACGCCATGCCGGACGACACCAAAGCGCCTTTGCCGAATTCCGCCGCATCCCTGTTGCGCGCGCTCGGCAGGCATGGAGTGCTGTTCCTGTGCGAAACGGGAGCCATGGGCATCTTTCCGGCTCGGGGCATCAGGCGCATGTTCAGTTCCCGCACGCAACTGCCCAAGGTATTGCGCCAGGTGCGCGTTATCGGGGCCGGCTCCATGTTCCTCATCGTCTTCATCGGTCTTTTTACGGGCATGGTGCTGGGGTTGCAGGGCTACTACACCCTGAGCATGTTCGGCGCGGAAGGCTTTCTCGGTTCGGCCGTCGCCCTGAGCCTCGTCCGCGAGCTGGCGCCGGTGCTGACGGCCATCATGGTCACGGGCCGGGCCGGCTCGGCCATGGCCGCCGAAATCGGCGTCATGCGCATCGGCGACCAGATTGACGCCCTGGAGGTCATGGACATCGACCCCATGGCCTACCTTGTCGCCCCGCGCATAACGGCCTCCCTGATCACCTTTCCTCTCCTGACCTCCATTTTCAGCGCGGTCGGCATACTCGGCGGCTATGCCACCGGGGTACTCATGCTGGGCATGAGCGGAGGCGTGTATTTTTCCCGTATCGGGAGCAGCGTGCGCTGGGCGGACGTGTGCGGCTGCCTGGGCAAATCCCTGGTCTTTGCGCTGATCGTCGTCACCGTATGTTGCTTCAAGGGCTATTTCGCGCACACGCGCAGCGACGGCATGGGCGCGGAGGCCGTCGGCAACGCCACGACGTCGGCGGTGGTGCTTTCGTGCATCCTGCTGCTCGCGGCCGACTATGCGCTAACCTCTTTCCTGCTGTAGATCATGGAACGGCCCTGGGACATCGAATTTCAAAACGTCGGCATGGGATACGGCGATACCGTCATTCTGGACGCCGTTTCCGTGGTCCTTCCGGGCGGGCGCATCAGCGCGGTCCTCGGCGGTTCCGGCGGCGGCAAGACCACCATGCTGCGCCATATCATCGGGCTGGCGAAACCCATGCGCGGGCGGATACTGCTCGGCGGCAAAGACCTTTTCTCCCTTCCGGACAAGGAACTGCGCGCGGCGCGCAGGCGCATGGGCGTGCTTTTTCAGGACGGCGCGCTGCTCGGGCAGCTTACGGTGGCGGAAAACACGGCCCTGCCGCTCACCGAACACACAAAGCTCCCGCCGGCCGCGGTGCGGGAAATCGTCCTGCACAAGCTGGCCCTGGTCGGACTGGCCGATTTTGCCGGCTACTATCCTTCGGAATTGTCGGGCGGCATGAAAAAACGCGCCGGCCTGGCCCGCGCCCTGGTCACGGACCCTCCTCTGCTGCTCTGCGACGAACCGACTTCCGGCCTCGACCCCATAAGCGCGGCGCAGATGGACGAACTGCTGCTGGACATGAAGGCGCGTTTTCCGAACATGACCATCGTGTCGGTCAGCCACGACATGGCCTCGGTCAAAAACGTCGCGGACACCGTGATCGTCCTGCACAACGGCGGCATCGCCTATGCGGGCGGCCTTGCGGGGCTGGCAAACGCGGACGACCCTTACCTGCGCGGCTTTATGGACCGTTCGCCCCCGCAGGACGGGCGGGCCGACGACCCGCGCCTGCAACTGGCTGAAGAAACCCGCAGGCTGATGCACGAAGCCCTCGGTTTTCAGACACGGCATAAGGGAGAGGCTTAATGCCGCTTCCCCTTAAAACGCGCTGTATGATTCTGTTTTTGCATTGAATTTCAACTTGTTTCGCGCGCGGCGACGCCGGCGGCGGCCATAAGAATATCAGGCCATAAAGGAAGTTCAGGTGAACAAATACGAGCGGGAATTTTCAGTCGGTCTGTTCATGTTCGCCGGCCTGCTCTGTCTGGCCTACATGACGGTAAAACTTGGAAAAATGGAAGTGTTCGGCAACGACGGCTACACGCTGAACGCCGGCTTCAGTTCCGTTTCCGGTCTCAAACCCGGCGCGGCTGTCGAGATTGCCGGCGTGCGCGTGGGCAGGGTTGCCGGAATCGGCCTGAACAAAAACTACGGGGCTTCGGTCACGCTGTTGATGGACAAAGGCATCGAACTGAGCGACGATTCCATAGCTTCCGTAAAAACCAGCGGACTGATAGGCGACAAATTCGTCAGCATCTCACCCGGCGGCTCTTCCGTCATGCTGCAGCCCGGCGGTGAGGTGACCGAGACGGAATCGGCGGTGGATCTTGAATCACTGATCAGCAAGTATATCTTCGGAGGTGTGAAATGATGCCGCGCTTTACAATCATAGCAGCCGCAGCGCTGTGCCTGGCCTGTCTGTCCGCGTTTGCCGTCCCGGCCGCCGCCTCTGAAGCGCGCGACGTTCTGGAAAATACGGTCAACCGGGTTTTGACGGAACTGAAAAAGCCCGCGATGCGCGACCCGGCTACCCGTCCGCCCGTGCTTGCGAACATTGAAAAAATCATCAGACAGCTCTTCAGTTTCGATGAACTTTCCATGCGCTCGGTGGGGCCGAAATGGCAAAGCTTCACTCCGGAGCAGAAAACACAGTTCGGGACGGCTTTTGAAGATCTGTTGCGGGCGCGCTACCTGAACAGCATGGGCGGCTACGACGGGGAAAAGATTGCCTATACCGGGGAAACGGCAAGTACCAAGGGCGACAAGGTGGAAATACAGACTGTTGTGGAAAGCGCCGGTAAATCCGTCCCTGTGGCCTACCGCATGCTGAAGACCGACCGCTGGCTGGTGTACGACGTCATCATTGAAGGCGTCAGTCTGGTGCAGAACTATCGCGCGCAGTTTCAGGCTACTTTGGACAGGAATAAGGGCGATGTCGACGCGCTGATCCGCAGTATCCGGCAAACGACCGATGAACTGGCGGCGGCAAAAACGCCTGTGAACTGACGACGGAAGAGTACGCGGCGGCAAAAACATGGGGCCTGCGTCGCTTCGGAAATGCCTTCAGGGCAATTTCGCATTGAAAGCGCTCCGGCGGTCGCGTGCGCGGACGCCCGCCGCAAAGGCGCAAGCGCAATTTATTTGCGCGGTTAAGCGCCGAAACGGGGCGTAGTCTGAAGAGAACTTGACGGATAATCGCAAAGTTGAAATACTTTAAGCTTCGCGCCTTCTCTTTTCGGGGAGATGCGCGTCTGACGTCCGGCAACGCCGGGTGAGGATTGAAACATGCTCAGAGTTGTCGTCGCCGTATCCCTGTTGCTGCTGTTGCCCGTTCCCGGCCGGGACGCCGGCGCGGCGGAGTTCTCTTTCGGAGCGAAGCTGCTGGCGCCGGATCAGGACACCTACGAGACGAGCGGGGAGGGCGGACGCGCGGCGGGCAGCGGGCATCTGCCTTCGCTGGATGAAGACGACGCCTATGCGGACCAGGTCGGGCGGGTCGTCGCCGACCCCCTGGAGCCTGTGAACCGCGCGGTTTTCGTGGTCAACGACCTGTTCCTGGAGCATGCGGCCCGGCCCCTGTCCGCAGCCTATACCTTTGTAACGCCTGAATTCATGCGCACGGGCATTTCCAACTTTTTCTACAACCTGAATTTCCCGGTGCGGTTCACGAACAATCTGTTACAGGGCAAGCCTCTGGCGGCCGGCGTGGAAATGTCGCGCTTCATCTTCAACTCCACAGCCGGCCTCGGCGGACTGTTCAACCCGGCCGGACAACTGGAGCCGGTCGTGCCCGTCGGCGACGAAGATACCGGGCAGACTCTGGGCGTATGGGGAGCAGGCGAGGGGCTGTACCTCGTCTGGCCGCTGCTGGGGCCGAAAACACTGCGCGACAGCATCGGCTTCGCCGGCGACTACCTGCTCAGTCCGACTACCTGGATCGACGATCCGTGGGAACTCGGCCTGGGTCTGACGACGCTCGAAATCGTCAACAATCTGGATCAGATTCTTGATATGTACGACCAACTCAAGCTGGGCGCGGTCGATCCCTATGCGTCCGTCCGGGACGCCTATGTACAGAACAGACGGGCCAAGATCCGGCAATAGAGAAATTTCCGGCGTTTCAATCCGCAGCCGGCGCCGGCCCGCCGGACAGGAGCCGGGCGGATTGCTCCCTCCCTGAAGGAAGGGGCCGCCGGGACGGCAGGCCCGGCGAAGCCGGGCGTCAAACGGGAATCTCCCTGAAGGGAGAGACCTCAAACCATAATTTGATTACGTACTATGTTCAGCTCCTTTCGAGCCGGCGCACAGGGAAAGGTCCTTCTGAGCGAAGCGAAGAATCTGTCTTCCCGGCTTCGAAAGGCATAAAGCCGGCTTCTTCGCTTCGCTCGGAAGGACGTAGAGGGGTGTAGGCTCACTCATCTCTCCCTGAAATTGAACAGGTTTTCGAGGTGTTCAGAACTCTTTGCTTTCAAAAAGAAGATCTGTTTTTCAGATCGGGGAAGAGCGGCTGAACATGGTATGTAATCAGGAACCATAATAGAGGAAGTTTTGGTGAAGCGTGAAAACTATATATTCGCAGGCACGGATCTGTATACCGTGCGTAACCGCAATGAACTGCGCGTCTTGAAAAGTATGGCGGCGAACAGGGAAATTCAGGCATGCAGCGATCCCGACGGCAACCGGATTCGGGATATTTACGCCATGGCCCTGAATCTGCTTCCGCCGCGCTACACCCAGAGCGGCACCATCGTGCTGCGTGAACCGGTGCGCAAAAACGTCGTGGACGAAGCCGTCCGCGAGGCGGTACAGCGTATTCTCAACAACCCCAAAGCGTGAACGGAATAGCGGCTTCCGGGCGGGGGGATCCCGGCGCGACGCCTGTCGTCGTAGACCTGCACCTGCACACCGACCACGCGCACGGCACGGCCGACGTCCGGAGCATGTACCTGGCGGCGCGTTCCAAAGGGCTTGCGGTCATAGGTTTTTCCGAGCATTCCCCGCGCCCGGACGGCTTTGTCTACGCGTCCGATTACCGCGAAAAACTTGTGCGCGGTCTGCCGGATTACCTGCGTGAAGTGCGTGAAATTGCCCGGCGCGGCGCCGCGCAGGGCATTGAGGTGCTGCTGGGCATCGAGGCCGATTACCTGCGCGGGCATGAAGCGTACACGCGTGATTTCCTGGCCGGCCGGGACTTTGATTATGTCATCGGCGGCCTGCATTTTCAGGGCGCCTGGGGATTCGACGCCGACCCGGCCGACTGGGAACGGCTTTCCCGGCAGGAACGCTTTGCCGTCTATGCCCGCTACTATGACGATATGGCCGCCATGTGCGCAAGCGGACTGTTCCATATCGCGGCCCACCCGGACCTCGTCAAAATTTTCAGCATGGAAGACTTCAACCTCTGGCTGGACACGGACGAAGCGCTGCCGCCGCTGCGCCGCGCCCTGACCGCCCTGCGCGACGCCGGCATGCTGCTCGAAGTGTCGTCGGCCGGCCTGCGCAAACCGTGCCGTGAAATCTATCCCGGCCCGCGCATCATGGCCGTTGCGGCTGAACTCGGACTGGACATCGCGTTCGCCTCCGACGCCCACTGCGCCGCTACGCCGGCTTTCGCCTTTGCGGAACTGGCCCGTTATGCCGCCGCCTTCGGCTACACTTACAGTTGCATCCCGACGCGCGGCGGAGCAGCGCGCCGTATGCCGTTCAGCGCTCCCCCGCCCTGATGCGCAGGCGTTCAGCCCCACACCCGGCGTCTTCCGCAGGCAGGCGCCCCCGGCGGGCATCGTGACGGCCGCGCCGCTTATGGTCCGTATGGAAAGGGTGTATGCCGGTTTCCGCCGCAACCCTGTCTTTACCGACCTTTCACTGGACCTGCGTTTCGGGGAACATCTGGCCCTGGTCGGGGCAAACGGTTCGGGAAAATCCACCTTGCTCTCCCTGCTGCACGGCGACCTGCGCCCCGCGCAGGATCTGCCGGAGCGCGCGAGGCCCGGAAAAATATACTGGTATTTTGCCGGAGTTGCCGACTCTTCTCCGCTGACGGCGCGCGCATACGCCCGGCTGGTTTCGCCCGCGCAGCAGCGCCGCCTGGTCAGACTGGGCGCGCCGGTGACGGGACTGGAGATCATGCTCTCCGGCCTGGACAACGCCCTGACGCTTTACGGAGCGGCTCCGGACGGACGCGACGCGCGCGCCGCGGAGCTGGCCGAAGCCGCGGGAGCCGCGGATATCCTGTCTCTCCGTCTGACGGCCATGAGCCGGGGCAAGCTCCGTCTCTGCCTTATCTTGCGGGCGCTTATGGGCCGGCCCCGGCTGCTCCTTCTGGATGAGCCTTTCGACGGCCTGGATGCGGAAGCGCGCCGCGCCGCGACGCGCGGTCTGGAACTTGCCGCCGGCCGCTGCACGCTCATCGCAAGCGCCCACAGGAACGAGGACATCCCGTCTTTCATGCGGGAAATGCTGCTGGTGCGGAACGGGCGCGTCACACGGCGCGCGGCCGGCGCGGGCGCTCCCGTCCTGCCTGCGGGCATTTTTTCTCAGAAACGCGCGGCGCCGCCGGATCTGCCGGAGGAACTCCATGTTCCGGCGGACGGCGGGACGCCGCTGCTGCGCCTGGAGCATGTAAACGTGTTCATCGCAGGCTGCAAAGTGTTGCACGATATACGCTGGACCGTGTTTCCGGGCGAACGGTGGCTGCTTTCCGGCCTCAACGGGTCGGGCAAGAGTACCCTGCTGCGCCTGCTTAACGGCGACGAGCAGGCCGCGCTGGGCAGCGTCACGGAGTGGCGCGGCGGCAAACGCCCCGGTCTGGAAGAACTGCGCAGGACTGTGGGCTACGTTTCCGACCGGTTTCAGGACCTGTACGCCTATGACCTGAGCGCCGAAGAGACGGTGATCTCCGGCCTGCGCGGCAGCATCGGACTTTACGGGGAGGTCCTGCCCGCCGAGCGGGAGCGCGCCCGCTTCCGGTTGGAGCGCATGGGCGTACTGCATGCGGCGGATGCCCCCCTGTCTTCCCTGTCGACGGGCAACGCGCGCAGGGTGATGTTGGCCAGGGCGCTGGCGGCGGCGCCGTCCGTGCTGTTGCTGGATGAACCCTGTTCCGGGCTGGACGCGGAGGGCAGGACGCTTTTTTTCGATAATCTGCGCGAGCTTGCGCGCTGCGGCGTCACCATGATCTGCGTTTCCCACCACGGCGACAGGACGGACCTTTTCACCCATGAACTGCGCCTGGAAAAAGGGCGCGTGCAGTTCGCCGGACCGCGCTCTTCCCAAGGCAAGTTAGCTGGAGCCGTGAGGTTAGGTTCGTCAGTGACTTCAACACGGTCAAAAGCATGACGTTTAATAACCCCGACAGCCATAGTTCGCACCCCGAAGGTGAAAAGTTTGCTTCGTTGCCAACAACAGCAACATACAAGATTCATTGATGGGAACCTCCAAAAATTAAATTTATGTCACATGCCGACCTGACAAATACTGAATTTACAACGCTCAATCCCGTCTGGAAAAGGTTTTTTAGATGTTCCCTGATAATTTGCAAGACTATAATGGTCTGTCAATGTAATAATCTTTGTAATATTTTACGGACTAAGGAAGGACCTCGTACCACTATGACCGAATTGCCGCTCGGTTGCCCACCGACGAACACCGCCGTGTTCAGTTGATGAACTGGGCAATATGCAACGCCGCCCCTGACTTCACTACGAAATCGACAGCAGCCTCACATCGCCGATGAAACTCTCCAACGTCTGAAGATGCGGTTGGACCGCCGCAGGAAAGGACTCCACACGCTGCTCGGGAACCACAAGTTGGACACCCGCATTGGTCATTTCCTGGAACTGCGACTTTGACACACCCTCCTGGAGTGTCAGCAGGTGTTTGTTCGGAATACGGTCGGCCTCATTGAGAATCTGTCGCCAGCGATCTTTGCAGGTTGTCTTGACCGCCAACATCCGCAGACCTGAAGCAGGAAAACCCGGATCTTTATAGGCCGCCAGTGACGGAAAGACGAAATCGGGTTTTTTCCCATCCTCAGATACGGGTTGGTAGGAGAAGTTCACATTTTCAACCAGCCGTTCCTCTATGAAGATCTCCCTCGTGTGCAGTTCCAGCGACTGTCCGGCACGCTTTTTGCGACGCTGGAGAATTGTCTGCGCGCGGCTCACGAAATCATCGACGGTCGTGAATCCTGCCTGGATATGCGGCAACTCCACCGCCTGCTCCAGGCTGCGGAACAGTTCGAACTCACACTCGCGGCGCTTCATCAGCCGCTGATCGGGTGACAGCGTCGTCAGAGTACGGAGTTCGACCGATTTGCGCACAACTTCTGCCGCAGCAGGAAAATCCGTAAACCAGGCCGGCGGTATGTCCGCAGGATCCAGCCAACAGCTTGTACGGGCCGGCGGCGTGTCCAACAACGACAGTTTTGCCGTTGCATGTGGTGACCACACGAGAAATTTACCGGGGTCGACAGAGCCAACCCTGTCTTCTACAATATCTTCTTCAGTTTCATGCCGGCAAACCCACACATGGCAGTCTCGCGCGGCACCAGTTTCATCAATCCTGAAAGCAAACACCGTCAGAGCACCTGTACTGTCAGGATCGAGCAGAGCTGAACTTTGTCCGCCGAAATTTGTTAGACGCGTTTCGTTGCGTGTGCCTTCGAATTGCACGTTGTTGTAATAGACAGCGCGAACTTTGCGGTAATCTGAGTTGGAATCAATGTAGAGATCGAACCACACATCGGGGTTCTTGATGTCGCTCCTGTTGATTACCGGGAACATCCGGACCAGAAATTCGCGCGCAATATATGGACCTGCCTGGTGCGAACCATTAGCGAGCGTGTCATTACCCGACAGTCGCTTCACATACCAGACAACATCTGGACTGGTGTAGTCATCCAGCCAGTCCGAAAGTTCAGCTATGGCCATACCGTTCCTCTATAAGCGTATCCGCGCATGTCATTTCACAGTTCTTACTTTTGCAAGTAAGCACTGCAAAACTAGCAGGGTTTTGCGCCGCCGGAGGCGACGCAAGCCAGCTGAAAATCACGCTTTTCGGCCGGCGATCCTGCAAAAATAACCGCTAAAGTATCTTATCGTTACTTTTGCAATTAGACACTAGAGCAATTAGTGCTTGAAACAGTTCGCTTACGGCAGGCTTTGCCCGCCTGCTCCTGTTTCGCGGCAAGGATTTGCAGGCAAATCCTTGCAGAGCAGTTCACCCGTTTCATTCGTGAAGTGTTCCAGCGATCCATAAAGCTGCCTTGTCCAGCACCGCGTCACGGTACGCATCTGATTTTCCCCGGAAGGCACATTCCCATATCGTGAGGACCCGCCAGCCTGAACTGTGCAACTGCTCGGTCGCCCTGCGGTCACGCTCCTGATTACCTGTAATCTTTTCCCTCCAGAATTCCTCCCGCGTACGCGGCCAGCGGAATAACCGGCAGTTGTGCCCGTGCCAGAAGCATCCATGCACAAAGATTGCAACATGGTAACGGGGCAGGACGAGGTCCGGTCTGCCGGACAGCTTTCGAGAGTGAAGCCGGAAGCGGAAGCCTCTGTGATGCAGACCTCGGCGCACCAGCATTTCCGGTTTGGTATCCTTGTTGCGAATCCCTGCCATCATGCGGCTGCGTGTCTCGGTATCAACAATGTCGGTTCGCAACTGGCAGTCTCCATTGCAACATTTCCACGCGAGGGTATTGATCCCCCGATTAAACCTTGCCGCAGTCGGCTTAAACGGCGTACTCCGCAGAAAAGGTATGTCCCCCTGTTTGGCAATGTTTATTCGGTGGAGCAATAAGTTAACACCCTCTTTCCACACCGGCGTCAGCCCTGAGCCAAGGTACCATGTGTTGCGCCACCGCGTCTACCACCGGGACGACAGCGGCGTTTCCGAACTGGCGATAGGCCTGTGTATCAGAAACGGGTATAATAAAATCACTGCCGTTGGGTTTGTCGAATCCCATCAGGCGCGCGCACTCGCGCGGCGTCAAGCGACGGGGATTACCGTGATCCCGAGAGACGAGGATTTCTGAGCCGTCCTTGAAGTATCTTGCAGACAGTGTGCGGGTCACGTCATTCTTTCCAACCAACCCAAAACCGAATCCATTGCCACGCTCACGGTGCTTTGCAGCATAATTCTGCAAGTAGCGCCACAAGTGATCAGTCAGCACATAACGTTCGGACACCGTACGCATATTGCCGACAGTATAGTGGCGGTCAGGACCTTCGGACCCGTCACCCGGATGCAAGATGCTCCCAAGTTTCGGCCCATTCAGTGGGTCGGGAAAGCGGAAATCCTCAAAGGAAAAATCGTTACTTTTCCGAAACCCCACAATAAAAATGCGTTCTCGGTGCTGCGGTACCCAAGAACGCGCGTCGATTACCTTCCAGTGGACATGATAGCCCAACTCTTCTGTCAGTGTGTAGTGAATTATTTCGAAAGTCCGCCCCCGATCATGATTCACAAGGTTTTTGACGTTTTCAAGCAGGAACGCGCGCGGCTGGTGATGCTCAATAATTCGCGCCACATCAAAAAATAGCGTACCTTGCGCTTTACAGCGAAAACCGTGGGCTCGGCCAAGTGCGTTTTTCTTCGACACCCCGGCAATCGAAAAAGGCTGGCAGGGGAACCCAGCTAGCAGCAGGTCATGTTCGGGAATTGAACTGGCCGAAATCTTTGTAATGTCGCCTGTAATCTCATGATCGGAATGGTAGTTGGCTTTGTATGTCAACTGACTGTATCGGTCCCATTCGCTGGTGAACACACACTCACCGCCCAGCCGCTCAAAGCCTCGACGGAGCCCCCCGATACCTGCAAAAAGGTCGATGAAACGAAAGGATTTTCCCCGGCAATCCCTGGATCGGCGCTCGCCGACAATACGCTGGAGCAGTTCGGTCGCCGCTTTGCGGGGTTTCGTTTCACCGCGTTCCCAACGGTACAGCGTACTTTGAGAATATCCGCCCAATTCGCTGAGTTGTTCAATACTTAGCCCAGCCGATGTGCGGAGCTGAGAGAAATCAGACAGCTCAGTGGTTGGCTCCACAGCAATCTCCTATGGGAATCTTTTTGTTATTTTGACACGATATATCCCTGACAAGCAAGAGCAAATCATGAAAAAAAAATTTTTGATTACGTACCATGTTCAGCCAATCTTCATCGATCTGAAAAACAGATATTCTTTTTGAAATCAAAGAGTTCTGAACACATCGAAAACCTGTTCAATTTCAGGGAGAGATGAGTGAACCTACCCCTCTCCGTCATTCTGAGCGAAGCTAAGAATCTATCTTCCCGGCTTCGAAAGGCATAAAGCCGGCTTTTTCGCTTCGCTCAGAATGACCTTTCCCTGTGCGCCGGCTCGAAAGCAGCTGAACAGAGTACGTAAGCAGGAAAATTTTTGAAATCCGGCAATATGAATAATAACATGAAAGTATCACATTATAACACGTGTATATTATAAACTGTTTCGCACACTCCACCAACGCCGCGAACGGAATTCCGACAACCGCGTCCAATTCGGCGAACAAGGCGCTGCGCTATGCCGCCGATCCGTCGGCTCTTATCAGCTTTGGCATCGGACTATGCGCCTGTGGAATGCCTGCACGGCGCGAAGGAAATCGCCCGGTGTCAGCCCGCGCCGTTGCAGTGGTACGCTCCAGCGCTGCCGTACGCTTCATGATACCCCATGCCGATGGAAGGTCCGACTAACCACTTAACCCGCTGGCGGGTCGATGGGGATCGGTCAATTCGTGTGCTGCCTATACCGGTCAAAATAATGTGCTATCGGCATTTGCAAAATTGCTTGTTGACACATATTGCTCCGCCGAATAAACATTGCCAAACTAGGGGGACAAATCTTTTATGCGGAGTGCGCTATTTACGCTAACCGCGGCAAGCTTTAATCGGGGGATCAATAGCATTACATGTGCTATAATGCCGGCCCTGAAAAAGTATATAATATATTGATATTATAACATAATCTGAATAAATCCGGACGTTCTCCCGACAGGAAATATCCGCCGGTGCGGACTTTCCGGGTCTCTGTCGGGCGAAGGATCCCAGCGAAAGGCGAACCGCGACTTACTCAAGGCGGGCGCGAAACGCCGCCCGGAGTCTGTGAGCCGTTCTGAAAAAGACGGCTGCGGCTTTTTTCAGGGCCGGCTATATATAATCGTCAACTGGGTCCCTGCTGTGCCCCTGAAAGATTATTCCGGAAAAACGGATGGCTGGGGACAACAAAAGGACAATAGTTTTGACCCCGTCTTTACCGTAACCAATCGGATCACAGCCGGTCTGATACCAAGTTGCATTCAAACGAGTTTGAATGCAAGACGCCGAAGTTTTTGAAAAACAGGCGAAGCCTGATTTTTCAAAAACTTGCGGGCGTCGGCTTCGCCTCCGCCATACCAATTTGCTTTCTGCTGAAAGCAACTTGGTCTGACAGGCTCACAGGCTGAAACGAAGTGAAGGAGAACTACATGCGCGCACAGGCGTTCACCGGCGAAAAACCGGAAACCCCCGCGCCCCGGGTCCTGCGGGAACTGACCGCCCGGGGAGTGTTGCTGGGCGCTTTGATTACCATGGTTTTCACCTCTTCCAACGTGTATCTCGGCCTTAAAGTAGGTCTTACATTTTCATCATCCATTCCGGCGGCAATCATCTCCATGGCTGTATTGAGCTTTTTCCCCCGTTCCAATATTCTTGAAAACAATGTGGTGCAGACCCAGGCCTCGGCGGCGGGAACGCTTTCTGCCGTTATTTTCGTTCTGCCCGCTATCCTGATGATCGGGTATTGGCAGAACTTCCATTTCCTGCAAACCATGATGATCTGCCTTGCCGGCGGCGCTCTCGGGGTCATCTTTTCCATTCCCCTGCGCCGGACCATGGTCGTCAACAGTTCCCTGCCCTATCCGGAAGGCGTGGCCGCAGCGGAAATTCTCATGGCCGGACACCGGGACGATGCCGATGAAGGCAGCCGGGGCGGCGCGAAAGATATCCTGTTCGGCGGCATTCTTTCCTCCATTTTCTGCTTTTGCACCGCCGGCCTGCACCTTTTTACGGACAATCTCAGCTTCTGGTTCAGCCGGGGCAAAGCCGTTTTCCAGGTTCCCCTCGGCTTCTCTCTTGCTCTTGTCAGCGCGGGCTACCTCATGGGCCTGTCCGCGGGCCTTGCCATGATCATCGGCGTCGTCCTCGCCTGGGGAGTTTTCGTTCCCTATCTGACCGCCCAACTGCCTGAGGCTGCGGGAAGCATTATGGAAACAGCCACGGGCGTATGGTCCGCAAAAGTCCGGTTCATCGGCGCGGGAACCCTGGCCGTCGCGGCGGTATGGACCCTGCTGACTCTGTTGAAACCCATGGTCGAAGGGGTAAAAGTATCCCTGAAATCCCTGCAGGACACATCGCGCGGCATCAGCATCATGCGGACTGATTTGGACATGTCCATGCGTTCCCTGATTTTTCTCTCCTGCTGCCTTCTGCTTGTTTTGGCAGCCGCC
Source organism: Desulfovibrio sp. (assembly GCA_031276485.1). Classification (GTDB taxonomy): domain Bacteria; phylum Desulfobacterota; class Desulfovibrionia; order Desulfovibrionales; family Desulfovibrionaceae; genus Frigididesulfovibrio. Next base: position 8,845 of record JAISMY010000095.1, on the reverse strand, counting down.
TTTTATGCCTTTGTGCAGGCCGCGCCCCTACCTCCTCTGACGGCGTGGGGACTCGTGCTTTTTGCCGTGTTCATGGTTATCGTCATCGGTTTTTTCATCGCCGCCGCCTGCGGATACATGGCAGGGCTGATAGGCTCGTCCAACAGTCCCATTTCCGGCATCGGCGTCATCGGCATCATCATTATTTCCCTGTCTCTGATCTTTCTTGATTCCGGCATGCAGTGGTTCTCCAACTCCGCGGGACGGCAGTTCGGCATGGCGCTGGCCATCTTCATAACCACAGCCGTGATCAGCTCCGCCGCCATTGCCAACGACAACCTGCAAGATCTGAAAACCGGCTACCTCGTCGGCGCTACTCCGAAAAACCAGCAGATCGCCCTTTTGATCGGCTGCTGCGTCGGGGCTGCGATCATCGCGCCTACTCTGGGACTGTTATACCAGGCGTACGGATTTTCCGGGGCTCCGCTGCCGCGTCCGGGCCTGGACGCCTCCTCAATGCTGGCCGCGCCGCAGGCCACGCTGATGATGACCGTCACGCAGGGCATCTTTTCAAGGAATCTGGACTGGGCCATGCTGCTCACGGGCCTTGTCGCCGGGGTCGTGACAATCGGCGCGGATATGGCGCTCGCCAGGCGGAAAAGCGCGCTGCGCATTTCCGCCCTGGCCGTCGGCCTCGGCATATACCTGCCGCCGAGCATCACGGCCGCGATCGTCATCGGCTCGCTGCTGAACCCGGCGGTGAATCTCAAGTTGAGGAAGAAGAACGAAAACGCGCATTCCGGGCAGAACAAAAGAGGGCTGCTCATCGCCTCGGGCTTTATCGTCGGCGAGAGCCTGACTGGCGTGGTGCTCGCCGTCGCCGTGCTGGTCAGTCTGGCCATGGGACACAGCGCCTCGCCCTTCGGCATGGACTCTCTGCTGTCGGGCATTCTGGGGTCCGGCTTCACAACCGCGCGGAACGTGGTCAGTCTCTTGGTGTTCGCCGCCATTTGCGCCATTTTCTACAAAAAATCCACATAAGGGGAAGGCAGCGCCTTGCCGGAAACAGCCCCCGATAATCGGGCGCCCTGGGCCTATGCGGGCACTCAGTTCCGGGTACGCGCCGAGGCCGGCCGGAAACGGCTGCGGCAGAGCCGGCAATTCTCATTATGGTCGGAACTGCCCTGCCTCCATGGCAGCATGTCGTGCTGACGCATTGATTTGTCGTTGACAGGAAGGCACAAAATCCCTGCTGAACACGGTAAAAAAGTCATAATGAGAATTGCCGGCGGCTTGCGGGGCGGCTTGCAGGGATAAGAAGGACGCGCTATACATTCAAAAACGTCGCGGAGAGGAGGCATATGGAATGAAGAACACGCAGCATCTCGTATTTTTTATATTTCTCCTTTTTCTCCTTACGGGTCATGCGCCCTTTGCCTTGTCAAAAGAAAGCGTCCTGATGGACTCGGATATGGAGGACTCATTTGACGACGGCGTAGCTATGGTTTTGCTGGCCAACGCGCCGGGCGTGGACCTGGTGGGGGTGACGACGCTCAGCGGCAACTACTGGGTGGCGGAAAGCGTCGCCTCCGCCGTACGTCAGCTTGAAATTGAGGGCAAAAGCTTCATCCCGGTGGCGGCCGGCCTCGCTTATCCCTTGCGCCCCAACAGGCATGAACTGTTTGCGTTGGAGCGTAATCTGCTTGGCGCAGGCCATGACTCATGGCTGGGTTCCTTCGGCCTGCCCGAGCCCAAATCCTGGCAGGAGGTCTATACAAAAAGGTATGGTCTCGCCCCGACAGCCAAACCAATAGACAAACACGCGGTGGACTTCATCATTGACTCGGTCAGGGCCAACCCCGGCCAAATAACCGTCGCCGCCACCGGTCCCTGCGGCAATCTGGCTTTGGCTGTCAGAAAAGCCCCGGACATCATCCCCCTGATTAAACGGGTGGTGTACATGGGAGGTTCTTTCTACAAACCCGGCAACATCACGCCCGCCGCGGAATTTAACTGGTTTTTTGACCCCGAAGCGGCCAAAATGGCCGTACGCACGCCGTTCAGGGAGCAGATCATAATCGGTCTGGATGTGTGCGAAAAAATCATCTTCCGGCGCGCGCACTATGACCGGCTGCTGAAAACCCTGGGCAAGAGCGGGCAGGCTCAATTGCTGCGCAATTCCTTTCTGGGCCAAAGTTTTGAAAAAAATCCGGACTTTACCTTCTTTGTCTGGGACGTGCTTGTTTCGGCCGTCATCATTGATCCTTCAATAATTATCAGAGAGGAAAATGTCTTTATCGACGTGAATGACCAGTACGGACTCTCCTACGGGCAATCTCTTGCCTACCGGGAAACGGCCCCTGCCGGGGCGCAACGCGCCCGCGTCGTTTTGGATATTGATGAAAAACGCTTCTGGGACATACTTAACGACAAAACATACTGGGCTTCGGCTCGACAGTGAAACGCGCCTGCGCAGCGGCAATACTCTCCTGCATACTCCGGTCCCGACGTCGGGGCAAGCCTGCGCCGCCCGCCCGGCGCAGCGCCGGATGCGGATTGGAAATTGCGCTTGCAAGCCCGCATGCAAAGGAATATAGTAGCGACACTGTTGCCGTTGCGGACAAGAACAGTACATCCGGGCATCCGTACATCCGGCAACACGCCGGCATCCCGAAATTTTCTTTTCGGCGACCCTTTTTCAGAAAAGGGGCAGGCCTGCCGGGGCGGAGTCATCCGGCGCGCAGAAACCCGACGTGAACTAAAACCGACAAGGAGAACTCATATGGCAAAGTTTCTTGAAGTTTACAAATGTGAACAATGCGGCAATATACTTGAAGTTGTCCACGCCGGAGGCGGCGATCCGGCCTGCTGCGGGCAGCCCGCGAAACTTCTGAGCGAAGGCGTCACAGACGCCGCCAAGGAAAAGCATGTCCCGGTTATCGCAAAAACTCCCGGCGGCTACGCGGTGAAAGTCGGCGCGGTCGCGCATCCCATGGAAGAAAAACATTTCATCCAGTGGGTGGAACTCGTGGCCGACGGCGTGTCCTATACCCGCTTTTTCAAACCGGGCGACGCCCCTGAGGCGACATTCGACATCGCGGACGCGAAAAACGTCTTCGCCCGCGAATACTGTAACCTGCACGGGCACTGGAAAGCGGAAGCCTAGGCTTCCTTGAGGAAAATCCGATGTTTGTTTCAATCCACGGCCTCCATCCGCCGCCCGACTCCGTCCCGGCGGATAGGAGCCGGCTGGATTGCCCCCTCCCTGAAGGAAAGGGTTTTACCGGGAAGGTAGCCCGGCTTGGCCGGGCGTCAAGCGGGAAGCTCCCTGAAGGGATAGGTTTCAGACCATAAAGGAAATTTCGATGAAATATGTATGTACACTCTGCGGTTACGTCTATGATCCCGCCGAAGGCGACGCCGACGGCGGCATCAAGCCGGGCACGGCGTTCGCCGATATCCCCGACGACTGGGTCTGCCCCGTATGCGGAGCGGGCAAAAGCGATTTTGAACCTGAATAAGGCCGAACAGCCCGTGCCTTGAGCCCTGGGCGCTTCGATCAGCACACCGGGCTCCCCGCCGGATGTGGGGAGCCTTTGCGGTCTTATGGACCGGAAACATGCGGCAGAGCGGAGAAAAGCTGTATGCTGAACGCTTTGGAAATCAAGAAGGATGTGTACTGGACAGGAGCCGTCGACTACCAGAGTCGCAACTTTCACGGCTATTCCCTTTCCCCGCGGGGAACAACCTACAACAACTATGTGATCCTGGACGAAAAGAAAACGGTTTTCGATACGGTCAAACACGCGGATGCGCACATTTCCCTGGAACGCCTCGCTTCCGTCGTCAACCCTGAAGACGTCGACTATCTGGTAATCAACCATGTGGAGGCGGACCATGCGGGCGCGTTGCCGATGTTCATCAAGGCCTGCAAGCCCGAAACCGTGTTCTGTTCCCCTATGGGCCTGAAGGCTCTGGAAGGCCACTTCCGGGCATGGAAGGACTGGCCGCTCAAGGTCGTGAAGAGCGGCGACGTGGTCAGCCTCGGCAAACGCAACATCCATTTTCTGGAAACGCGCATGCTGCACTGGCCCGACAGCATGTTCTCCTATATCCCCGAAGACGCTCTGCTGTTCAGCAACGATGCTTTCGGCCAGAACATCGCTTCACCTGAGCGCTTTACCGACGAAATCAGCAATGAAATCCTGTTGAGCGCCATGAGCGAATATTACCACAACATCGTGCTGCCCTATTCGGCGCAGGTGCTGAAAGTGCTGGATCAGGTCAGGACAATGGGGCTGGATATCGACATGATTGCCCCGGACCACGGGCTTATTTTTCGGGGCAGGCAAAATGCGGCATTCGCTCTGGAAACATACAGACGTTTTGCCGAGCAGAAAACGCAGAAACGCGCGGTCATCGTCTACGACACCATGTGGCACAGCACGGAGGCCATGGCCTGCTCCATAGCCGAAGGTCTCGGAGAGGCGGGTGTGCCGGCGCGCATCATGAGCCTTAAGGAAAACCACCACAGCGCGGTGATGAGTGAAGTCGCCCGCTGCGGGCTGGTCGTCGTGGGCTCGCCCACGCACAACAACGGCATTTTGCCCTTTGTCGCCTGTTTCCTGACCTATATGAAAGGATTGCGCCCGCAAAACCGCCTGGGCGGCGCGTTCGGGTCTTTCGGCTGGTCGGGCGAATGCGTGAAAATCATCAGCGAACAGCTTGCGGGCATGGGCTTTGAATTGCCGGCGGAGCCGGTCAAGGTCAAATTCGTGCCTGATGCCGAAAGCCGGGAACAGTGCTTTGCTCTGGGTCTGACCCTGGGCCGGGCGCTTGCGGCAAAATGCGGCTGACAGCCTGGAAACGCCGTTTTTTGCGGGCGTGGAACGCGGTGTGCCGGCTCATGTGAACCCGGAAGCGGCCGCCGCGCGAAAACGCTGCTTTTTGCGGACGCGGAGCGCGATGCGGACCGCCTGTCTCTTCTGTTGCCTGCTCCTGTCCGGCTTTTGCGGCGCCTGCGTCAATCTCAGCCCGGAGTATGCCCCGCCGGCCATACCGGGAGGGATGCCCGCCGCTTACAAGGAAGCCGGCGGTAAGCAGGATATTCAGCCGGCAGCGCCGCTCCACGGCCGCTGGTGGTCGATCTTCAAGGATCCCGTTCTGGACGGCCTGATGCTGCGCGCGAACGGGGCCAACCAAACCCTGGCGGCATCCGCCGCCGCGTTGCGCGGGGCCGCGGCGGCCGCCGACATCGCGCGTTCCGCCCTGTTTCCCGTCTTTTCCGGGCAGGCGTCCGCCCCCCGCGCGGGCGGGGAGAACATGCGCGCCGGCGGGCGTTATTCCGGCGGTCCGCAAGCCTCATGGGAAATAAGCTTCTGGAATGCTCTGCCGGCCTACGAGGCGGCAGGCGCCGAGGCCGAAGCCGCGGCGGCCGACTACGCCGCCGCACGCCTGCTCATGCAGTCCGACCTGGCCTTGTTCTATGTGCAGGCGCGTACCCTGGACAGTCGCCGGGAACTCTACGAATCGACTCTTGAGGCGTATAAACGTGCTGTAGCCCTGACCGACAGCCAATACCGGGGCGGTATGGTTACCCGGATGGACCTTGAGCAGGCCCGCGCCCAACTGGCGGACGCGCAGGCGCAGCTCGCGGCCCTGGAACGGGACCGGGCGGAACTGGAGCACGGCATTGCCGTTTTGTGCGGGCAAAGCCCGTCGACCTTCGATCTGCCGCGCGCCCCCCTGACGGAGCGCATCCCGGTCCTGCCCCGGGAACTGCCTTCGGCCCTGCTGCGGCGCAGGCCGGACATCGTCGCGGCGGAACGGCGCGTTGCCGCCGCCAATGAAAAGATAGGCGTGGCCAGAAGCGCGTGGTTTCCCGCCTTTACCCTGAGCGCCGACCTGCTGTGGCAGGCCGCGGAATGGCAGGCGGCCGCCCTGTATACCTGGACGCTCGGACCGGGCGGGGCGCTGAACCTGTTTCAGGGCGGGCGCAGCCTTGCGGAAAATGAAGCCGCGACGGCGGCCTACGACGCCGTTGCGGCGCAGTACCGCGGGACGGTGCTGCAGGCGGTTAAGGAGGCCGAAGACGCCCTTGCCGCATTGCGTTATCTGGAGCGTGAAGCCGGGGCCCGGACGGAGGCCGCGCGCGCCGCGCGCGCGGCCTTGGATATTGCCATGTCCCAGTACCGGGGAGGCATGACCACCTATCTGCAGGTGGTCAGCGTCCAGACGACGGCGCTTTCCAACGAGAGCAGCGTCATTGAGGTCCGGGGCAGGCGTCTGGCGGCGACGATCAACCTGATCAAGGCCCTGGGCGGAGGCTTCAATGCCGCGGAAAGCATGCCGTCAGATTAGGAATCGGCTGAGGAAACGCTGAATAATGTACCCGTTCAGCGCACCGCAAGACGCTTCAAGCGATATTCTCCAACCCCGTTTCCGGCAACATCGCGTTTGCGGATATTGAGGCGCTGCTTGTGGCCGTCGGCGTTATTCTAAGTTAAGGCCGAGGCTCACGGATTCGCTTTGATTACGGAAGTGAGTCTGTCTACTTCCATCGCCCACACCCTGGAAAGGTAGCGCTGCGGTATCGCGTCGCGGATGCGCGGGAGTTTCTTACCCGCATAGGAGTGAAACCATGAAAACATTGAAATATAAAGGCTATCAGGCCAGAATAGAATTCGACGGCGAGGACAAAATCTTTGTTGGGCACATTGCAGGCATTCGGGCCATTGTGGGCTTTCATGGTGAAAGTGTGGCCGAGCTTGAAGCGGCCTTCATTGACGCAGTGGACGATTACCTTGAACACTGCGAGGGAAAAGGCATCACGCCGCAACGCCCATACTCCGGCAAGGTTATGCTCCGCATCCCTCCTGAACTCCATGCGGAGATTGCCATGAAGGCGGAAGCCAGCGGAAAGTCACTGAACCAGTGGGCCGCAGAACAGTTTTCACATGCTCAATGACGGGCGCTTACCCCGGCGGAAGCGTTTCCCCTGTGATACGACACCGGAAGAAAGTGACGGTATTTTTGACGGTATTTAAAAAAGTGTCACAGCAATAACAGCACTATTACAAAGCCTTATGTTATACGCTCGGTAGAACGCCGCCCAAAAATTTTTTCCACAAGCCCCATAAGGTCTCGAAGACGTTGCGGGACTTACTGTCGGCTGCGTCGAACACGTTAGCCTCCTGATTGCTCTCAGGAATTGTTCATAAATAACATATCAGAATACAGTATTGATGGTTTCTGAATTTAATTTCAATCTTCAATTCCATACGCCCGACCGCGCATTCTGGAGCGCAGGACGGAAGCATAATCAACGCGCTCCTTTACTTTATGACTGCGACCGTAATTGGCGGCATGCACTCTTCGCCTACAGGCGACAAGCTCAACTTTCTCATATTTCAAGCCGATAGCGTCCATGTTCGTCATTAGACTGATAATTTCGCCCGTATTCAGGCTTTCATCAAAAAAGCCGTTTATATCAAACAAAGCCCGCCGTATCAGTACAGCCCCGCTAAACAGGCCGTGATATGCCTCTTCTCTGATTCTGATCTTTCGCTTTTCCGCCTCGCCCAATTCCGGAGAAAAAAAATCCTGCACTTTTGCCATGACCAGCCAAAGATTTTTGTCTGCAACCAGTGCATTATACAATTTAGGCAAAGTATTTGCAATCATGACATCGTCATGGTCGTGAAACATGATGTATTCGCCGTTCGCCGCCCTGATTCCGGTATTTTTGCCTGCAACTTGCCCGCGCATCGTCCCGTGCCGGACTACACGGCAGCCGGCGCTCTCCGCAATGCGTGTCGTTTCATCCGTACTGCCGTCGTCTACAACAATAATTTCAATCGGCATATTCTGACTCTGTATGCCTGCAACGGCTTCCTGCAAGTAGTTCGCTCCGTTGCGGCAAGGGATGATGACGGAGATCATCGGACACACCGACGATCTTCAATTCCGACAGTCCGGATCTTTATCGACCGGACAACAAAGTCTGAAAGAAAGCGCCTAATCAGCCGTGCTGTTACCCCCCCCCCCCGAATTTTCTCGCGCAGAAGGAAGCTATAGTCCTTGTTCTCCTGTTTCCGCATCGTGCGTCCCATGTTGGTGTTGTGCAGACGACGCCCGGAGGCGACATAATTCAACTTCCGCTCCCGCAGGCCGGCCTTGGCGCAACGCAGCAGAAAATCTATACATTCGCCGGTTCTAAATTTTTCATCAAAACCGCCGACTTTCTCGAATACCTGACGCTTGAACAAGTACGCTCCAGTCAAAAGGCCGCTGTATGGTTCAGGACGAGGGGCAAGTTGTTCCTTGTCTTCTTTCGAGAGTTCAAGTGATACAAAATCATGGACTTTTGCCGACACAAAATCTGTGTCTTTCAAGAAAGCGGAAAGAAGTCGCAGCAACGCGCCGTCCGTCATCACATCATCGTGGTCAAAAAACAGTATATATTCGCCCTGAGCGGTTTTGAGTCCCGCGTTGCGGGCTGCGGCGGGACCACTGTGAGGAATGGATATGACCTTGCAGCCGAGCGAAGCAGCCAGAGTCGCCGTGCCGTCCGTCGAGCCGTCGTCTACCACGATGATTTCCAACGGCATGTTCTGCCGCTGAACGCTTCGCACGGCTTCGGCAAGGTAATCGGCCCCGTTGCGGCAGGGGATGATGACGGAGACATGACGCTTGTTCATAGTTGCTTTTTTCTGCCGGTAAAACAAATTATGACTTTATGACTGCGATGCTGCAAAAGTCGCCGATTGGCGTTTTGGGCACGGCATGTCCGAGTAATTTTTCAAAATCAGCGACGGCCCGCTTTACACCCGGCAAATCAGGATGAAAATAATCGTGGAGCAGAATC
>JAISMY010000004.1 GCA_031276485.1 Desulfovibrio sp. | reverse complement strand
TCAACTCATGGAATATGCTGATGAGAACAATCATAACCGGTGTCCCTCCTCCGTAATCATAAAAAATTGTGATATTTCACGACTATAACGTATACCACTTCTAAAATTAGAATTGCTGGCCGGTCTTATCCACAGCTTGTAAAAAATCTGCGTTTGGGGTAATCATAGCCGGTTCCCGCTGCTTTCCCGCCGCAGTATCCCGGCGGGACAATCAGAAAACAGTGCCGACCGGCGGTTCGCATGGACGAAAATGTCATTCGGGAAATGCTTCAGGACTTTATCGATAACGCCGTTCCCGATTACATCACCGAAGCCGCGCGTGAACTGCTCGGCGACGTGGGTCTGCAGAAATTCACGCTGAAAAGGACCGGCCCTTACTGGGAAGCCGAAGGCAGCGTGCAGGGCGACGACCTTCAAGTATACAGTCCCAAACTGACGCTTGCCCTGCACGAAAAATCCCTCAATTACGAATGTAACTGCCCGGATTCCTTTTCCGGAGCCTGCCGGCATGTTGCCGCAACCGCCCTGCGCCTGCTTGCCGACCTCGACAAGGACCTGGACGAGCCCGGCGAACCTCCCAGGCCGCGCAGCGACTGGCGCCAAACCTTCCACAGCTTTTTCAGCGCGGATCTCGAACCCGAGGCCGGACGCCGTTATCTGATTATCCGCTTCTACCCTGAGCCGGGACGCCTTCAGGCGGCTTTCTTTACGGGCAGGCAGAACAAGTCCGGCCTTTCCTCGGTACACAGCGCCATCACCCTGGAGCAAATCATAAGCTCGCCGGAACTCTGCGAACTGTCGCCGGACCTGCCGCGTACGGCCAAACTCATCGCTGAACACGAGGACTACTCCGGGCACCGCGTCACCATACCCGACGGGCTGCTGACCGGCTTCCTCTGGGCCGTGCGCAAGGAATACTACCTGTTCTGGCAGGATTCCGAGACGCCCTGCCGCATCGAACAGCGCGCCATGCAGATCAAATTCCGCCCGGAATTCGATGAACATACCGGACTGACCTTCAGCGTCCTGCTGCACGGAAAAGGCAAGGCCCCTACGCCCATTGAAGGCACGGACACCACCTTTCACGGACAGATGCCGCTCTGGGTCTGCAGGCAGAACAGCTTTTACCCGGTGCATTCCTCCGTCAGCACCAAACTGGTGCAGGAACTGACCAAAGCCCCTCTGATCATCCCGCCGGAAGACATTTCCGAATTTCTGGACAGGGTGTGGAGCAGGCTGCCCAGTTCATCCCTGTACGGCCAGGAGGAATTCCTGCGGCGCATGGAACCTTTTTTTGTGCCCGCCGCCTACAACCCGAAACTTTTCCTCGACGAAGAGGGCAGCCTGCTCACGCTGCAGGTGCAAAACGTCTACGAAAGCATCCACGGCGAATTCATCATGCCCGGACCCAACCCGGATTACCAGACCGGCAGCTATGCCTACGAAGGCAAAACCTACCTCGTACGCAGGCGCCAGGATGAAGAAGCCGCGCTCACCAACATGCTGCTGGAAATAAAATTCCAGCCGCGCAATGCCCGCGTATGGTTCCTTGAACCGGAAGAAGCGGTCGCCTTCCTTCTGGACGTGTACCCCAAACTGGTGGAAAAATACCGCGTCTACGGAGAATCCGCGCTCACGCGCTACAAGGTGCGTCTTTCCCAGCCGGCCATAAGCGCCGAGGTGAAAAGCAACGAAAAAGAAAAATGGTTTTCTCTGGACATCAACATCAGTTATGACGGGCAGAATGTTCCCCTGGAAAAAATATGGAAGGCCTGGACGCAGGGCAAACGCTACGTCCAGTTGAAAGACGGTTCGTACAGCAGTCTGCCCGAGGCCTGGCTGGAGCGCGTGGCGCACAGGCTCCAGGCCCTCGGGCTGGACCCTTCCAGACCGCCCAGGGAACAGTACCCCCAGTTCGGCGCGCCCGTTCTGGACAGTCTGCTGGAAGAACTGCCGGACGCCGTTACCGACGAATTTTGGGACGCCCTGCGCGACAAGATACATACCTTCAAGGAAATAGCACCCGTGCCCCAGCCCAAAGGGCTGAACGCCACCCTGCGTACCTACCAGAAGCAGGGGCTGGCCTATCTCAACTTCCTGCGCGAGTATAATTTCGGCGGCATCCTGGCGGACGAAATGGGTTTGGGCAAGACCGTGCAGACCCTGTCCTTCATTCAGCACATGGTGGAACACGGGACCGCGGCGCCCAACCTCATCGTTGTGCCGACCTCCGTGTTGCCCAACTGGGAAAGGGAAGCGGAAAAATTCGTCCCGACCCTCAGGCTGCTGACCATTTACGGCGCCAAACGCGAGGGGATGTTCAAAAAAATCAAAAAGTCCGAACTGGTGCTCACGACCTATGCGCTGCTCCGCCGCGACCTTGACGAACTGCAGCAATACGAATTCAACACCGTCATTCTGGATGAGGCGCAGAATATAAAAAATCCCAACACCATCACCGCGCGCGCCGTGCGCCGCATCAAGGCCGGGACGCGCCTCTGTCTCTCCGGAACGCCCATTGAAAACAACCTGTTTGAACTCTGGTCGCTGTTTGAATTCCTCATGCCCGGCTTTCTCGGCGCGCAACACGCCTTCAGGCGCAGCATCGTGCGCCCCATCAAGGACGGCGACGACGCGGCGCTCTCGTCTCTGCGCCTGCGCGTCCGGCCTTTCATTCTTCGCCGCACCAAGGCGGAAGTGGCCAAAGACCTGCCGCCCAAAATCGAAAGCACCTATTTCTGCGATCTGGCGGAAGGGCAGGACGCGCTGTACGCCATGCTGGCCGGCAAACTCAGGGAACAGGTTCTGAACACTGTGGACAGGAACGGCATGGCCAAAAGCCAGATGTCCATTCTGGACGCCCTGCTCAAACTGCGCCAGATCTGCTGTCACCCGCGCCTGCTCAAGATGGATATGCCCGATGTCTACGCCAACCCGGGCTCCGGCAAGTTTGACGCCTTCAAGGACATGGTCACGGGCATAGCGGAGGAAGGCCACCGCGTGCTCGTTTTCTCCCAGTTCGTGCAAATGTTGCGCATCATCAGTTCCTGGCTCCAGATCAGCGAGATGCCCTTCTGCTACTTGGACGGCTCAAGCAAAGACCGCATCGGGCAGGTGGACCGCTTCAACAACGAACGCTCCATCCCCGTGTTCCTCATCTCCCTCAAGGCCGGGGGCACCGGACTCAATCTGACCGGCGCGGACTACGTCATTCACTATGACCCGTGGTGGAACCCCGCCGTGGAAAATCAGGCGACCGACCGCACCCACCGCATAGGCCAGACAAGGCAGGTGTTCTCATACAAGCTGATCTGCCGCAACACCGTCGAGGAAAAAATACTGCGCCTGCAGGATGCCAAAAAGAATGTGGCGGAATCCGTCATTCCCGGCGCGGAAGCATGGAAATCACTCTCGCGCGAAGACCTGGAAATGCTTTTTGAAGTTTGAGGCGCGCGATGCTTTCACAGGACAAACTGCAGGCCGTCGGCCGCAGCGTTCCCTGGAACCTGCTGCTGCTCACCGTTGGGGGAACGCTTTATGCCTTCTCCATGCAAAGCATAGCCGTACACCATGAATTCGTTTCCGGCGGCGTGTACGGCGCGGCCATGCTCATCAACTATGCGGCCGGCGCTCCGGGTACAGCCGTCGTCTATGTGTTGCTGAACATCCCGATCCTGATTGTCGGCCGCATTTTCCTGAGCCGGCGCTTCCTGCTCTATACCCTGTACGGCATCCTGGTCGTCAGCTCGGCCGGCCAACTTATCGAATTCGACCTCGACGTGAAGGACAAAACCCTGGCAGCCGTGGCCGCGGGCATCCTCTGCGGCGCGGGCACCGGCATCTCCATGCGTTCCCTGGGCAGCGACGGCGGCCTGAGCATCATCGCCCTGGCTCTCAATCACAAATACGACGTGAACATCGGAGCCTTCAACATCGCCTGCAACCTGCTGCTCTTTGCCGCGGCCACCCCGGTCATCGGCATTGACAACGTACTCTACTCCATGATCGTAACCTACATGTCGGCCACACTCATCAATTATGTCCTGTCCATGTTCAATCAACGCAAACTGGTCTTTATCATTTCGGAACGACACAGGGATATTGCGCAGAGCATCATGCGCAACTTGGGACGCGGCTGTACTCTGCTGCACGGGCAGGGCGCCTTCACGCGTCAGGATCGGGAGGTACTGATGACGGTGATCCACAACATGCAGTTGCGGCGTCTGGAAGATATCGCCCGGCAGGCGGACCCGCAGGCCTTCATCATCATTGAAAACACCAACATGGTGCTGGGCAGGGGCTTTTCACACCGCAAGCAGTATTACTGATCTGCTGCCGATTCGCTTTCTGCCGAAAGCAAAGCGGTTAAATCCCGATACGGCGCAGGCGCCGCCGTCAGCCGAAACCGGCGCCGGCCGTGGAGCGTTCACGGCGTGAGCATGCGTTGCCACCAGTCGGCGAAGGAAAAATCGGCGAAGAGAGGTGCAGAAAAGCAGGGGCGCGTTTCAAGAACCCACAGGGCGACGTTTTCAAAAAGCCCGGCAAAGGCTTCCAGTTTCACGGCATCCTTGGGTGTGCATACGACGGGCAGATTGTTTCCGAAGCGCAACGCCGTTTCGACGTCGGCGCGGCTGAAGGCATGGTGGTCGGAGAAGTCGCAGCGCCGCTCCGGTTCGCGCCCGATAAGCGCGGCGGCCGTCCGCTCCACGCCTTCGGGGTTGCCGACGCCGCTCCACAGCATGTAGGGCCGTCCCGCGTAGTCTCCGCGCTCCAGCAGCGGTCGCGGTGCCCAAGCGCCGGCCGGTCCCGGCCGGCATCCCCCGGAGTCTCCATACGCCGGCAGCGGCGCGCCCGCCTTGCCGGGAAACAGGGAACGCAATCCCGACGGCTCAAGATGAAAAGGAAAAACCGGCCTGCCGAGGGTGGCCAGATAGGCCGCGGAGGCTGCCGGCAGGCTTCCCGCCGCTCCCGTATCTTCTTTGACGGCAAACACGGCCGCGGCCTTAAGGGCGGACGGCCCTTCGCGCCACGGGCCTGAAGGGATGACACGACCCCGGTCTTCGGCCAGGTCGGCCGGACGCAGGAGGACGATGTCCGCATCCCGGCGCAGGGACAGATGCTGCATGCCGTCGTCCAGAATCAGCATATCCGGGGCGAAGCGGCGTTCCGCCAGACGCGCGGCTTCGACGCGCCGGGGATCGGCAATCACCGTTGCCTCCGGGTGGGCGCGGGCCAGCATCAAAGGCTCGTCGCCGCAGAGCGCGGGCGGCGTATCCGGACCGACAAGGAGCGGGCGGCTTCCGCCCCGGCCGCCGTAGCCGCGGCTGAGGACCACCGCTTTTTTGCCCAGGGCTGCCGTGAGTTCAAGAAGAAAGGAAACCAATGGAGTCTTGCCGCTGCCGCCGAAGGCTATGTTGCCTACGGACACGCAGGGACAGGACGGAGCGTAGGAGGCGAACACGCCGCGCGCATACAGCGCGCGGCGCGCCCGCATGAGCATGGAGTACAGGGAGCCCAGGGGCTGCAGGGCGGGTAAAGACAGACGGTAAATCCGCCGGCCCGAATGCAGAGGGGGAGGTTGCCCTCCCCCGCTTTGCCGCGTCGTGTCCATGCCCCCGGCCGTATTACATGCAGGGCGTTGCCGCAACTGCGCAGCGGCGCATCAGCGGCGGTCTCCCATAATGCGCAGCAGCATAATGAAAATGTTGATGAAGTCGAGATAAAGCCTGAGCGCCCCGATAATGGCGCCCCGGCGCACGGCCGTCGCATCGCCCTGCGGCATCGTTTCACCCATTTCCCGGAGGAACTGCGTGTCGTAGGCGGTCAGACCCAGGAAAATGATGACGCCGACAACACTGATCCCGAACTCCAGCATGCTCGATCCCAAAAAGATGTTTACCAGCGAGGCGATGATCAGCCCGATAAGCCCCATGGTCATCAGGGAACCCATGGATGTCAGATCCCGCTTCGTCATAAGTCCGTACAGGCTCATCACGCCGAACATGCAGGTAGTGGTAAGGAAAGCCTGCACCACGGAGCCGACGTTATAGGCGACCAGAATGAAGGAAAGGCTTATGCCGTTCAATGCGCTGTAAGCCAGAAACATGAGGGTGGCGGCTTGCGCGGAGAGTTTGCGTATGCCAAGACTCAGCGAAAACACCAGAACCAGTTCGGCTATGCAGCTGCCTATGCCGATATACATGCCCTGCGGCGTGAACAGAAAATTGCCCAGAGCGGTATAGGTAAGGGCAAAGGACACGGCCGCCGTCAGAGCCAGACCCAGAGCCATCCAGTTGTAGACCGAGCGCAGAAAGGCGTTGGTGACTTCAGCCCTGCTTATGGGCCTGCGCAGGGTAGCGCTGTTGTTCATTGCCATTGATAACTCCTTATGCTTGGCAGACGTTGATTTTTCGACATATAACAACATCCCGGCCTTTTGACAAGATGCCGGCGCAAACTGTGTCGGGAGCGGATGATATGACCGAAATAAGCGGCGCGTGAAATGTCCGATGCGGAACACCGTCGGGCTTTGGCGGTATTTTGCGGCCGGAACAGACGGACTTGCGGAAATATTCCCTCACCGGGACTTTTACAAAAATAATAATTTTTACGCTATGTTACGCCTATGCGTGGTGGATTATGGCGTACCCCCACTTGTCAAATACCTAAATTTTTGATATAAGCCGCAAACGAGAGATGCCATAGTATCTTAAACAGTGTATCCTAAACATTATTCTAAACATAAATTTATTATAAGTTATGCCGCAATTATCTGATTCACGCTTATGTATCTTTGCAACGCGGCACCATCGTAACAAGTATTCAAGGAATGAGCAGACGATAAGCAGAGGGATAAGGCAGGAAATTATATTAACTGAATCAGAGGCAAACTATGGAGGCGCGAATGACAACTAAGTATAGAATTATTTTCTCTTTCTGTCTGATGATAGTTTTGCTTATTGTACTCGGACTTGTCGGTTTGCATGGGCTGCAAAGCGCATCGGACAACTTTAAAAGCCAGGACCGTTTGGCAAAACTAAATGTGCTCCTGAGCGACATGAATACGCGCATGAGCAGCGCAGCTCTAAACATCAACAAGTTCCTGTTGAGCGTTCAGGATGCGGATATGGACAACGCCGTCAAAAATATCGACTCGTTGATAGCCGATTCCGTTAAGGTGCGCAGCCACATGGTTAAGGAAGAGCGCATTGAATCGGCGCGCAGGATGAACGCCGATATTGAAGCTTATAAAGCGCTTTTCGGCAGAGTACGCACCTTGCACAAATCCATTCATACTTACTACAGCAACAGTTTTATAGCCCAGATCAGGGAAATGGGCGCAATCCTGCGCAAAACCCTGTCCAACGCCGCCAATGCAGGAAACATTCAGGCCGTGGTCCTGATGAATGACCTATGGGATCAAACGGCCGGCGTAAGAGACAGCATCGCCGTCTTCATCAGCGGCATGAAGGCCGATAGAGCCGCGGAAGCCGCAAAGGGTCTGGACGCCATGTCCGCCCTTCTGCAGCAGCTTGATCAGGTCATGCGCAGCGAACTCGGCCGTCGCGACTTCGCGGCGTTGACCGACGCCGTAAACGGCATCAAGGATGCCTACGGCTCCATGTATCTGAACGCAAAACATTCGCTGAGTGAAATATCCGCCGTGGCCGCGATGGAAACCACGATACGCGGACACCTTGAGCGTATCAACGCCGAGGTGGATGCGGAAGCGCAGGAGTTCAGCAGGCATGCGACGAAGGACAACGAAACCACGAGAAACATCACAATAGTCACGGTATTGGCGGCGCTGGCGGTCGGCATACTTTTCCCCATTTTGATCATTCTCAGTTTCGTGCGGATTTTGAACAACGTCGCCGTGTTCGCGCGGCAGGTTGCGGACGGTGAATTCCACAGCGCGCTTATCGTAAAGGAAAAAGGGGAAATCGGCACTATGGTCGCAGCTTTGAAAGCCATCCCGGCCACACTCAACGATATGCTCACGGAGTGCCGGAGTGTCGAGGAACAAATCAGCAGGGGCGCGCTGGACGCAGCCGGCAGAACCGAGAATTTCAAGGGCGGTTTCGCGGAACTCTGCCTGGCCATCAACGGTATAACGGCGCGCTTCCGCACGGTGGTGGACAATATCCCGTCCCCTGTCATTATGATGGATGACGAGACGCGGGTAAAATATCTGAACCCGGCCGGCAAAAAACTTACCGGCGGGAATTACCTGGAAAAGAAAAACCGTGACGCGTTCAATTTTTCCTATACCTCAACCGACGACGACGGACTGCAAAACGCCGTGCGGACAAAGCAGAGCGCAAGCTCGGAAACGCAGGCCCGCGCGGGCGAAGCTGTGCTGGACATCAGCTACACGGTCATTCCCATGAAAAATGAAAAGGGCATAGTGACTTCCATGCTCCAACTCATCACCGACCTGACTGCCGTCAAGACGCAGCAGCGCACTATGCGGGCTGTGGCCGACAAAGCTGCGGTGATTTCCGACCGGGTGGCTACGGCGTCGGAGGAACTGGCCGCGCAGGTGGAAATAATCACGCGCGGCATTGAAACACAGCGCCAGCGTATTGAAAGCACTGCTTCGGCTATGACGGAAATGAACTCCACTGTTCTGGAAGTCGCCGGACACGCGGCCGACGCCTCGAAACAGAGTGAAAATACCCGCATCAAGGCCACGGACGGAGCTGACCTTGTCAACAAGGTCATGGCCGCTACCAATCAGGTCAACACGGTAGCGTTGAACCTTCAGACCAATATGCAGGAACTCGGCAAACAGGCGGAAAGCATCGGCAGCGTGCTGACCGTCATTTCCGACATCGCCGACCAGACCAACCTTCTGGCCCTCAACGCGGCCATTGAAGCGGCGCGGGCGGGCGAAGCCGGACGCGGGTTTGCTGTTGTCGCTGACGAGGTGCGCAAGCTGGCGGAAAAAACAATGGCTGCCACGCACGAAGTCGGGGACAGGATACAGGCTGTTCAGCAGTCCGCCGTCACCAATATAGCTGAAATGGGCAAAGCGTCGGAGCGAATCAGCGAGGCCACTGAACTTGCCACACGGTCCGGCGCGGCGTTGGCGGAAATTGTGAGCATGGCTTCCGACAATTCAGCGGTGGTTGCTTCCATAGCCACAGCCGCTGAGGAACAAAGCTCCACGTCCGAGGAAATCAACCGCGCTCTGGAAGAAATCAGCCGGATAGTGTCCGAAACCGCAAAGAGCATGAACCAGTCGTCCGAAGCGGTGCGGGACCTCTCACATACGGCAACGGAACTGCATCAGACGATGGACGGGCTGACCGCTTAATTTTGCGCCTGTCCGATCCGGCGGACATGGACCGCTTTATTGTGCGGCCGGGAACAAATCCTTAGAACGGAAAAGGGCCACGCCCCGCAATTCCCGGTTGTCCGTGCCTGGAGGCAGCTCGGCGGCCGGAATGCGGAAAACATGGGAATCCATATGCGCCTGCCGGGCGGGTACGGCTGACGGTGAACACAGGCCGGGGGAACCTGACAGAGAAACTCAGGGCTGCAATGCGCCGGAGCAGATCGCGCATGCGTTGCGCTTTGCCCGCCGTAAGCGAACTGTTTCAAGCGTTGGGGAAATGCTCCAAGCGCCGAATCGAACGTAGTCTGAAGAGAATTTGCCGGGTAATCTCAAAGTTGAAATGCTCTGGTGAACCGCGCTAATCGCCCCGCAAATGTTCGTCTTCTTCCTGTCTGCTCTTGCAGTTTATGCACAGCTTGGTCACCGGGCGGGCTTTCAGACGGGGTACTCCGATGTCGTCACCGCAGCTTTCGCAGATGCCGTAAACGCCGTCGTCAAGACGCTGCAGGGCGTCCTTGATTTTTTTGATCAGCCTGCGCTCCCGGTCGCGGATGCGCAAAGTAAAGGTCCGGTCCGCCTCCATGGTGGCGCGGTCCGCCGGGTCGGCAAAGATTTCATTGTTGTCGGTCATGTCTTCCAGCGTCATTTCACTGTGCTTGAGCGCTTCCTCAAGCATGGTGTTGAGAAGAACACGGAAGTCGTCCAAATCGCGTTGTTCCATCGCATGCTCCCTGAAAAAGGGCCTTGTTCGGCAGACCCCGGAACCTTTATTACTAATCCCTCCCGCAGACGATGTAAAGCAAAAAATCGGCAACGCGCGTTTCGCGCACAGCGCAAGGTCTTTGCCGCCTTGACTTGCGGCGCTGCGCCGGTGTATTTTTCCGTTGCGGAAACGAATGCGGACGCCGGCGGCGGCACCGTGCCCCCGCCGCAATCGCAAAGCCGCAACACGCCCGCGGCAACCCCAAAGGAGTCTGTAATGCGTTACATCGCGTGTCTTGCAGCCTGTCTGTTTCTGTCCGCTTCTTTTGACGCGGCGGCCGCGGACAGCAAAACTGCAGTTTTCAACCTGCAAAAAACCGCCGCCGAGTGCGATGCCCTGCAGGAAGCCAGGGCGGCCCTGGACAGCAAATTCGGCGAACAAAAAAACTCTCTGGAAAAAGAACGCCTGCGCCTGGAAAAGAAAGCCTCGGAGTTTCAGAACAAAAAGCCCACGGCCAAGCAGCAGGAGAATTTCGTCAGGGAACAGCGGGAATACGGCGAAAAGGCGCAGGCGTTCATGCGTCTGCTCCAGGCGGACGAGCAGCGCGTCCGTCGGGACATTGACGAAGTCATCAGCCGGGCGGCAAAAAATCTGGCCGAGTCCAAGGGCTACACCCTGATCATGGATATTGCCGACATCGTCTATTATGACTCCGCTCTGGACATTACCGCCGACATGCTGGCGGAAAGCAACGCCGTGTTCAAAAAAATCAAGGAAGACATGCTGAAAAGCGGTCCGCCGCAAGGCGCCGCCCCGCCCGCGGGCAATGCCCCGGCCCCTGCCGTACCGCAACGCGGCGCCGCCGGAGGCAACGCCGCCCAGCCGCCGCAAGGGCGTTGACCGCCGTGTGCCCGGCATGAGCATGCGCCTGTCGGAACTCGCCTCGACTTTCGGCCTGGCCCTGATCGGCGAAGACCGAGAATTCACCGGGCTGAACACCCTGGAAGACGCTTCGGAAACGGAGGTCAGTTTCCTGGCCAATCCCCGCTACAGGCATCTTTTGGGCACAACCCGCGCCTGCGCCGTCATTCTGGCGCGGGAATACGCCGCCGGGGCGCGCTGCGCGCTGGTCAGCGGGGCGCCATACCATGACTTCGCCCGCATCGCTTCCCTGTTCACGCGCAGGGAAAGCGGCTTTACGGGCATAAGCCCGGCTGCCGTCATTCATCCCGAAGCCCGTCTCGGCGCGGGCTGCACGGTGCATCCCCATGCGCACATCGGCGCGCGTTCCAGCATCGGCGCAGGCTGCGAGATATTCCCCGGCGTATATGTGGGCGAAGACTGCCGCATCGGCGACGACAGCGTTCTGTATCCCAACGCCGTTGTTTTGTCCGGCACGGAAATGGGGGCGCGTTGCGTGCTTCGGCCCGGCGCGGTCCTCGGCTCGGACGGTTTCGGTTTTGTACGCGCGGGGGGAGAAATGCTGACCGTGCCCCAGACCGGCGTCGTGCGTCTTGCGGACGGCGTGGACGTGGGCGCGAACTCCTGCATCGACCGGGCCACGCTCGGGGCGACGCGCATAGGCGCGGACAGCAAATTGGACAACCTTGTGCAGATCGGCCACAATGTGCGCGCGGGAGAACAATGCCTCATCATCTCCCAAGTGGGCATAGCGGGCAGCGTCAGGATCGGCGACCGCGTGACCATAGCCGGTCAGGCGGGCATTGCCGGGCACATCCGGATCGGCGACGACGTTACCGTAGGGCCGCAGTCCGGGGTGCCCTCGGACATTCCCTCCGGCGTCAGAGGCGGAGGATCGCCTTTTATGGACGGCGGCGCCTTCATGCGCGTTGTTTCCCTGTTGCCCAGGCTGCCGGAACTGCACAGGCAGGTGCGGCGCCTGGAAAAAGAACTGGCTGACGTCAAACGGCTGTTGCAGGACGCTGCAGGGCTTTGCCCGGAGCGGACTGAGGGGGCTGCGGGGGGCAAAGCCTCCCGGTCTGATTGAAAGGCGCTGCAGGGCTTTGTCCGGAGCGGTCCGCCGTATGGAAACACAAGACCGGCACCGCTGCCGGCAAAGAGGACGCATGACGGAAAGCGCAAGCCCGGACGCCGCCTGCGGCGTTCTGAACGTCAACGATATTATGAATTTTCTTCCCCACCGCTATCCTTTCCTGATGGTGGACAGGGTCGTGAGCATGACATACCGGCAAAAAGTGTCGGCCTACAAGAACGTGAGCATCAACGAACCGTTTTTTCAGGGCCATTTTCCGGGTCTGCCGCTCATGCCGGGCGTGCTGATTGTCGAATCTCTTGCCCAGGCGGGGGCTTTTCTGATCCTGCACGGATTGCGGGCGGAGGTCGTCAAAGACAGCGTCTTTCTGTTTACAGGCATTGAAGGCGTACGTTTCAGAAAGCCGGTGATTCCCGGCGACCGCCTGGATCTGGAGTGTGAACTGCTGAAGCAGAAAATGCGGCTCTGGAAAATGCGCGGCACGGCCTCTGTGGACGGGATTCCGGCCGCCGAAGCAGTGCTTACGGCCGTTGTCGCGCCCCGACGGGAGATGCCGTGAGCGCGCTGATACATCCCTCGGCCTTTGTGTCGGATGCGGCGGAGATCGGAGAACGGGTCGCCGTCGGTCCCTGCGCCGTTGTGGAAGACGACGTGCGCATCGGCGACGACTGCCAAATCCGGGCCTTTGCCTCCGTGGGCAGACATACGCGCATGGGCGGCGGCAACATCGTGCATTCGTATGCCTTTGTCGGCGGAATCCCCCAGGACCTCAAGTTCAGGGGTGAGCTGTCGTATCTGGAAATCGGGGAGAACAACAACTTCCGCGAGTTCTGCACGGTACACCGGGGTACGGAAGGGGGCGGCGGCGTGACGCGCATCGGCAGCAACAACCTGATCATGGCCTATTGCCATGTGGCGCACGACTGCATGTTGGGCGACAATATCGTCATGTCCAACGGCGCCACCCTGGCCGGCCACGTACGGATCGCGGACAACGCCGTTCTGGGCGGGCTGTCGGCCGTGCACCAGTTTTCGCGCCTGGGGAGACATTCCTTTGTAGGCGGCATGACCGGCATAGCGCAGGATCTGCCTCCGTACATGACGGCCGTGGGTGTGCGCGGCGGCATACAGGGTCCGAATCTCGTCGGCTTGCGCCGCATGCGCCTGCCTCCCTCGGTAATTGCGGCCGTGCGCTCCTCCTTCCGCCTGATCTGGCTTTCCGGAATGCCGCGCCGGGAGGCTTTGGAACAGGCGACGGCGGAATTTGCTGAAGTTCCTGAAGTCATGGAAATTATTACTTTTATCCAGGAAAGTGAGCGCGGTGTGCTGCATGCCGTGCGGGCGGCGGAAGCGCGCGATGCGTGACGCCCCGGCCGCCGCGCACACTGAAGAGCGCATCGGGATCATAGCCGGTTCCGGACAGTTTCCTTTCCTGGTCGCGCGGGGCGCGGCAGAGCGCGGCCTCGGCGTCGTCATCTGCGGAATCGCCGGCAATGCGGACCCTGCGCTGGCCGCGCTCGCCGAGGATTTCGTCATGCTGCCGGTCGGGCAGTTGAACAAACTCATCAAGTTTTTCAGGAGCCGGCAGGTCGTTCGGTTGTGCATGGCGGGCGCCGTAAACAAGGTCAGGGCCCTGAGCCTCAGGCCGGATTTCCGCGTTGCCGGCCTGATTGTCAGACTGGCGGGCAAAGGAGACGACGCCCTGCTCCGCGCTGTGGCGGACATCCTGCAGGACGAAGGATTCAGCGTGGTGCGCCCGGATGCTTTGGTGCCGGAACTGCGCTGTTCTCCGGGCGTACTCGGAAAAATTCAGCCTGATGCCTACACCCGCAAGGATATGGAATTCGGGATCGCAGTAGCCGGACAGATAGGCGCCCTGGACATAGGGCAGTGCGTGGCGGTGCGCAGAGGCATAGTCGTCGCGGTTGAAGCCGTCGAAGGCACGGACGCGGCGCTGATTCGGGGCGGAGAACTGGGGGGAGCGGGCTGCACTGCGGTCAAGGTGCTGAAGCCGGGGCAGGACAAGCGCATGGATTTGCCTTCCGTCGGCGCGGGCACCCTGGAGGTTATGGCCCGCTACAGCTATGCCTGTCTTGCCTTTGAGGCGCGCGGGACGCTCTTTTTCGACCGCGAAGCCGCCCTGGCCGGGGCCGATGCGGCCCGCATCGCCGTGGTCGCATTCTGATGCCGGCAATTTACTGATGCAAAGCCTGCGGCAACAGGCGGTTATTTCGTAAAAATTTTAGGGAATTAACCTGCGAATGTTTTTTGGGCATTAAGCCGTTGCGCGACAGCGTTTTGATGGAGAAATATCATTCGTAAGTCAACACTCCCAAAAATTTACTAAATTAATCAGTATAATACGATAGATATTTTATTGAATTTACATCGCATTGACTGCAACTTGATATGGGTTTCGCGTAAATCAATAAACGTCGGCCGCAAGAAGGTTATTCCATTTTTCCTGATAATTGCGTATATTGTCTCGGCAAACGAACTGCTGGTTGCGGATTATGCGCGATGACGCGCGACAATGCGGGCAGAGTCGGATATGACGAAAGTCCCATCAATCCCCCCTTCCTGCGCAGGCGGAATAAAGCGCGCACGGCCGGCGTTGCGTCTGTTCTTTGCCGTCCTGCTCACGCTGCCCCTCCTGAGCGCGGAGACCGTTGCGCAAGACGCCGCTCTCATCCTGACGGAAGCCGAAAAGGAATTCATACGCGACCACCCGGTTATCCGCGTGGCTGTCGCCGCGCACTTCGCCCCTTTCGAATTTTTAGACAACCACGGGAATTACGTCGGCATCGCGCCGGACTATCTGACCTTGATCGGCGAAAAAACGGGCCTCCGCTTTGTGCCTGCCGTGGATATACCTTTCGTCGATGCGCTGAAAAAAGTCTCGGACGGTGAACTGGATCTGCTTCCCACCCTGGGCTGGACCGAGGAACGGGAAAAAATATTCCTGCTGACGCGTCCTTATTATAAATACAAGCCGGCTCTGGTGGTGCGGGGAGACAGCCCGATCAAAAGCGTGTACGATATCCGCGGACAACCGCTTGCGGTGCAGAGAAGCACGTCCAACGCGCACTTTGCCTTTTCCACCCTTAATGTCGCGCTCAGTCTGTATGATTCGGACGGGGACGCCGTTCTGGCCGTTGCGGAAGGCAGGGAGGCGGCCATGCTCGGCTATTTGCCCGTCGTTTTGTATGCCGCCCGCAACCTCGGTCTGTCCAACCTGAACTTCATCTCCTTTTCCTCGGAATACGACAATGCTTTCTGTATGGGCGTACGCACCGACATGCCGGAACTGCGCAACATCCTGAACAAGACCCTGGCGACGATCACGCCCGCCGAAAAAATTGCGATACAGAGCCGCTGGGTCCGTGTGGGCGACGACGGCAGCGAAAAACGGCAGATGCGTTATCTGGCGGGCGCGTCCGCCGCCGTCCTGCTTGCCATGGCGACATTTATCATACTGAAAACGTACAGCCACAGAAAAAAGATCGCTCTGCACCGGCAGAATGAAAACATGCTGCAGGAGATGGTCCGGCAGCGCACCGAAGACCTGCAGAACCAAACCCGGCTGGCAGTGGAAGCGTCCAACGCCAAAAGCGCCTTTCTGGCCAAGATGAGCCACGAGATACGCACACCCATGAACGTCGTCATCGGTCTTGCCGAAGTGCTGCTCCGGCGCGATTTACCCGCGGACGCCGCAAAGGAGGTCCGGCACATAAAGCAGTCCGGCATCAGCCTGCTTTCCATTATCAACGATATTCTGGATTTCTCGAAAATCTCGGAGGGCAGGATGGAGGTCGCAGATGCGGAGTATGCGTTGCGCGACCTGCTCGGCGATGTGGAGGACATCATCCGTTCCGGCATCGCCGACAAACCTGTAGAGTTCACCACGCATATCGACGCCGGTTTGCCCGACAGCCTGCGCGGCGACGCGAACCGCGTCAGACAGGTACTGCTGAACCTCCTCGGCAACGCCGTCAAATATACCCGCCGAGGGTCCGTCTCCCTCGCCGTTTCCGGCGCAATGATCGGGGACAAGTCTATACGGCTCTCTTTCAGGGTGGCCGATACGGGGATCGGGATCAGGCAGGAAGACATGGGGGAACTGTTCGTCAGCTTCAGGCGGGTTGACGTCCAGGGGCATCCGGATATTGAGGGAACCGGCCTCGGATTGAGCATAGCCCGCAGCCAGTGCAGGGCCATGGGCGGCGACATCGAGGCGGCAAGCGTGTACGGGAAGGGCTCGGTCTTTACGGCCGTGCTGGTCCAGCGCGTGGTCGAACGCCGGCCGCAGCGCGCATCCGCCGGGCAAAAGAAGAAGCGTACAGCCACGTTCATCGCGCCTGAAGCCGAGGTACTGGTTGTCGACGATTTGCCGAGCAACCTGCTGGTAGCGGAGGGGCTGCTTGCTCCCTACCGGATGCGGATCTTCACCTGCGCGAACGGACGCGAGGCCGTGGACCTGGTGATGCAGCGCCCCTTCGACCTTGTCCTGATGGATCACATGATGCCGGAAATGGACGGGGTGGAAGCAACGCGCGCCGTCAGGGCTCTTGACGAGGAGCGCTGCCGGACCATGCCCATCGTCGTACTGACGGCCAACGCCATGTCCGGCATGCAGGAGATGTTCCTGAAAAGCGGGTTCAACGACTTTCTTTCCAAGCCCATAGACACGGACCTGCTGGACAGGATGTTGACGCAGTGGATTCCCGCCGGCAAGCGCCGCAATGTGCCGGAGGGCGGTAACGGCGCGCCGGTCTGAACAACATTGCAGCGCGTATTCTTGCGGTGAAATTTCATTTTTACATAACATACAATATTTACATAAGTTATAGAGCATATCCATCTTCATCGGTATAAACGCTCAAATTGCGCTTGGCAATGCCCGCTCCGTTGCGTATAGTATAGACGTGGCCGGTCCCCGAAAAGAAAAGAAAAAGAAAATTTGAAAACTTCGGGAGGAACAACAAGGCCCGTGTGGGACGATCCTGTGCCCGCCCGCGACATTGTTGCAATCCGGCATCGTCGGAAGATCAGCACTTGTTTTGAAGCGCCGGCGCGCCCGGCCGACATGCGTCATTGTCGTTCCCGCCACATAACCGCACAGCATCGGGTCTGCTCGGGCTTCGCCCGGCAAAGCCCGGCGCCGTTCGCTGAAGGAGCAACGCAATGAGCACGCATATTCGCTTTTATCCTATAGTGTTGCAGGATCTCAACAAACCTTGGGAGCAGATGTTACATACGGGCTACAATGTTTCTTTCCCCGCCGGGAGTGTTATTACCGGCGTCGGCCGCAGCAGGGAGGACAACCGGATATTTTTCATCAGGCAGGGACGCGTATGCCTCTCACACATCGCCGCGAACGGTGAGGAAAGAATCCTCATGTACCTCGGAAGAAACTGCATGTTCGAGGAAACACCTACGCAGCATGACGGTATGGACTGCATTTTCACCTGTGTGAAAGAGCTTCGCGCCGTCAGTTGGCCGGCAAAAATTCTGAACGCGAACTTTGCCGCGCTGCATCCGGAACTGGTTCTGAACCTGCTCTGCTCGCTCAGCCGGAAAACCCGCATTTTTTCCGGGCGGCTTTGCGAACTGCATGCCTTCGATGCCCTCGGCCTGGTCTGCCGCGCCCTTTACAGTATGTACCTGCACCGCGACGAAGGGAAAAGCCCGGTCCCCAACCTGACGCAACTGGAACTTGCCGCCTATCTCGGCATACACCGCAGTTCCCTGCATCTGGTTATGTCAAAACTGCGCGAGGACGGCATTATCGGCGCTTACAGCAAGAGCCGCGTGGAAATCCTCGACCCGGACCGGCTGTTGGCCTGCGCTCTTTCCGGACGCGGCAAAGAGAAAAAGCGCGGCGACGACTATGAACGGCAAGCGGGCTGAGAACAACGCCGCCGGGCGTTGCCCGGAGCGGCCTCGCGCGGACGGAGGAGAACAGGAACCCGCAGGCGGGGAAGTCCGCCGGGGGTCGGGGACCGCCGGGCGGGATTGCGAGACGAGGGCCTTTCGGCTCGCCCTGCCCGGCGTACTTATGACCTCGGGCATTTTTTTCCTGACTTACCTCATTCGCGTTATTTTCGGTCCCCTCCTGCCTGAATTCGAGCGGGAATTCGGCATCAGCCACGCGGCGTCGACCCGCCTGCTCATGTATATTTCCGCAGGCTACTCCCTGGCGGTATTTTTGTCCTGTTTTCTCGCCTCGCGGATTGCGCCGCGCCGTCTGGCCGCGGCGGCCTCCGTGCTCGGCGGCATGACCGTGATCGGCATTGCCGCGACGACGAATCCCGCGCTGCTGCCTTTCATGTTTTTGCTGCTGGGCCTGGTCACCGGCCCCTATCTCAACGCCGGGTTCAGCATTCTGCGCAGTCTCGGCCCCGAACCGCTGTGGGGCAGATTCATCGCCGCGCATGAATGCGCGCCCAATGCCGGGCTGTTGCTCGCCCCGCTCATCGCCGGCGCGGGGTGCGCGCTGCTCGGCCGGCAAGGCGCGCTGTATTGTCTTGGAGCGCTGTGCATCGGCGCGGGAACGCTGTTTTCCTTCCGCTGCCGGGGAGGAGTACGGACCGACCCGCCCGTTTCCCTTGCGGGTTTGGGTCAGGCTCTGCGCGCACCTGGCCTGTGGTTTTTCGTATTTGCCCTCGGCCTTGCCATTTCCGCGCATTTCGGCGTCTACAGCGTACTGACGCTGTATATGGAAGATGAACTCGGCATCCCGACGGAGCAGGCCGCGCTTCTGCTCTCCACCTCGCGCATTGCCGCGCCTTTCGCGGCCTATGCGGCCGGACGGTTTTGCGCGCGTATGGGCACGCGCGCAACCATGTTGTTCGCCTTCTCTCTGATGGCGGCGGCCGTAGGCTGCATGGCGCTGTCCTCCTTCCCGGCCTTTGCCGTCGGTCTTTACGTGCATCCCCTGTGCGCGGCCCTTGCCATACCGGCGGCGTTTACGCATCTGGCGTACAGCTTCCCCAAGGACCTGCCGCTGTATATGGCGGTCGGCGTACCTGTAGGATCGTATATAGGACTCGGCATCACTCCGATGCTTCTGGGGCTGTGGGGTGATTCCGTCGGTTTCAGAGCCGGTTTCCTCATGACGGCCTGTCTTATGCTCGCCTTTCTGCCGGCCGTCCTGCGGACGGGCCGGCCCGGACCCGGACGCCGGGTTTGAAAAACGCCGTCTACCCGGCTGTGCAGGAAACAACGGGCATAAAGGAAATTTCGGTGAAACTGCTCCATACCTCAGACTGGCATTTGGGCAGGAGACTGTACGGCCGTCGTCGTCACGACGAGTTCGCGCGCTTTCTGGACTGGCTGGCGGAAACGCTGCGGAACCGGGAAGCGGACGCGCTTCTCGTGGCGGGCGACGTCTTCGATTCCGGCACGCCCGGCACCCGCGCCCAGGAACAGTACTACCGTTTCCTGATCCGCGCGGCCGCCGTCTGCCGCCATGTGGTCATCATCGCCGGCAACCACGATTCGCCGAATTTTCTCAATGCCCCCAAGGAACTGCTGAAAGCGCTCAACGTGCATGTCGCCGGCCGGGCCTGCGCCGATCCCGCCGACGAAGTGCTGACCTTGCGCGATGCGCGGGGCAGGCCGGAACTGCTCGTCTGCGCCGTGCCCTATCTGCATGACCGGGACGTGCGCAGCGCCGAACCCGGCGAAAGCCCGGAAGACAGGGAAAAAAAACTCGCGGACGGCATCCGCCGGCACTATGCCGCCGCCGGCGCGGCGGTTTCACGCATACGCCGCGAACTTCACTGCGATATCCCGGCGGCGGCTCTGGGGCACCTCTTCGCCGCCGGCGGCAGGCGCAGCGACGACGACGGCGTGCGCGACCTGTATGTCGGCACCCTGGCCCCGGTGCATGCCGACATCTTCGCCCCCTTCGACTATACGGCCCTCGGTCACCTCCATATGCCGCAAACGGTAAACGGCGACGAGACCGTCCGCTACAGCGGCTCCCCGCTGCCCATGGGCTTCGGCGAGGCCGGGCAACGCAAAAGCGTCTGCATCGTGGAATTCAACGGCCGTGAGGCCGGCGTCGACTTGCAGGCAGTCCCCGTCTTACAACACCTGGAAAGCATCAAAGGCGACCTGGATCACCTGGAACGGCGCATCGCGGAACTGGTCTCGGCCGGCTCAGACGCCTGCCTGGAACTTGTCTACGAAGGCGAAGCTCTGGTCGGCAACCTGCGCGGACGCCTGAGCGACCTGGCCGAAGGCACGGCATTGGAGATACTGCGCGTCAAAAACAACCGGAGCGCAGGACGGTCCGCGCCTTCGGCGGACGAGGACCGGACCCCGGACACCCTGAGTGTGGAAGAAATGTTCGAACTCCGCCTCAATGTTGCCGAAGCGCCGGCAGATCAGAAGGCCGGCCTGCGCCTTCTCCACCAGGAAACACTCCGTTCCCTTGATGCGGAGGGACTGTCCCCTGCGCGGACCCTCCCCGGCGGCGCAGGGCAACACCCGGACACGTCCCTTGATGCGAACGGCGAAGAGTTTGACGACGGCGCCGGAGCGTATTCAACCGATGCGAACGGCGAAGAGTTTGACGACGGCGCCGGAGCGTATTCAACGGATGCGAACGGCGAAGCGCTTGACGACGGCGCCGGGCCTTTTTCGGCAGACACGGCCCCAGATGCGGGCGAAGAGGAGAACTGATGCGCATCCGGCAGATTCGCTTCAAAAATCTCAATTCCCTGGCCGGAGCATGGGAAATCGACCTGGACCACCCGGCCTACGCCGCGGACGGCATCTTTGCCGTCACCGGCCCGACAGGAGCGGGCAAGACCACCATTCTGGACGCCGTCTGCCTGGCCCTGTACGGCCGCACCCCCCGTCTGGGCAAAATTGCCGGCAGCACCGACGAAATCATGACCCGCCGCACCGGCGAATGCTTTGCCGAAGTCGTGTTTGAAACCGGACAAGGGGTCCATCTCAGCCGCTGGAGCCGGCGCAGGGCGCACAAAAAGGCAGGTGGCGAACTTCAGATCCCGAGACAGGAACTGTCCCGCCTGGAAGGGGAAACATGGCGCATTTGCTCGACAAGCGCCAAGGGCACTGCCGCCGGCATCAAAAACGCCGTCGGCATGGATTTCGAGCAGTTCACCCGCTCCGCCCTGCTGGCCCAGGGCGGCTTTGCCGCTTTCCTGCAGGCCTCGCCGGACGAACGCGCTCCGCTTCTGGAGCGCATAACAGGCACCGAAATTTACAGCCGCATCTCCATGCGCGTCCACGAACTCCGCGCTGTGGAAAACAGCAGACGCGACGCCCTGCAGGCCGGCCTGGAGGGCCTGCTGCTGCTTGCGCCCGAGCAGGAACAGCGCCTGCGCGCCGAACTGGAGGCCGCGAAAGCCCGCGAAGACGCACTCGCCCTGTCGGTCGCGCGTATGGAAAAGGCGCTTGCCGGGATACGCGAACAAGTCCGGCTGGAACGTGAACTGGAGAATATCGCCGCGCGCCTGAAAACGCTGCGCGCCGAAGAGGAAATTTTTGCCCCGGACCGCGCCCGCCTGGAGGCCGCCGTGCGTTGCCTGGAACACGCCGCCGACCTCGCCGCGCTTGCCGGGCTCCACGCCGCGCAGGATAAGGACGGGCGCGCCCTGAAAAGCTGCCTGGAGTCCCTGCCGGGCGCCCTCGACGGAGCGGAACGCGCGCGGGAATCGTTGAAGGCGGCGGAGACCCGGCGCGCGGCCGCAAAAAGCGCCCTGCTCGCGGCGCGGCCCGTACTCAGGAGCGTGCGCGAACTGGACCTGAGAATCGCCGAAAAGGCCGAGCCGCTCCGCGCGGGCGATGCCGGCATCGCCGAACAGTCCGCGCTGCTCGCCGGGCTGCAAGGTGAACTGCACCGCAAGTCCGCCGAACTCGACCGCCTGCGCGCCGAGCAGATACGCCGCGCGGCGTTGCCGGCCGACGGCGGGGCAGCCCTTGAGGACGCGGACGGCGCCCGCCGCGAGGCAGCGGCGCAACCCGCGCAAAGCGATCCGGCCGAGCTGCGTAAGCGTCTGTCCTTGCAGGAAAAACAGGAAAGATTGTTGGAGCGCGCCCGCGAGGCGGCGGACCTCCAGGCGGCGTCAGCCCGCGCCGTCCGGGAACTTGAGGAGCAAAGCGCGGCGCTCGCGGCGCAGGCGGCCCAGCCGGCCCTTGACGTAGAGCGCGCGGAGAGCCGCACGACCGCTCTGGAAAAAGAAGAAGGCGACCTGACAATCCGGCTTTCCCTGCAAAAAGAACTCGCTTCGTATGAAAAAGCCCGGCACGGGTTGCGCGACGGCGAAGCCTGCCCTTTGTGCGGGTCCCCGGACCATCCTTACGCGCGGGGGAACATTCCCGGCCCCGACGGCACGGAAAAACGCCTTGCCGAAGTCAGGGCCGCGCTGAAGACCGCGCGGGCCGAGACGGCGGCGCTCAAAGTGCGGCAGGCGGAAATCGGCAGGGACCTTGTCCGCGCCGCCGAATCCGGCAAGGAACACGCCCGGAAACGTGAAGAGGCCGCAAAGCGTCTGGAGGCTGCCCGCGCCGGCCTGCCGCCCGGTATGCTGCCGGCCCCTGCCGACCCGGAACGCAATCCACAATTTTTCGAACAACTGGAAGATCTGCGCCGCGAGCATGCGCGCAGCCTCGCGTTCAGCTCGGCAACCCTGGAAAAAGCCGAAGCGGCCGCCGCTCTGGAAAGCGCCGTCGCCGCCCTGGACCAGCGCGTCCGGCATCTGGGCGAACAGGCCGGAACCGCGGAAGCGGAACTGCTCAAACGCCGTGAACGCCGGCGTCTGCTCTTTGAGGAACGCGACGGACTGTTGCGCGAACGCCGCGCCCTGTACGGCGACAACAATCCCGATGCCGAAGAACGCCGCCTGGAAACGGCGACGGAAACCGCCGACAAGGACGCATCCTCCGCCGAACGCAGGGCCGGCGCGGCACAGCAGGCGGTAGTGCTGCTTCAAGGAAAAATCGACGATTTGCGTAAAGCCTCGACCGAACGGGAAGACACCCTGCGCAGCCTGAGCGCGGCCTTCCTCGTCCGGCTCCGGGCATCCGGTTTTGCCGATGCGGCAAGTTGCGCGGCGGCGGCTCTGCCGGAGAAAGAACGCAGGCGTCTGGCCGCGATTGCCGACAAATTCGCCGAGGAACGCGCCGCCCTCACCGCCGCCGAACAGGAAAAGACGGCGCTCCTTGCGGCGGAACGCGCGAAAGGGCTGCCGCCGCCGGAAGAGGCGGAAAACCTGGAAACCGACCTGCAACGGCTGGCGGCCGAGCGCGTTGAGCTTCAGCAAGTCGTGGGCGCCTGCCGGCAACGGCTGCGCGATGATGAGGAACAGCGCCTGCGCCGGCAGGAGCAGATCCGCGCGCTGGAAGCCCAGAAGCGGGTGTGCGCCGGCTGGGACGAACTCCATGCCTTGATCGGTTCGGCCGACGGTAAAAAATACCGCAATTTCGCCCAGGGGCTGACCTTTGACGTTCTCATGGCCCGCGCCGACGCGCACCTGCGGAAAATGACCGACCGCTACCGCCTGACCCGCGAGGACTTTAACGTGCTGGAACCTTCCGTGCGGGACGAATGGCAGGCGGGAGAGCTGCGTTCAACCCGCAATCTTTCGGGCGGTGAAAGTTTCCTCGTCAGTCTGGCTCTTGCTCTCGGCCTGTCCGGCATGGTCGGGAGCAAAACGCCGGATTCGCTGTTTCTCGACGAAGGCTTCGGCACTTTGGACGATGAAGCCCTGGATATCGCCCTCGACACCTTGGCCGGCCTGCGCCGTGAAGGCAGGCTGATCGGGGTGATTTCGCATGTGGAAGCGCTTAAAGAGCGCATCGGCGCGCAGATTCTGGTCATCCCCCTGGGCGGCGGGAAAAGCCGCCTGGAAGGACCGGGCTGCCGGAAACTCGACGCGTTTTTCAATCCACAGCCGGCGTCTGCCGCCGGCTGACTCCGGCCCATCGTATAGGCGCCCGGCGGATTGCCCCCTCTCTGAAGAAAGGGGATTCCTGCCGTAAGCGTCTTTATGGAGCGTTTACATCAACGGATAGGTTTTCTACGTAAAAATATTATAAAATCAGCATGTTGTCAGGATGTTTCTCAACAGGTGTTTCTCAACACCTCGACACAGCATGGAAAAACTTGTATTTTTTGCATGTTACTATGATTGTATCTATTTATAGGTAAAAACTCTCTAATCCGGAATTGAACTCAGATAGTTCGGGCAGAGCGTGAACAATTCCGCAAGGAGGTAGAGCGACCCGCAGATGAGCAGAGGGTTGGCCGGAGTTCCGCCGTCAGGGGATTCAGGCAGGCGTTCGACGACGGCGGTTGACGCCCGGCGCAGGGCTTCGGCGAGAGAGGGCGCGGCGCAGGCGTTCAGGCCGGCGAGAGCTGCGAGTTCACGCGGGTCGGCGGCGCGGGGGTTGCCGGCTATCGGGGGTATGAAAATCGGGCCGGTAGCCAGGGCGCGCAGCAGAGGGAGCATGCCGGCGGGATTTTTGTCGCGGAGGCAGGAAAAAATCACGGCTGCCGGCGCTGTGCCGGCTGCGGCAAGACTTTCGCCGAGGGCGGCCAGTCCGTGCGGGTTGTGCGCCCCGTCCAGGAGCAGGGGGGGGCGGCCGGAGGGGAACAGGGCGGCTTCGGCCGCTTCGAGGGATGTTCCGGGCAGGGGCGCGATGCGCTGCATGCGTCCGGGCAGCCGGGCGCGGGCGAGGGCGCGGGCTTCGGCGTCGTTGTCCGGTGCCCCCGCGAGGCGTTCCATGACCGCCGGAGGGAAAATTTTGTTGCGCACAAGGGTGCGGAAAGCGGCGAGGGCGAGGCGGGCGTTGGCGATCTGGTGTTTGCCGGGCATGGCAGGCGCACTGTTCCGGGGCAAGGGCAGAGAGTCGTCGATGCGGATGAACGGCGCATTGAGAGCCGCGGCGCGGCGTTGCAGTTCGTCCAGGGCTTCCTGATTTTGGGGACCGCTGAGGACGGGTTTGCCGGGACGCACGGCTCCGGCCTTGTCCGCGGCAATTTCTTTGAGGGTGGAGCCGAGTACGGCTTCGTGGTCCATGCCGATGGGGGTAAAGAGCACCATATCGGCTTTCAGGGCGCTTACGGCGTCAAAGCGTCCCCCCAGGCCGCTTTCCATGACCGCCAGGTCGACGCCGGCGGCGCTGAAGGCTTCGGAGGAGATGCAGGTGACGAGTTCGAACCAGCTCAGGTCATCCCCTCCGGCGGCCATGACGCGTTCGGCCGCATCGAGCCACGCGCTTTCGGGGAGCGGAATGCCGTTGATGCTCAGGCGCTCGCGCAGGGAAAGGAAATGCGGGGAGATGTGCAGGCCGGTTTTGAGACCGTGTTCTTCCGCCGTGCGGGCAAGGATGACGCTGGTAGACCCTTTGCCGTTGGTGCCTGCGACCTGTACGGCGACATGCGGTGGGGGCGCGGGGCGCATGCGGCGGAGTACGGCCTGAACGCGTTCGATGCCGGGGGTCATGCGGAAGAGGCCCAGGCTGTCCAGCAGGCGTTCGAAAGCGGCAAAATCTGAAAAAAAGCGCGGACCGGGCGTTGCGGGCACGGCTGTCAGACCTTTATGCGGCCGAACGGCTCACGAACCAGGGAGGCGTTTGCGTAACGCATGTCGCCGGTCACTTCCGAACCCACCCAGTCCGGCAGGAGAAGCGGGGTATTTTCGTCGTCGAGTTCGACTTCAATGAGAATCAGACCCAGATTTTCACCCAGGAACTCGTCGATTTCCCATATATGCGGCGGCAGTTCCACGCGGTGGCGTATTTTTTCCACAAAGGGACGCAAGGCGAGGGTTTCGAGCAGGGCGGCGGCTTCGCGCGCGGGGATGGGGAAATCGAACTCGGCGCCCGCCGCGCCGCGGCGTTTGCCTTTGACGGTCAGGAAAGCCTGCCCTGCGGGGCTGTTTCCGGCATGTTGCGGGGGCGGGCCGGGACGCGACGCGGCGCATACCGACCGAAGGCCGGGACTGTTTCCGGTATGTTGCGGGGGCGGGCCGGGGGATGCCGCAAGATGCGCACTCCCTCGGCAGTCTTCGCAAAGGCGTACGCGTACGGTTCTTTCCGGGTCAAGGCTGAGGTAGCCCTGGCGGATATGCAGGCGGGTTGCCGGTAGCGTGCGCCAGCCGGCGTGGGCCGGGAGGAATTTTCTTTCGATTTCCGTAAATTCCGGAAAACCGGACCTGCTGTTTCCGGCCGGCGTCACGGTTCAATCCGCCGTCGGGGACGCCGCGCCCGGCGCAGGAGCAGCCGGGGCCGGAGGCACGGGCGGCATGTACTCGTCAGCTTCGTATGAAGTCAGTGGGAAGCCGAAGAACACTCCGCCGAAGGAGCGATTGCGGAACCCGTTGCCGCCCCATACGCCGATGGAGGGAATAGACGCGCCGCTGCTGAAAAAGGCGGCGCCTGCGCCGCCGGTGCCGAGACCCACGGCGGCGCTGCTTTCCCTGTCCGCGCAGGACGCGGTCGGAATCGGGAGCAGGCAGAGAAAAAGAAGAGCGGCCCTGTTCATTGCGGTTGCCTTTATGGTTTGCGGGCACTGCGTTAAGGGAGCATGCCGGTCGGCTCCAAGTGAAGCCTGAATACTCTCACTTATTCTTTAGGCGTAAATTTATCAACATCTGATACGGCAATACCTTTAGTTTTCAAAATATAATCTCTTAAAAATACACCAAATATAGAATATATATCTTCATCTAAAATGCCATGTTTGAATGCCTCATTTTTAATTGTATTGATAATTTCAGCGTCGGCAAACTGCGGGAAATCTTTTTTGGCAATATCCATTGACAATACTTGTATATCATAAGCGTTATGGTTTTTATCAGATGTAGTGATAAATTTATTAAAAAGTATATCTTTGTATTCTTAAAATATCTTTTCCGCGTTAATTGCCCCGGCAATATCCTTACCAAACGAGGTTATGCCAATCGGACTTGAAGCCGCAACTGTTTTTCGCGGATTGGTGTTATCATATATAAGCTGGACTTTCGTTTGCAAAATTACAACCTTATCATGAATTGCTTCGATTTTGTCAACGTGTTTATCGTGTGCTATAAATTTTTCGTGCCATTTACCCAAATTATATAGCGTCATTGCAGCTATAACCAAAATCGCCAATAAAATAAAGACGCTGGAGTTCAGTTGTGTAATCAGCTTGCGAGAAGATTGCTTCCATATCTGTAGTCCATTCACTAAAAGCCGTTTTATGCCTGGCAGTTATGACATTATTTTAATTTTAACAAAATTCCCGCTGTATAGGCAAGACAAAAAAGGCGACTCTCCGGAACCGCCTTATCGACTTGTCGTCAACGCCGTCACGTCACGCACGGCACGATATACGTGTTCACTTTCTCCACCGTCAACCCGATCCGGCATATTTGCGCATCCGGGTTTTCCTTGTACTCGTACTGCGCCCCGGTTTCCAGCCCTTCCCCTCCCGGCAGGCGAACCAACCTTGGCACGGCGGGTCTCGTCCGACACGCCCGAAACCCCGCCGTTCAGTCGATGGAGGACGTCAAGCCGCGTTATCAGCAGATGCGGGGCAGTTGTTCTCCCTCCGGCATGCCGAGCAGCCTGTCTCCGCCAGGACGGGTGCGGAGGACGACCTGCCCGGCCTTGCCGTCCGCGCCCGGAGCCGTGATTTCGCCTATGCGGGCGGCGTCGCGGCCTTCGGGAAAACCGCGCATGACGTCCAGGGCGGCATCGGCCTTGTGTCGCGGCAGCATGCAGACGAGTTTGCCTTCGTTCGCCAGGGAGAGAGGGTCCAGGCCGAGTACGGCGCAACCCGCGGCAACGGCGTCCCGCACAGGGATGTCCGTTTCCCGCACCCGACAGACGATGCCGGACTGCCGGGCGATTTCGTTCAGCGTTGCGGCCAGCCCTCCTCGCGTCGGGTCCCGCAGGACGTGCAGGTCGCCGACGCCGCGCACCAGGGCTTCCACCATGCGGTTCAGAGGGGCGGAATCGCTGCGGATGCCCGCAAGGCCGCTCAACCCGGCGCGCCGCGCCGTTATCGCCAGGCCGTGGTCGCCCACGCATCCGGAGAGCAGCACGGCATCGCCGGGGGCGGCCCGCGTGCCGGACGGCGCAGGGTCGGCGATGACCCGGCCTATGCCTGAGCTGGTGATGAAAATTTTGTCCGCCGCCCCGCGCGGCGCCACCTTGGTGTCTCCGGTCACTATCCGCACCCCGGCGGCAGCCGCCGCATCGGCCATGCTTTGTACCAGACGAGTCAGCAGGAGCAGGGGCAAACCCTCTTCCAGAATGAACGCGCAGCTCAGATAAAGCGGTACGGCGCCGAGCATGGCGACGTCGTTGACCGTGCCGTGTACGGCCATGCTGCCGATGTCTCCGCCGGGAAACTCCACAGGGTCGATGATGTAGCCGTCCGTGCTGAAGGCCAGAGGCCCGCGGATTTCGCCGAGCAGGGCGGCATCGTCCAGGGCCGGCTGTTCCGGGCCGGAAAAACGGCTTAAAAAAAGTTCGCGTATCAGGCGCTGCGAGGCTTCGCCGCCGCTGCCGTGGTCCAGAAGAACGCGGTCCTGTTCCACGTATGTCTCCTTATTTGATTCAGAAATGCCTTTATGGTTTGAAACGTTTGATACCGGT
>JAISMY010000050.1 GCA_031276485.1 Desulfovibrio sp. | reverse complement strand
ACGGCGCAGCTTTTCGGCCTCGGCAGCCTTTTGTTCATCCGTCATGGAGGATCCGTCCGTTGTGCGCACTTTATCCTGCAGGGCAGCCTGTTTTTGACGAAGATCGCGCAGTGCCGCCTCCTGCGCCGCGTTGCGCGCCTGATAGCCGCTCAACTGCCTGCGGAGCGCGGAGCACTCGCCGTCGAGCGCGCGCAGTTGACCGGACAAGGCAGCATGCTTTTCGCGTTTGCCGGCCGCGCCCGCTTGCAGCTTGCTCCGTTGGTTTTTTTCGGCTTCTTGTTCCCTGTGCAGTTCCGCGAGCCTTGCCTCGCGCGCAACCCGGCGTTTCTCATAAGCGTCCGGAGAATAGCTGAACAGCCCGCCTTTGCCCGGATCGTCGGTCGTTGCGCACCCTGCCGCCAGCAGGATCAGGCATACCGTAACCAATGCCGCTGTCTTCATAATTTCCTTCTCCGCTCGGTTGTACAGGAGACCTGAATTCATACAGTTTTTATCCTATGATTGCGTCTACCACATGTGATCATACAGAAATGCGGCTCGACATGGCGGTCAGACGCTTATTGCTTTCCTCAAGCTGCTGCTTTTGTCTGCGCAGCGTCGCTATTTCGGCATCAAGCGATTTAACGTAGTCATGTTTTTGATTTGTCGCCGCATCAATACGCACTCTGACCTGGCTGTCTATCTCTGTAGTCACAGCCGCGATAAGTTTATTTGATTCATCAATTTTCGCTTTTATTTTTTCATTTTCAGCCGTTAATGTCGCCTGATCCGCTTTTTTGGCGGCATATTGTTTTTTAAGCTTGGCGGTTTGCTTATCAAGCTGTTTTATTTCAGCAGTCAGTTGCGTGTTGTACGCCTTCAACTCGTCATTGGATTTTTTGGCTTGAGCTATACAATCGTCCAACCACGCCTCTTCGGTCGCATAGGAAGCTTTTTTGTCGGCAACGTGAGCACCGGCCGCCAATCCGATCATGGAACCGACAGCGGCCCCGATCCCTGCGCCCAACAGCGCGCCGCTTCTGCCGCCGACCAGTGCGCCGATGCCCGCGCCTACCGCCGCGCCGACTCCGGCACCGACCAACGTCCCTTCTGTTTTCGTACGCGTTGCGTCATCCTGAATATTGGCGCATCCACTCAAAGAACCGCACAACGCGGTCAAGATCAGTAACAAAACAATTACTTTTTTCATCCTTGCCTCCCGTGACATGTTTGTACAGGTTTTTCATTGTTGTGAACCACTTCTCTGCATGACGAATTCTTCTGGAATATGCTCCAGTTCCTGCCGCCAGCCGACCGTATCAGAGCGTTTTTCCCGGCGGAGCTGCGCGCTGTGCCTCTCCATCAGTTCCAGCGCCCATACTTGACCTGGAATGTTCAAAGACGACAATTTTGCCTTGTGTTCTCCAACGGCCTTGCTTTCGACGGCTTTGCCGAGGCCCGTCAATGCTTCAAGCGCTACATAGTAGGCGGTCAAGCCTTCACCGATATTCATCTCTATTTCTTCGCGTCTGATTTTCAGCCGTTGCTGCGCAGAGGCGTTATTTTCTAGTGTTTTCAATGTATTATCAAGGATATGCAGTTTGAAACATTCCCGTCCTACGGTGAAACCCAGATGCGTGGCCAGACGCACGAGACTGTATCCGGTATCTTCATCATACTGTCTGCGCATTTCCGTGATGCGATCCAGGGCAGCTTCGATATTTCCGACATCCTGCCGGATTGACGCGCGCGCATCGTCGCCGCGCAGCGAGTCCTTGATTCTCTGTATGGATGTTTTCACATCCTCAAGAGATACTCCGGTGCGGGCATCAAGCGGAGCCGCCGATATACCGGCCGGGAACACCGCGCCGTCCGTCTTGCGGTACTCGTCCCAACCGTCCTGAAGTTCATTGATAATCGCCCTGTCGCTCAGCACGGTCGTCCCCAGAGCAAGGCGGAAGCC
Source organism: Desulfovibrio sp. (assembly GCA_031276485.1). GTDB lineage: Bacteria > Desulfobacterota > Desulfovibrionia > Desulfovibrionales > Desulfovibrionaceae > Frigididesulfovibrio. Next base: position 7,935 of record JAISMY010000050.1, on the reverse strand, counting down.
GGTGGTTTTGGAGCGGCCGGCGACTATGTCGCCTGTTCGGTCGCGCATATAGAGCGGTTGCTCAACACGAAGCGAGGAGCGCAGTCCGTCTTTGCCGGTGGTATAGTTGCCGCCTCTGGTCGTAACGGCGCCTGTACTTCCCTGAAAATATTCAAGGTGATACGGCGTATGCGTCATTTCACCGACATTGCCCAGCATATCATGCAAACCCAAGGGATTCGGCAGCAGCTTGCCTGTTTCCTGAATTTTGCCGTGCGACGACTCCGGCCCGAAAAACCACTCATGCGCGGCCGGATTATCCGCATAGGGATGGCGCTCCCTGAACAGTTCATCCCTGACCGCCAGACCGCCCCGCGCGGCGAACTCCCATTCGGCCTCCGTGGGCAGACGGACAAAGGCCGGGGACGAGCCGCGTTGCGGCATGCGATCCCGAGCATTGACATAGAGCCAATCATTCAATTCGGTAATAAACCGCAGTGCTTCGAAATAGGTGACGTCGGTCATGGGGAGACGGCTCTGCAACAAAGAGCGGGGCGCATTTTTCGGCAGTCCGGCGACTGCATAATACTGTCCCTGGGTGATCTCATATTTACCGAGGTAATAAAACCAGTTGCCCGCGCCGTCCGGTGTTTTATCAACGAAATTTCCGCCGACGGTGACGGCCGTCGGGTATGCCTTGAAACCTTCTTCCTGGTCCCCCATGAGAAAACGTTTTTGTACGTACGGCGTTTTACCTTCTCCCACATATACGCGGCGGAAAGCAAAACAGACGCCGTTGGGGCCGGGAAGGACAAAATCATCCGCAGCCGGAGCGGGAGGGCAGTCGCCGGCCCTTGCATCGACCGTGGAAACGCACAGCGCAACGGACACAAAAAAGCACACGGCGCAAAGCAAGCGCATTGCTTTCTCCCGAATCGTATCGCCACGCCTGTTATTCATCCCGCAATGCCTGCGCCGGATCGACCGCTGCCGCCCTGATCGCCGCAATGCTTCCCGATATCACGGCAATGCCGACCGTCAGCGCAAGAGCGGCAAGCGCATGCCGCCAGGCAAGACGGCAAAGGCTTTCTTCGCCCTGCAGGTGGCCGGCAAACACGGTATTGATGACAAAAGACATGCCGTAAAAGAAACAAAGCGCTGTATAAAAACCGCAGAGCGCATAAAAGGACGCCGTATACAACGGGAAACGCAGAAAAGCCGCCCGCGCGAGTCCGAGCAGACGCAACACTGCCAATTCCCGCCTCTTGCGTTCTATTCCCGCATAGATATTGGAGGCAAGACAGGCCGTGCCGCCCGCCAATGAGCCTGCGGCTATCAACCAGAAAATAAGCGTCAGATACTTGTCAAGACGCATGACGTCGTCAATGCGTTCCGCCTCCGTATGCACCTGCATGCCCTGTTCTTCAAAGCTGCGTTTCAATCCGGCCACATTTTCCAGAGAGGAAGCGTACAGGCGAAAGCCCGCGTAACCGCGTTTCGAGAGCAGGAATTCCCGGCTGTCCTTATCCATGAACAGCGGTCTGGTCTGCAACAGCCCGAGCATACCGAGAAAGCGCAGGGGAGCCTTTACCGTGCCTGACTCGACATCGTCCGAAGGAATAAGCTGCACGGGAAAGCGGACGGCGTTGCCGCCCACGGCTACTTCACCCGTTGCCTCCATCCCTCCTTCGTGCAATAATCCGGCCGGCACGAGAACCTTGAGCCATTGCACGGCGGAGGAGGTCTTCAGGGTCAGGTCGTCTTTCCAGGGGAAAGCGTTCTGCAGTCCCGTACCGGCAACGGAGTCGAAGGGCGCGGCCGCCCTGACACGGAAGACGCCGATTGCGCGGCCGCCGTCATCGCGCAGGGTCAGGAACGCCTCCGGCGCAGGCAGATAGAGCGCGGCTTTCTGCCCTGCCAGGATATTCCTGATTGCCTCAATATTATGCACGCCGGCCGGGGAGCCCTTGGCGGACAGCAGGATATATGTTTCAGCGTCCGGCATCTCCAGACCGGCAACGGTCGCCGCCTCGTTCCGCGTCAGCATGGTCCGGCCGGCAAACCCGGTATTGTTCGTCAACTTGTACAGCAACTCCGGTCCCGGTGACTTGGGAAGAACCGCCAGCAGCGCATGGAAAAGCGGATAGGCGCGGGGCAGATCACCCGGCCAGCGGAGGGCAGGCACGGCAAGCCCGTCCTTGAAATTTTCAATATTTTCCAGCAGCGGCAAGGTGATGAACAGGCTACGCCCTGCGCCGGCACGGACCGGCAGGATGCCGATAACCAAAATCTCCGTCTGAGCGCTTTGAAAGCCGCTGTTTTTTACTCTGCGCACAGTCAGCGTCAGCGTGTCGCCGACAGCCGCGCCGAGCGTTTCGGCAGCGGAGGCGCTGAGCAGAGTCTGGCCGTCCTCGGGGACACGCGCGCCGTTTTCCAAAATGAGCGGATCTCCCGGCGCCGTGGGCAGGGCCTCCAGCGACACGGATTTGCCGGGAGCTCCGGCGAGACTTATTTCCACTGCTGCCGATAGTTGACGGGTTGTGGGGACAATGAAGGCGACATCCGGGCGTTTTGCCGTATCCTCAAACCATTGCGCCGTAAACGCGTGGGAACCGGCCGGCCTGACCTCGCAGTTGCGCGGGTCGCGGATCAGACGGTCCCGCAGCGTTTCCACCGTGCCGTATTTCAACCCGAAAAGAGTCAACAGCGGGCCGAGGACGGCGGCGACCGCCATGACCATGCAAATGGTGAGCATGCTCTCGTGGCGCAAATCCGCAAGACAGAGCGAGAGGACCAAAGCCCGTTTCGGCGGGCCGCCGAGAGCTTCAGGCATTGACGGCCTCCGTCAGCGTGGACATGACATGTCCGCGTTGCTGTTTTTCCAGAGCAAAGGTCACGGTTCGATCCACCCTGCCCCGGATCAGGTTTCCGTCATGGGTAACCAGCACTACGGCTGTCGCTTGTTCGGCGGCCGCCCGTTGAAACGCGTCCCGCACCTCGCAGGCGGTAAGGTGGTCGACGGCGGCCGTAGGTTCATCCGCCAGCACCAGACCCGGCATGTGCACAAGCGCCCTGGCGATCGCCGCGCGCTGGCGTTGCCCACCGGACAGAAAAGCGGGTTTTTTATCCAGATGCCCGCTGATGCCGAGCGTCCCGGCAAGGTATCTCGCCCTCTTCAATGCCGGTGTATCAGGCCAGGCGTTGATGCGGCACGGCAGCGCGATGTTGTCCAACACATTCAAATAGGGCAGAAGACCTCCCGACTGCATAACGTAGCCTATGTCCCTGCGCCGGCATATAGACAGGCCATCCTCGGAAACGGCCGCCAAATTCGCCGCTTCCCGCCGTGTCCGGACTTTCAATAAAAAACGGCCGACTGAGTCGGGACGCAACACCAGCCCGAGAATATCCAGCAGCGTTGATTTGCCGCAGCCGCTTTCCCCGACAACGGCAACAAACTCGCCGGCATGTACGGAAAAGGACGGCACATGCAGTTCAAAACGCATGCCGCCTTTTTCCCTGACTTTTTTCAGGTCCGTGATCTCCAGAACAGGTACGGCACCTGCGTATGCTGTGTCGCTATCGCCGGTTTTCACGGCAGCAGTTCCAGGGGAACAGGATGGACGCTTTCGTCGGCATCCGCGCCCTCGTTCAACGGCACCCAACCTTCCGGGTTGTCGTGTATCGCCCTGTACGCGACTATGCGTGCATCAAGCGCGTTCAGGAAATTGTCCTGCTCATCCGATCCCCAACTGTTCCACATCTCGTTGGTCAATGTCATGACCATACTGTTGTACGGCAGGCCTTGGAGAAACGCCGGAATAAGCCCGCTGTCGGCCAGAGATGCGGCGTTTTTCAAACGATCCGGGTCGCGCGAAGCCACTGCCGAAACCGCTTGCAGCGAGGTGAAAAAATCATCGCCGCTGATCTGACCGGTGCGTCCGGCCTTGGTTATATCCGACAGCAGGGACGCCAGCGAATCCAACTGCCGTTTGGTAACCAGCAGATGCACTTCCAGAGAGGCACGCGCCGTGTTGACAAGATCCTTGTCGGTCACCCAGGCCACGATGTCGCGCGGTGCTTTGGCCTCGGTTTTGGAGCCGATCCATCGGACAACGGCGGCACGCAGGGCCTGCCCCAGGCCGATGTCCGACTTTGCCGTATCCGCGCTTATATCCGGCGCACTCTGAACGGGTAGGTCGTCGCTGAAATTTCTGACAGGGAGAGCGTCTTCCTCAAGAACGGCACCCAGAGTGTCGTTTGCCGCCGCCTCCAGCACCGATATTGTGGTAGCCAACGCTTTCTCTATCGACGTGGAAAAATGTTTGATTTTATCGCCGGGTATGGAAAAATATGCCGTTTCCGTTGTTCCGGGGTTGGACGCAAGAACTGAAAATTGTCTCTCCGCTACTTTCTGATGATTTTTTGCTTCATTCGGGCGTATCTGAACAGCAATCAACGTGATATTGTGTTCGGTTGCCAAAGCGCGCGCCGTGGTTTCGTCATACCCGGAAAGATTCCATTTGTGACCGAGCTTGTGGCCCGGCGCATCGCCTACCAGGATGACGAGCCGCACCGCGCCGGGAGTCCAGGCAGTTTTTGTCACGGCATCGGATAACCCGGAAAAGACATCTTCCGGAAAATCCAGGGAATCCGTTTTTGTATCTTTTACATCGGCAACGGCTTTGAGAAATTGGTCAACCGGCTGCAGTTCCTCGGTATAATTCATGGTCGTATAGCCTATTTTCGGCATGGCCTCCAAGGAATCCCTGTAGGCCCACAAACCGAAGCGCACATTCTCTCCGACGGCCGGCTCGGAGGCCAGCTTCATGGATGCGGAACGCACAACGTCTTTGGTGCTTTCAATATACGGTCCCATGCTTCGGGTCGTATCAATGACCCACACCACATCGAACTGCAGTTTTTTTGCGACCTGCGGGGCGGCAGCCGCCTTGGCCGGCGTTACGGTTGCCTGTGCAGTATATGTCGAATTTTGCCGTATGTCCGTTTTTTCACGCGCCTCGGCGCCGCTTCCGCCAACGGCGGCAAGTTGGAGAATACGTCCTTCGCGTCCGTCTATTTGCGTTGCCGCGAAATCCAGTATCGGCATCAGATAGAATTGCCTGGAGTAATCCACCGCATTCTGTGGTTCGACGGATACAATAGGAAAATCCGCCGGAATAGTGCCGGAATTGATGACGTCATAATAGTTTTTAGCTTGTTCCGCTCGCTTATCCGGACTCTCGGCAATCAGCCCGGCCAGAGTGTCTTCGTTTGCGAACATCAGCACAGGCTTGCGGTTTTCCGGGTGCGTATACATCAGGCACATTGTCTGTTTCCATTCAAATACATCTGAAGCCTTCATCCAGCCGACGACCGTCCCTTTGTTGTCGGTACCAACTTCATACCATCCTTCTCCGCTTTCCCGTGCTTCTCCTTCAGGACGTGTATAAACATAATAGGGCATGAAGGTCGGTAGATTACTCCGAACAACTATACCGTTCTCATCAGGTTTATCATAGAGTGAAGACATAGCACGTGTAAGAACGCGCAAAGGCAATACAGAACCCTCGCTGATTTTTACCACAACTTGCTTCCCTTCGCCGTCGTTTGCCGCAACAACGGCAGATACGAGATTTAGGGCAATCAGTACCGTCATCACAAGGAATGCAACAGCATTTTTCATAGTTCCCTCTCCGGGGATTACATACTATAACACTTTATAACGCTATAGAACATGCTATTCTTGTTACTGCTTCTTCAGCGCGGCAGTCAGACGGCTTCCGCGCGACGGCCGCTCACGTCAAGGGGCGTGGAAAAGGCTTTCTACTGCCGGCCGCAAAGTGAGGCAGCTTGCCGGCTCGCTTTTGTCAAAAGCCGACCGCAGGTCGCTGATCGGCCCCTCAAGGGTCTGCACCTGCCAATACGCTTTAAGGCTTTCCCAGCGTTTTTGGCTGATTTTACCCTCTGTCGCGCAGAACTGCTCCACCGCGAAAATCAGTCTTCCGGCGATATAATACGGGAGCGCTCCGCCTGCATTCGAAGGAACAGGTACACCCGCATTGCCCCGATTTTTCAGCAGCGAGGCTTCATAGGCGTAGCCCACATAAACAAGGCGGGTCTTGTTGTCGGAGGAGGTCTGCAACGAGGCGTCAAGCCAGGGAGATGAACGTCCTCGCGTTTTCGGCAATGCGGCGAGTTCAGCTGTCAGGTCGCCGAGCGGGTCGCGGGCATCAGTCCCCACCCGGCCCTGATTGAGCAAAAGCAACAGGCAGGCCGCGGCAGCGCAGGCAAACGCGGCTTTCATCCCTACCGATTGCAATGCGCGGGCCTGCCGATGAACGACAGAGCGCATCGTCCCCGCGTTGGTTTCCCGCGCGGCGGAAGCAGGCGTCGTCTGTCCGTCCGGCCGGCTATTGTCGACATTGTGCTGCTCCGTCTGCGGCTTTTCAGCAACGGGGGTATCCGTTTCCTCCTCGTTCCTGCCCTGCCCGGCTTCGTGTTCCAATGCCGACCGGGCACGCAGCAGTTGTTGCCGGCAGGAGGGGCAAGCCTCCATGTGCCCTAGAAAAACCTCCTTTTCGGCTGCGTCAAGTTGAGCAGACAAAAACAGCGCGAACTCCTCGTCACCGGGGCACGGGCCGGCAGGAGCCCGCATGGGCATGGACAACAATGCGGCGCGGGCCGCGGCAGCCAAGGGATGCTCCGAGGGTGGGCCGCCGGGATTGACGTTTGTGTTTTTTTCCATACTCCGTCTCCGTTCACACAGGTGGCGCGCCGGCTTCCACAAGCAAGCGGCCGAGCCTCTGCAACAGTCTGTGCAGTCTGCCGTGCGTCTGCGCGGCGGAGTATCCCAGCACCTTCCCCGCCGCTGTGACTGTAAGACCGTCCTGATAGACCAGGCGAAGAAGCAGGCGTTCTTCGCTCCGCAGTTGCGCCCGGTCGCGCAGCAATTTTTCGCAATGCGGGACGGATGCCGGCGTCCTGCGGGCGTCCGTCCCGTCATCTTCCCGAAAAAGTCCGTGCAGCTCATCCAGCAGGGCAGAGTAACGCGTTTCTTCCAGGCATTCTTCCGGCGGCAAGGCATGCAGCTGGTCGCCTGCCTGTTCCGCACCGGCGGACGGCTCGTCATAGGGAATTTCAGAAAACTTCATGCCGCAGTCAACCACGCTTTCCACGATACTGCGGGCTGCACGGTATATGCTGTTTGACTCCACGGGCTGCGGGAGTTCGTCGGTGACTACGGCGCTTGCTGCCGACGGACTGTAGCCTTCTATGCACATAAGTTGAAACAGACGCACCCAAAGTGAACCCTGGACTACAACATGTGCCGGCGGTCGTTTGCGGCCGAATCGTCTGCGCGCGAAGTCTTCCAGCAGACGGACGATCACTTGCGCCAAATAGGCCTTAAATGAACCTGTATCTCTATAGTTACGTATCTTTTCCCAATCGTTGCCGCTCAGCGTGTCCAGAACATAATTCCGCGCCTCTTCCGCCAGAATATCGGCTTTGAAACGGCGCCCGGCAAGATATTCCAGCAGATGAAAATGCTGAAAAAAACGCTCGGGAATCGAATCTCGCCGCTTAGGCATCGTTATGTATCCTGCCGTGCTTCGTTCATAGAGTTCACTTTTGCGCCCATACCGTCAACGTTTTTACGCCGTAATCAAACAGGCGCGGTTCCTGGCCTACATTGCCGGCCTCTTTTTTTTGCTCCAGTTTACCGGTCACAAGGGTGGCGCCGCGGAATGCCCTGACGCTTTCTCCTTTGTGTGCGGCTTCATATAGAGGAATAGTCTGATCTCTCGCTTCCGTCAGCCATGCTTTTGTGGAAAAACTTTTCTTCCTGCCGCTTATGAAGTCGTCGAGGCCGGCAAGCAGGGCATAGGACAGGAGACCGTGCCGCAGGTTGCCGTCTTCAAGAGCTTCCGCGTTTTCATTTGTCGCGCAGATTAC
>JAISMY010000113.1 GCA_031276485.1 Desulfovibrio sp. | reverse complement strand
TCAACTTGGCCTTGGGAAAAACAGGCATCCCAGCCGAGCGGACGTGGATAATTGGGGACAATTACGATACTGATATTGTTGGTGGAAAAAATGCAGGATTATTTACAATGCTATTTTGTACTAAATATAATTCTTATGTAAAACTCTCATTAAGTGTTATGTTTAGTTCGTTTTCAACATTACATCATCAAATACTTAAACTATTATAAGTACATTAATTATTTCCATGTATATTAAATACCAAGATAAAAGGCGAGAATAATGAAAATAATATATAATATATAATATATTAATATTTATTCTGTGCGCCGTAAAACCCCGTCCTTCAGGGTGAGGATATAAGTAGTACATTAATTGTAACGTAAGCGATCACGGGGTAAACATATTGAACTGATGTTGCATCAAAAGTTGGACAGCAAAATCGCTTTTTCTGTGAACATAATAAAATATCATACTATTAATTTGTAAACTGTGGAGAATAATATGATACGCTTTTCAACTAGGTTAAATGATTCCAGGCACTTTACCAAGTGATCGCTTACACTGGAATTTCCTTGCCTTTTTGCCTTTCCCGCTCCATACTCTACGCGGCGGCCGGGCAAGCCGCGTCAGCCTGTGGAGAGGCAGTGAGACCTGGAGCAGTTCACGAATGAAACGAGTGAACTGCTCGGCAAGGATTTGCTTGCAAATCCTTGCCGCGAAACAGGAGCAGGCGGGCAAAGCCTGCCGTAAGCGAACTGTTTCAGTAAGCGCTCACGGGGTAAACATATTGAAATTATTGAACTGATGTTGCATTAAAAGTTGGACAGCAAAATCGTCTTTTCTGTGAACATGCTGAAATATAACACTATTAATTTGTAAGCTGTGGAGGACAACAGCCGCGCTTTTCAAGCATATTCAATGATTTAATGAACTTGACACCGTGAGCGCTTACCTGTTTCAATAGCGTGTACCATGTCTAAAATTAGAATTGCTGTAAATGGGCATGGGGCGTTGACTTGTAGTCAAAAAAAGACTACATTAGTTTTGGAGGTGATATTTATGGCTCAAATTTGTGACACATATGTTCGTGCACGAATTGATTCAGTGACTAAGGCGAGAGCTACTGAAGTTCTTTCAGAAATGAAGTTGTCGGTTTCCGATGCCATCCGCCTGCTGCTGATGCGCGTGGCCGATGAGCGAAATTTGCCTTTTGAAATCAAAGCATCTGATGCGGAAATGTGGCCTGGTTTTGCTGAAGAATGCCGACGTCAAAGTCGTTTGATAGCCGATGCGGATAATGATGATTCAGACATACAGCGACTTATGGATGAAACATTGTCGAACGTTGACGGGTGGACATCGTGAAACGTGGTGATTTTGTGACAATCGCTATGCAAGGTGATTATGGTAAGCCAAGACCGGCTTTGATAATTCAGGCAGACGAGTTTAGCGAGCATCCAAGTGCAACTTTGTTGCCTGTAAGTAGTACGCTTGTTGATGCACCACTGTGTCGTGTCAATGTAAAACCAAATGTTGAGAATAGTTTGAAGAAGATATCACAAGTCATGATAGACAAATCTATGACTGTGAAGCGAGAAAAAATTGGACAACCTTTTGGACACATTGATGATGACACAATGATGAATATTGAACGTTGTTTGGCTTTGTTTTTGGGAATTGGCCGTCGAAAGCGGGGTTGACATACTCCCGCGACTTGAGTCGCGGGAGTATGTCAAATTAAAATATGACACGGCAAATAGAGTTTGATCCAGGCAAGGACGCCAAAAATTGGGCAAAGCACAAAAATACCATCGTCAAAGACAGCAATGCCGCCGTATTCGATGCCGCCGCCGGCGCGTACGATCAGCTTCAACGCGATAATCTGGGTTGCTTCGGCGGCGACCTGTCTTTTTTCGCCGAATACAAGATTGCGCTGACCCGCAAGCTGGTCCCGAACGAACCGGAAAACATTCTTGAATTCGGTTGCGGCGTTGGCCGCAACTTGCCGTTCTTACAACATTATTTTCCAAATTCCAGGATCTCGGGCTGCGATGTTTCCGGCGAATCCCTGGCTCTGGCGGGCAAGGCCGCGCCCGAGGCCGACCTTGCCCTTACAGCCGATCCGGAAGACTTTCTCCGCTGCTATGCCCGCTCCGCTTTCGGGCTGATTACGGCCGTCTGCGTGCTGCATCACATTCCGGAAAAAACGCGGGCGGACTGGCTTTCGGCCCTGTATGCGACGCTGCGGCCGGGCGGGACGCTGTTGATTTTTGAGCATAATCCCTACAATCCGCTGACCCGCCGCATCTTCAACACCTGCCCCTTTGATGCCGGCGCGAAGATGCTGTCTCCCGGCGCGGCGAGGAATCTTCTGCGCCATACCGGCTTTGTTGATTTGTTCGGCCGGTACACCCTGTTTTTCCCCTGGCGCGGCAAGGCGTGGCGCGGACTGGAAACCGCGCTCGGCCGCCTGCCTTTGGGAGGACAGTATTTTTTGAAAGCAGGCAGGCCGGAAGCAGGCGCATGATCCCCGCCTCCCTGTCATGTACCGGACGGAGGCGGCTGCATCTGATCGTAAATCAGCACCTTTTCGCCGCCGGAAAACGCATCGTGGGCTTTTTTGCCTCCCGGCAGCAAATACACTTTCCTCACATACATTTTTGACGCCATGACCAGAGACTGACGCAGGCCGTTCTTTTTTGCTTCCACAAAAATATATACGGGCGTTGCGGGATCGCGTTGCGCCGTTTCCCGGATAATCTCCTGCGACCTGTCGCGTTCAGCGGCCAGAAGCACGATGTTTCGCAACGTCACGGCTTCCTGGGCAATAAAACAGAGTACGGGAAGGACGACCGCAAGCAAAGGCCGGGCGGCCGGGCGCAGGCGCAGTATCCGCCCGGCAAGGCAGACGCCCGCTTCGGCCAGCAATATGGAAAGAAACGGAAAAGTCGGATACATGTACCAGTCCAGCTTGGAAGTGCTGCATGTAAGCATGACGAAAGGCACGGCCGTGACCAGCAGCAACCTGCGCGACACCGCGCCGCGCACCCGGAACATTCCGGGCAGATCCTTCACGGCAAGCGGACGCGCGCAACGCAGGGAAACGCCGAGCAGCAGGGCAAGACCGCCGAGCCACACCGGAAAATTCTGCAGAATCTTGATGAAATAGTAATACAGCCCCCCGTTATGCCCCTCCACGACGACGGACATGCGCCGCACTACATCGTTGTACAGCATCTGCTCAAAAAAGGACGTGCCGTCATAGCCCATGCGCAGGTATGCCCAGAGGCCGACAGGAAGCGCGGCGAGCGCCGCGCAGACCGCGCCGCGCCCTATGGCGCGCGCATGCACGCCGTAGTCCGCCACAAAGAGCAGGACAAGGCTCACTGCCAGATGGGCGGTATGGAAACTTTTGCTGAGAAAGGCAAGACCGGCCAGGAAGGCGGCAAGGAGATACCGGTGAAAGCCCCTGCCCGGCGCCAGAACGCTGAACAGCGACAAGGCGTACAGCATGACGAAGACGGCGTCGGCATCGCCCGTCCTGGCCCCGTGCCGGGTGATCAGACGTATGGAAGTGATGAAAATGCCGACGGCAAGCAGCGCGAAGGTCGGCCCCCGGTAACGCAGGGCAAACAGCGCGACGGCGGCGGCGGTCAGCAGAAAGGCGACTGCGGAAAAGAAGCGCAGGCCGAGCAGGGTCTTTCCGAACAGTTTGAAGCCGGCGACGACAGGATAAAAGGACAGGACCGGTTTGGCGTTGTAGTAATCCGGCTCGCCTTCATAGGTGTTGACCAGATAATTGCCGCTTTCGATCATCTCCAGGGCGCTCACGCCGTGCCGCGCCTCATCCCAACTGGCGACGATCCCGTCGTTCAACCTGTAAAAAACATTAAAACAGGCCGTACACAACAAGATAACGGCAAGCGCGGCACATTGCGTTTTACCGATCATAACAGCTTCCTTTACAGCTTGAGCCCCCGGCCTTCAGTCCGCTCAACCCGACCCCTGCCCGGTCGCGCGCTGTTCCGCCGCGCACCCGCAGATGTGCGAGCGGATGCTGCGAAGGCCCATGCCGCCTGCCCGGCCGCGCGCTGTTCCGCCGGTCCCGGCGGCGGCCGCGAGTTCAGTTCCGCTCAAGATCGGAGCGCAACATTTCGGGCAGGGGCGGGATTTCTTCCACCGGGAAGAAGGTCACGACGGCCGTCCCCTCCGGGCTGACCGCAATCGTGTATGCGGCATTATCCGTCCGCACCTGCCTCAGGGTTGAAGCGTCCGGATTTTTCGTCACGCGGTCGGCGGTGATGCCGTAAATCCTCAACTGCTTGCCGCTCCAATAGCCGTTGTTGTAGTCTTCACCCGCGTAGACGCGCACCAACCTGCGCAAAATCGGAAATTTTGAAGCCGGAGTGCGCATAAGCGGCGTGTGCCCGATGCTTCCCTTGAAGATGACGGTTTTGCAGTCGCCGTCCCGGACAAGCTTGCGCAGGTCGGCGTACAGCGGGGCAAAATGCAAAAATTCCCATTCCCGCTGTCTGGCCAGAAGATTACCGTATACATCGGCAAAAAGCACGAGTTGCAGGGTCATCAGCCCGCAAAGCGCCGCGGCGGCTTTCCCTTGCGGACCCTTTGTCGCCGTCCGGCGGATACCGAGCAGGCACAGGGCGGGCAGAAAACCGAAACTTTGAAAATAACGCGCCCACCAGGGCGGATTCTGCATAAAGAACTGCAGACCGAAAATACTCATGGGCAGGAAGGCCGTCAGCAACAGCAGCGCCGCAAGGCGCGGAAACGGAGCAAAAGCGCCCGTCTCTCCGCTCCGCGGCTTGACCCTGAGCCGGTTGCGGTTCCAGCGCATGAACGTCAGAGCGGCAAAAAGGGCAAAGCATAACGCCATCAGCCAGCCGAAGCAGCTCGGGCTCCAGTCGTAGAACAGGACTTCAAAGTATGTTCCGATATTGCGGGCCAGTACCGCCGGCATGCCGGACGGCGGGGGTATTGCCAGCGCGTTGACTATACGGGAGTGAAAACTGCTCAGGCTGTTCAGAACGCCCGACACGACGGTAAAGGCTCCCACGCCGGCGACAAAGGGCAACGCGAGCGCGCAGGCCCGCCGCAGGGCGGCGCGCGCCGGCTTGCGCGAGGACAGGTCGGAAAGCAGCAGCCACGCCGCAATACAGACATACGCGCCGAGGGCCGCGTGGTACAAGGCGCAGGCGCAGTACAGGCAGACCGCTGCCGCAAGGAAGAACACGCTCCTGTTTTTCAGAAAGGTCAAGGCCGGGGGCAATACGGCAAAAAGCAGCGCCGCCGCCATATACGGAGAATCGAACTTGAAGGACAGGTTTTCCAGAATATACGGACTCAGTCCGACGGGCGTAAGGCACAGGACAGACGGCCAGGACGTTTTGACGCGCGCGGCCTTGAGCAGCAGCAGGGATACCAGGGCCAGAATGCCTGTCGCCGTAAGCTGGGTCAGGGGAGAGGCGTCGAAGGTGCGGCTGCTCAGGTAAAACAGGGAAGCGAAAAAATCGGACAGGGGCCGTCCGCCGGATCCCCAGCCGCGCATGCCGGTCATCGCGCGCCCCAGATCGTCCAGAAATAAATAGTCGGCGCGGAGCAGGGCGCTTATGCCGACAAGGTAAATCAGCAGCAGGCCGGCAAAATAACGCGAACGCAGGTCGGCCTTGAGGCCGGCAAGCCAGCGCCGGGCGCGGGGCGAGCGGAAATCCTCCTTACCTTGCCGCAAAAGTTTCCGTATGTGCGTCATGGAGCGTGCGGAGTTGCTGTGTCCTACCCTGCGCTGAAGAGCGCAAAACCGTGCCGCCCGACGCGCCGGCGCATGTGCGGACGGCCGCGCGCGCGGGAAGTTTCCGTCATAACGGGCGCGAAGTCTTTGCGCCTTGCTGTTTTTTGTGCGGCCTATCAGATTTCCGGCCGGCGGTCAAAAAAAGCTGCAACAGCAGCGGCAATTCTCATTTTGCCCCGAAAAACCGGGCAGCGGCGAATAATTTTCTATAACCTCCTGAATTTCCGCCGGCGGAATCAGGGTTGAGTGAAAAAAAGTACGTTTGAATGCAACTTGGTATCAGTCGAGGCTGAAGCTCTCCCGTATGCGCTCCGGGGTCGGCTCGCAGAACAGCAGGTCACGAAAAGCGCGCACCTTTGCCGGACGCTCCGGATCGCCGAGGCGCGCGTACAGTCCGGCCAGGGCCGGGGCGATCTCCTCCGGGGCGCGGACGCTTTCCCACAGTTCTCCTTTTCCGCAGGGCGGCAGATAGTTGAGGCCCAGTCCTGCAATCCCCGAAGGGTCCTCAACGGCCAGGACCGGTATGCCCGCGGCCGCGGCTTCGGCCAGCGCGCCGGACCCCGCGCCGATGACCGCTCCGGCCGAGTCCAGGGCTTCCCGCAGAGAACCGTCGGCAATTCGCGCCCCCGGAGGCAGAAGTCCGGCAAAATCCTCAATGCGCGTCGCCGGATGAAAGCGGTACGCAAAGTTCTCCGGGGTCTCCGCCGCTGCCGGCCGCAACAGGCGCAGGACGCGCCGGGTTTCCCCGGGGTGGTAGGAAAGCAGGACCAGAACGGGAGACGGGCGCGGGGAACCCGGCCTCCTGTTCACAGCGCCCGCGGGGCGCGCGGCGGACCTGAAAATGTCGCCGCAGCGCAGAGCCGGGCCTACGGCGTAACGCTGCCGGGATTGCTCCGGAAGAAAATACGGACCGCTGACCAGCACTTCATCCGGTACAAGGCCGAGGTCCGCCTCGACATCATCCGCGTGATTGTTCAACAGGTTATCCGGCCAGATGAAGAGCTGCGCCCCGGTTACGCGGATATGCGGCGCGCCTTCTTTTTCCGCCTGCGCCAGACCGCGTTGAAAGGCTTTGTTCACCGTCTGGTTTTCGTACCAGGAGATGACGCGCGCCGGACGCGCGGGCGCGGCGGGGAACTTCGGGTCTTGTCCGGAGACGCCCGGAGGGTTGGCGCGGGATGACGCCTGTTCCTTGTCCGCGACCGGGCCTTGTCCTGAGATGCCCGGAGGGTTCCGGGGGAGATAGCGTTTCCCGGTTGCCTGCGCGGCATCGGGGCTTTGCGCGCCGTATTGCGCAGTATTTCGCGGGGGGCGTTCGCTCCCGGCCGGCGTTGCCGGAGAAAGCCGAAAGGCCAGACGCCGGGCGGCCAGACGCCGGGATTCTCCGATCAGCGCACACTGCCCGGCGCAGTCGAGCAGGGCGTTGCGTATGCATTCCTCCGGGGAACGGACCGGCAGGGAGGTCGCGGGGTCTGCGTTCAATGCCGCTTCCGGCTTGCGCAGGGAACGGACAAGGCGCGCAAGGGAAACGGGATACAGCAGCATGTGCGGCAGGAGCAGCGCCCAGTCCGCGCAGGTCAGCAGGTGTACTTCGGTCAGGGCGTTGCCTTTGCGCGCGAGTACCCGGAGCGCTTTCCACAGCACACGCGGGTTGCGGCTGCCGTAAAGGCGGAACAGGATTACGACTTCACGGCCGGAGGCGCGCGCGGCTTCTTCAAGCCCGACGAGATACAGCTCGCGGTATGTGCCCTCACGGGCCAGGGAAGGCAGTACGGCGAAGGTGTCGAGAATCAGCAACTCTCCGGCGCCGTTCCCGGCTTCGTCTTTTCGGGGCTCGGCGCATACTTGGGGATTTGCAGGAATCGGCAATTCTCCGGCGCCGTTCGCCGCAACGTCCGCGGAGCGGTTTCCCGTCCGCGTTCGCAGGGCCGCCGGTATGGGAAAGCGCAGAAGGCGGATGAACAGGGCCGCGCAGAGCATGAAAAGCAGATGCCCGACATTGGCGGCCGCGTACCGCAGCGCCGTTCTGAAAAGGAAGAACGGAGAGCGCGGCCGGCGCGGCCCCGACGCCAGAAAATGCCGCAGCACGTCGCCGTTGTCGGGGGATTTGGACAGCACGGGACAGGAAACAAGGCGGTCATCTTTGAAGGCCCGCGCATTGATGCGCGAAAAGGCCGCGAAAAGTTCCCCCGGACGGCCTTTGGGGCGCATCAGGCCGGGCTTTGCGCCGTAAGCGCGGCATACATGCGGGCCAGACCTTCGTCCAGGCTCATCCGGGGAACATAGCCCAGGCATTCGCGGGCAAGGGTCATGTCGGCGTAAATGCCGTGCACGTCTCCCGGCGTGCCGCCGGCATACCCGACGTTCACCGGCGTCGGGGAGAGGGCCGCAAGTTTATCGGTCAGCGCGCCGACCGTTATTCTGCCGCTGCCGCCGATGTTCAGCGCGCGTCCTTCGGACTCCCGGCGTTCAAGGCAGGCCGTGAACGCCCGCACCACATCGTCTATGTAGACGAAATCGCGGTAGCGGTCCGGCCTGCCCTTGACGCGGATATGCCCGTCCTTGAGCATCATGGCCATAAAGATGCTGACCATGCCCTGGCGCATGTTGGTCATGTTCTGGCCCGGCCCGTAGACGTTGAAGAGGCGCAGCGAGGTGAAGCGCATGCCGTACCGTTCGTTCAGCCGCAGATAATGCTCGCTTGCCAGCTTGCTCACTCCGTAAAAGGACTCCGGGCGACAGGGGGCGTCCTCGCGCGCCGGCGCATCCGGCTGAACCCCGTAGACGGACATGCTCCCGGCGTAAATGAAGCGCGTACAGCCGTTGTCCAGGGCGAAGCGCGACAGGCGCAGGGTGGACGCCGCGTTGGCCTGCATGTCGTAGAGGGGGTTGTCGAAACTGATTTCGCCGCTGCTCTGCCCCGCTATGTGGAACACGGCGTCATACGGCCGCGCGGGCAGGATTCCGCCGTACAGGTCGGGCAGGCCGCAGTCGCCGTAAAAAAAGCGCACTCCGGCCGGCACGTTCTCCCTGAAGCCCGTACTCAGGTTATCCGCGCCCACCACCTCATGGCCCGCCCGCACGAGAGCCGCGGCAAGGGCCGCGCCGATGAAGCCGGCCGCGCCGGTAACAAGATACAGGGCCATCTTTTCTCCCGCCGCCTTTGGCGGCGCACCGGCCTTGCGGCCGCAGCGTTCCGCGTTTGCGCCGCAACACGGCACAGCGCAAGGTCCGCTCCGCGTGATTGCCGGTCGACGAGACTCTCTTCACTGCTCCAGCAGGACATTGTCGATAAGTCTGGTTTTCCCGATGAAAACGGCAAGCGCGGCCAGAACCTTCTTTTCTATGTGATCAACGGGGAACAGGGTCTCCGGGTCCACGATTTCAATATAGTCTGCGGCAGCGGCGGGTTCGGACGCAATAATCGCGCGCATGCCGCCGAGCAGCACCGCCGTATCCCTCACGCCGGCGGCAACCTGCTCCTGTGCCGACGAGAGCGCCCTGAACAGGCACAGGGCGGCCTGTCTCTCCGCCGCGCCCAGATGGACGTTGCGCGAACTTACGGCAAGACCGTCCTCTTCCCGCACTGTGGGGCAGACGACTATCCCGATATTCATGTTCAGATCGGCGGCCATGCGCCGGATAACGGTCGCCTGCTGCGCGTCTTTCTGTCCGAAATAGGCGCGCTCCGGACGCAACAGATTAAACAGTTTGCCGACGACCGTGCATACGCCCGTAAAATGCGCGGGCCGGCTCCTGCCGCACAGCGTTTGCGTCAGCGCCCCCACGCTGATGCTGCTCTGGAAACCTTCCGGGTACATTTCTTCAGCCGTCGGATGAAAAAGCATGTCCACTCCGGCCTCCCGGCAAAGGGCGGCATCCCGCTCCAGATCCCTGGGGTAACGGTCAAGATCCTCATTCGGCCCGAACTGTATGGGATTGACGAAAATGCTGACGATGACCCTGGCGTTTTCCCGGCGCGCCCTGCGTATCAGGGAAAGGTGTCCTTGATGCAGCCAGCCCATGGTCGGCACCAGTCCGACGCTCAGACTTTCCCTCTTCCACGCGGACGCCGTTGCGGACGCTTCCGCCAAGCCGGCTGTTTTCATCAAAGTTTCCTTTATGGTTTGAGACTCCGGCCTGAAGGCCCATGCCGCCTTCCCGGTCGGAAATTCCTTTTCGCGCAGTCAATACAGTTTTTTCAAAACCTCGTCGGCCACGGTAAAGGTGTGTTCGGCGGCGGGGAAAACGCCGTCCCGGACTTCCTGTGCGTACTGCTTGAAAGCCGCGCGCATCTGCTCGCCCATCTCGGCGTAATGCTTGACGAACTTGGGAGAGAAGCCGGACAGCATGCCGAGCATGTCGAGATAGACCAGCACTTGTCCGTCGCAGGCGTTCCCGGCCCCGATGCCGATGGTGGGTATGGAGATCGAACGCGTCACCAATTCGGCTAATTCCGCCGGGATGCATTCAAGCACCACGGCGAAGGCTCCGGCTTCCTCCACCGCTTTGGCCGCGTCAAGCACCTTGCGGGCGCCCGCCTCGTCCTTGCCCTGTATCTTGAAGCCCCCGTAGCTGCGTACGGATTGCGGCATAAGGCCCACATGGGCCATTACCGGGACGGACGCCTCAACCATGGCTCTGATCTGCGGACAGACCTCCCGGCCTCCTTCAAGTTTTACGGCCTGGGCGCCGGTTTCCTTCATCAAACGCCCGGCGTTGACAAGGGCGTCGCGCACAGACGTCTGAAAGGACATAAAAGGCATATCGGCAATCACGAGGGCATCGGACACCCCGCGCGCAACGGCCCGCGCGTGGTGGATGATGTCCTCCACGGTTACGGAGAGGGTGTCCTTATAGCCGAGAATGCCCATGCCCAAAGAATCGCCGACGATGATGCCGTTGATCCCGGCCTCGTCCACGAGTTTGGCAATGCTGTAGTCGTAGGCTGTGAGCAGGGCCAGTTTTTCTTTTTTTTCCTTGGCCTGCATGAAGGTCGCCGCGGTATTTTTCATCAGAAATTCCTTTATGGTCTGAATCCCATCCCCTCAGGGAGGGGGACAATCCACCCGGCTCCGCAGCCGCCGGATGGAGGCCGTCAAGCGCCGGATGGAGCCGGTTGTGGATTGCAACATGTCCGCATCTCCTCTCCGGTTGAGCGGGGATCAACCCGCGTTCGGGACAAAAGCCGCGGCCGCCAGGGGCGGCAAGGTCAGCGCAAGGGACGGATCGTTGTTCCATTCAAAGGGTACGGCCGCGCACGGCTCGGGATTGCCGACATTGCCGCCTCCATACAGCGCGCTGTCCGTATTGAGCACTTCTTTCCATATGCCTCCGTCCGGACAGGGTATTCTGTAATTTTCGCGCACGACCGGCGTAAAATTGAATACCCAGATTACGGGAGGGCAGCCTTCGGCGCGCCGGACAAAACTGAACACCGAGGCGTTGAAATCCGAACAGTCCAGCCAGGAAAACCCGCTCCAGTCATGGTCATGCCTGTACATGGCCGGTTCCCGCCGCAGAATCGCGTTCAAATCCCGCACAAGGCGTTGTATGCCGTTGTGGGCGGGGAAAGTCGTCAGTATCCAATCCAGTTCCCGATCATCACGCCATTCGTTCCATTGGCCGAATTCTCCGCCCATGAACAGCAGCTTTTTGCCGGGATGCGCCCACATGAAGGCATACAGGGCGCGCAGATTGGCCTGCTGCTCCCACATGTTGCCGGGCATCTTGGACAGCAGCGCGCCTTTGCCGTGTACGACCTCGTCATGGGAAAGCGGCAGGAGGAAATTTTCCGAAAAGGCATAGAGCAGGGAAAAAGTCATGGTGTTATGGTGATATTTGCGGAATACCGGAGGCTTGCTCATGTACAGAAGCGTGTCGTGCATCCAGCCCATGTTCCATTTGTAGGTAAAGCCCAGCCCGCCGGCGTAAACAGGGCGGGAAACACCCGGCCAGGCCGTGGATTCCTCGGCCAGGGTTATCGCTCCGGGCGCTTCGCCGTGGACGACGGCATTGAGTTCGCGCAGAAAATCCACAGCCTCCAGGTTTTCCCGCCCGCCGTAGCGGTTCGGCTGCCATTCCCCCTCCTTGCGCGAATAGTCAAGGTAGAGCATGGAGGCCACGGCGTCCATACGCAGGCCGTCCACATGAAATTCCTTGAGCCAGTACAAGGCGTTGCTGATCAGAAAATTGCGCACTTCATGCCGGCCGTAATTGAAAATCAGTGTGCCCCAGTCAGGATGCATGCCCAGCCTGGGGTCTTCGTGTTCGTAAAGCGACGTGCCGTCAAAGCGCGCCAGTCCCCAAAAATCTTTGGGGAAGTGGGCGGGCACCCAGTCCAGAATGACCCCGATGCCCGCCTGATGACAGGTGTCGATCAGTCGGCGCAGCTCGTCCGGCGCGCCGAAGCGGGCCGAAGGCGCGAAATACATGCCGGTCTGGTAGCCCCAGGACTGATCCAGGGGATGTTCGGCCAGAGGCATGAATTCTATATGCGTGAATCCCATGTCCCTGACATAGGGCACAAGGGTCGCCGCAAGCTCGGTATACGAGTAGAACGGCCGGATAGGGTCGTCGTGTCTGCGCCAGGAACCGGCATGCACCTCATACGCGGAAACCGGCCTGTCCAGATGCGCGCCGCGCCGCGCCCTTTCTTCCATCCAGCCCGCATCGCCCCATTGGTAATCGCCGAGACCGCAGGTCAGGGCCGCCGTGCCGGGGCGGTATTCGCAGGCAAAGGCGAACGGGTCGGTTTTATAGACGATTTCTCCGCTATGTCCCTTGATGCCGATTTTATACAGCATCCCGCCGGTCATGTCCGGAACGAAGGCGGCCCAGATGCCTGAACTGCCCACGGGGAAAAGATGCAGATCATCCCAGGTCCAGTAATTGAATTCCCCTACCAGACAGACCTTTTGGGCATTGGGCGCCCATACCGCGAAACGGTACCCGTCCGTATCCCCTTCCCGGTAAGGGTGGGCGCCCAGGACGCGGTATAAATCCAGATGGCGTCCTTTGCCGAAAAGATACAGGTCAAAAGGCTCTATATAAAGGGGCCGGCTTTTTCTGTGCATTGCCGCTTAAAACCTCAAGGGGATTGTGCCGGAGCTGTCCGTATGCGCGCGCCGTTCACGACAGAGCGCTCTCTGCCGGAGGCTGCCTGCGTCGCCGGAAGATGCCCGTATGCGCATGACGCTTACAACCTCAGGCGGATGGTTCTGTAAATGTCCATGTATTCGCGGCAGGCCCTGTCCCAGGTAAACTCCCGGCGCATGCCCCTGCGGACCATCTTTTGCCTGCCGGCGGGGTTGTCCGTCCAGAAGGCCACGGCTTGCCTGATCGTCTCCAGCAATTCCCGCGTTTCGCTTTTAGTGAAAATAAAACCGGTCGCGTCTTCTCCCGGCCACGGGTTTATGGTGTCGCGCAAGCCGCCTGCAGCCGTTGCGACCGGCAGCGTGCCGTACCGCAACGCGTACATTTGTGTCAAGCCGCAGGGTTCATAGCGCGAGGGCATGAGAAAAATATCCGACGCGGCCTGCATGCGGTGGGCCAGATCCTCGGTGTATCCGATGACCGCCGCCACTCTGCCCCGATACTGTTCCATGAGTTCCGAAATTTCCGCCTCGTATTCCGGTTTGCCTTCTCCGAGGGCGACGACGCCGACATCCATGCGCATCAGGTCCGGAATGACGGCGTTCACCAGATCTATGCCTTTCTGCCCCCGCATACGGCCTATAAAGCCGAGAAGCGGCCGGTCCTTGAGGGCGGGGTCCAGACCCAGTTCGGAAATAAGGTGTTCTTTGCACTTTTGCTTTCCGGACAAATCTTTTACGGAATAGCGGCAAGGCAGGTAAGGATCGTCTTCCGGGTTCCAGACGGAGTAGTCGGCCCCGTTGAGGATGCCGTAAAGGTGCAGCTCGCGCTGCCTGAGCGTCCCGTCCAGACCGCAGCCGTAGCGTTCCGTCAGAATTTCCCGCGCATAGCTGGGGCTGACCGTTGTCACGGCATCGGCATAGACGATGCCGCCCTTGAGCAGGTTGAAGTCCCCGTAAAATTCCACGCCGTCGACGTTCCAGGCCTCCGGCGGCAGCCCGCAGGAAGTGAACAGGCGGGAGGAAAAACGGCCCTGGAAGGCCACGTTGTGGATGGTGAACACGGTGCCCGTGTTCGTCCAGAAAGGGTTTTCCGGGCGCAGGAAATGGATGTAGGCGGGCAACAGCGCCGCCTGCCAGTCGTGAGCGTGTACTATGGAGGGCGGCGTGCCGAGGTGTTCCATGAGGGCTACGGCGGCGCGGCAAAAAAAGATGAAGCGTTCCGCGTTGTCGAAATAATCGCCCTTGACCGGGTTGTTGTAATAATAGCGACGGTCGAAATATTCACCCCTGTCTATGAAGTACAGGGGTACCCCGTGGTATTCGGCTTCATAGACGTCGGCCGTTATCGGCGCCCACGGATAACCCACCGGCAGACCAGAAACGGCAAGGCGGACGCGGAAGTTGCCGGTACTGATCCTTCCGTAAAACGGCGAAACGACCGCCGAGGGCAGGCCGGTTTTCTGCATGGCTTCGGGCAGGGCGCCCATAACATCCCCGAGGCCGCCGCTTTTGGAAAAGGGATAGACCTCGGAAGTGACGAAAAAAACCCGCTGTGGCATGGCCGTATCTCCTACACGCCGGGTCCCGCGCATGAAGGTTACATTCCGAAGTGTGCCGCGTGCCCTTTGCAAAAGTCGTCAAGGATGCGATCGTGGTCAAAAACGGTGCCGGGCAATGCGGACAAGGGGAAAAAACGCGCCTCGGCCGCATCGTCGCCGCCCCGTATCGTCTCCGGATCGTCGGCGCGGGCCGTGTATACCGTGCTGACGGTGTGCAGGCGCGCATCGCGGAGGGGGTCGGAATAGACGCCGAGCAAACCGCACAGGCGCACCGTGAGTCCGGTTTCTTCGAATGCCTCGCGCACGGCCGCGTCTTCAAACTTTTCGCCGGTCTCCACAAAACCGCCCGGCAAGGCCCAGCCCAGCGGCTCGAAACGCCGCGCCACCAGCACTATGCCTCTGCCGGGACAGGCAATCAGCACGTCAACGGTAGGTACGGGATGCGGCGTATGCCTGAATACGGCGCCGCATTGCGGGCATTGCGCCGTTCCTCTCATCGTCTGCCCCCTGCCCGCGCCCCTCTTCGTCCGCGTTGCTCCAGGCGCTTACCGGGACGAAAAGGACTTGCCGGACGAAAAGGTTAATGTTTTTCGTAAATATAGCGCAGCATGCGAATAAACTCAAGATTTTCCTGACTCCCTCCCAGGGCTGACGCATCTGACAGCAGGTTGCATTCCAACTCGTTTGAATGCAGGACGCCAAAGTTTTTGAAAAACAGGCAAAGCCTGATTTTTCAAAAATTTGCGGGCGGCGCCTCCGCCATACCACTTTGCTTTCTGCCGAAAGCGAATCGGCATGAAATTGGTGAAACGCTCAAAAGCCGGTGAGGGGAGAAAGCCGATGCAGCGCAACGCTCTCAAGGTACATGAATCTTCGCGGGTCAAGACCCGCGTTTTTATCCATCCGGGCTTTGCGGGCGGCGTCCCGTCGTTCACGACAGGTACAGTTCCAGCAGACCCGGCGGCGGGGCGATGCGCGCCTCGCCTTTTTCGGCGTCAAGGGAGAGTATGAACTCCTGCACGGCCGGGAAAAGAATTTCGTCGCCGTTTTCTGTAATTATGCTCCAGATTGTCTGTCCGGCCGGTCTTTCGGCCTTTGCGATGCGTCCCAGTTCCCGTTCGCCGCCTGCGCGGTCCGGAATGAAAACGCGGATGCCGGGCAGGGCGGCCGGAGGCGGCTCGTCCGGAGGAAAGACCCCGGCCGGCAACAGCAGGATGTGGGAACGCAAGGCATCGGCGGCATCACGGTCGTTGACGCCTTCCAGGGCTGCGATAACGGCCCCCCGGCGTTCTCTGCTCCGTGTGACGGCGTAGGCGCGGGCCGGTCCGCCCTGCCTGGGGCGGAGGAATATCTCCGCAGGGAGCGGAGCGGGCATATCCGGATCCGGAATGAGGACGACCTCGCCGCGCAGGCCGTGGGCTTTGCCGATACGGCCGGCGGGAAACAGAGGTTCGGGAAGCACGGCGTTCGGCCCTTGGGCGTCCTATTCCACAATTTCCAGAAAGGAACGTTTTTTCAGGCGGGTGGACGCCGCTCCGAGAAGAATGCGCACGGCCCGCGCGGTACGTCCCTGCCGGCCGATGATTTTCCCCAGGTCTTCCTTGGCGACGCGCAATTCATAAACGACCGACTGCTCGCCGGGGACCTCGGTAACCAGCACTTCATCGGGCTTGTTCACCAGTGATTTGGCGATAAATTCAAGGTATTCTTTAAGCATGGGGGAACCTCGTCCCGGTCGCGGCGCCGGCAACTACTGCGATTTTTTGAGCAGGCTGCGCACCGTATCCGTGGCCTCGGCGCCGAGCTCAAGCCATTTCTGCGTTTTTTCCCTGTCGATTTCCACTTTGGCCGGGTCGGTCATGGGGTTGTACCAGCCCAGGTATTCCAGAGGACGGCCGTCGCGCCGGGAGGCGGAGTCGGCGGCGACGATGCGGTAAAAGGGTTTTTTCCTGCTGCCCGCGCGCGTAAGCCTGATTTTTACTGCCATGGTGTTCTCCTGATTCGGTAAAGATCCGTCTGATTCACATTCCGGATTAGAGCGGTTTGGTACTGATTTTACATGCCTCCGGCGGCCGGGGCGCTGCCCCGGTCCCCGCCGGGGGGAATGATTCCCCCCTGACCCCCGCATCGGGCATATATACTTTCAAAGTTGAACCGCTCCAACATGGGAGCAGGTTGATCCGGAATCGGAATACATTCGAAAGTGTTTCAGCGGCGGTTTTTCTTTTTCCGCCGGCGTTCGTCTTTGCGTTTCTGCCGCAATTTTTTTTGTTCGTCGGCGGAGCGCGGCGTGGCCGCGGCGGCTCCGCCGAAGTCCGTTCCCGGCGCGGATGAAGCATCCAGTCCGGGCAGTCCGCCGAAGGGCATACGGGGCATTACGCCGCCGATCCCCGGCAACCCCCTGGGCATTTTGCCGCCGCCGCCTGCCATGCGCTGCATCATGCCGCGCATCTGATCGAACTGTTTGAGGAGGCGGTTCACGTCGGCGACGGACATGCCGCTGCCTTCGGCAATACGGCGTTTGCGGCTCGGGTTGATGATTTTCGGGTCGCGGCGTTCTTTGCCGGTCATGGAACAGATCATGGCCTCGAAGCGGGCCATTTCTTTGTCCGGCAGCGCTGCGTCGCCGATTTTCCTGCGCAGGTCGCCGAAGCCGGGGATGAGTTTCAGCAGACCTTCAAGGGAGCCGAGTTGTTTCATTTTCCGCATCTGGGTGCGGAAATCCTCAAAATTGAATTCGGCTTTGCGGAATTTGCGCTCCAGTTCTTCCGCTTCTTCGCGGTCGACGGTTTCTCTGGCCTTTTCAATGAGCGTGAGCATGTCGCCCATGCCCAGGATGCGTCCGGCGACGCGGTCCGGATGAAAAAGCTCCAGTTCGGAAATTTTTTCGCCCACCCCGACGAACTTGATGCTTTTGCCGGTGACGGACCGGACGGACAGGGCCGCTCCGCCGCGGGCGTCGCCGTCCATTTTGGTGAGTATGACGCCGGTGATGTTGAGGGCGCGGTCAAAGGCCCCGGCGACGGTCGCCGCGTCCTGGCCGGACATGGCATCGGCGGTGAAGAGTATTTCCGCGGGATGCACGGCTTCCTTGACGGAAACCAGTTCCTGCATCAGGGCTTCGTCGATGTGCAGGCGGCCGGCGGTATCGAGCAGGACGAGGTCGCAGCCTGCCGCTGCGGCTTCGCGTGTCGCGTTGCGGGCGATGTCCACCGGGTTCATGACTGGGGTGGACGGGTAGCAGGGCATATCCAGTTGCGCGGCGAGGCTTGCGAGTTGTTCTACGGCGGCGGGGCGGTTCACGTCCGCCGGGGCGAAATAGGGCTTCATGCCCCTGTCCCGGAAATACGCGGCAAGTTTGGCGGCCGTGGTGGTTTTTCCGGAACCTTGCAGACCGACGAGCATCAGGATGTGGGGGGGGCGTCCGGAGAGGTCGACTTCGCCTGTTTCGCCGCCGAGCAGGGCGATCAGTTCCGCATGCACGACCTCCAGCACTTGCTGCGCGGGGGTCATCCTGCCGCTTCGTTCCATGCCGATGCAGCGTTCCAGGACCGTGTCGGTGAACGAGCGCGCCACATGCAGGTTGACGTCGGCATCGAGCAGGGCGAGGCGCACTTCGCGCACAGCTTCGCGCACGCTCTCCTCATCAAGGGAGGCGCGGCCGCCGAGTTTGCGGAAAACTCCGCCCAACCTGTCGGAAAGACTTTCAAACATGCGGGGTTACATACTCCGTGCTTGTGTTGCGCGCATGGCCCGGCGTCCTGCATTCAAACTCGTTTGAATGCAACCTGGTATAAAAGGCATGCCGGGCGTTGCCCGGCGTCAAGCGGCAATCTCCCTGACTGGAGAGGTTTCAAGCCATAAGGGAAGTTTTGATAAAAGTCAAACAGCCGGCGCCGCACGGCATCAGGGTCAATGTTTTTCAAATCCGGCGCTGTTGCGGTTGTCAACTGCCCGGCCGCCGGCGTTTTTCGCCTTCTGCAATATACTTTCCCGGCATGCCGCATGCTCCGCGATTTTTCGAGCCGGAGCGGTTTACGAAAGGGACCGCGGCGCCGGCGCTGTTGCCGGGCTTATGCGGTTCTCGTCAGGATATAGTGCCGGATATTGTCGAGGAGGTCGCGCTCCGGGGACGGCGGAAAGGCCGCCAGCGCCCGCGCCGCCTCGGCAAGGTGAATCCCGGCGGGTTCCCTGGCGAGTTCCGCAAATCCGCCGGCGTATATTTCCCCGCACAGGGCTTCAACGTCCGCCTCGCCCAGCCTGCCGCCCTCAAAATCGGCGCGCAGCCGGCGCGCCTTATCCTCGGGCAGGGAAGCCAGGTACAGGAGCAGGGGTGGCGTACATTTGCCTTCCCGAAGATCCCCTCCCTTCGGCTTGCCCGTTTCTTCACACGGGTAATAATCCAGCACGTCGTCGACGATTTGAAAGGCAATGCCCGCTTTCAGGCCGAAAAGCGCGGCGGCCCGCGCGGCCTCCTCGCCCGCGGCGGCCCGGAGCGCCCCAAGTTCGCAGGAAGCGCGCAGCATCCAGGCCGTTTTGCCGGTGATGATGCGCACATACTCGGCATGGTTCAGCGAGGTGTCGCGGAGCCGGGCGAACTCGGCAATTTCGCCTTCAGCCGTGCGCATGACCGCTTCCGACACGCAGGCGGTGAGCCTGGGGTCGCCGAACTCCGACACCAGAAGCAGCGCCTTGGCCAGCATGGCGTCTCCCGCCAGCACGGCCGGCGCGACGCCGAACCGGATGTGGGCCGCGGCACGTCCCCGGCGCAGGGGCGCATTGTCGAGAACGTCGTCGTGCAGCAGGGTCGCGGTGTGCAGCATCTCCACCGCTGCGCCCAGCGTATGCAGGCCGGCGTCCGGGCCTCCGAAGGCGCGCCCGGTGAGCAGCGTCAGCAGGGGACGCAGACGTTTGCCCCCGGAGAGGAGCAAATATTCAGCCGGGGCGCGCGCATGTTCCGGCAACTCAGCCGTATGTCTCCGAAGCTCCGCGTTGATCCGCGGCTGCTCCCGCGCCAGGACGGCGTCGATGGCCCCGGCGGCGCGCCGGGCCGCCTCCCGGTCGCCGCGCAGGGAGCGCGGCGCTTCGGGTCTCAGTCCCCCGGATGCGGCAGGAGACGCGTCCAAGGCGGCTTGTTCAAGGTCTGTCCCCTGAGGTCGCAGCCCTCCGGATGCGGCGGCGGGTGCGTCCCGGTTCCGCCCGGAGCGGCATGCGGAGCTTTGCGGAGGGTATGGCCCCCCGGATGCGGGAGACGGGTACGGGCTTTGCCCTGCGGGCGCGTTTGCGGAAACCACGATTTCACGCCCGGCAAAAAAGTTCCGCGCCCAACCGGCTCAGGGCGGCAAGGGCCTCGGACGTTTTCCAGGTCTGGGGGGGGCGGTATCCCGCGACATTGGAAACGGCGCGGAATTCCGCGAAAGGGACGCGCGCCGCGGCGCAGGCCAGGGCCAAGGCAAAGCCTTCCATAGTTTCCGCAAGACCTCCGCAAAGTTGCGCCGTTCGCGCCGCAAGGGCCGGGTCGCCGGATATCCCCGCCACGGTCAGCGCGGCGCCGCGCGCGCACAACGCAAGGGCACTATGCCGGCTCGCGGGTGTTTTGCCAAGCGCCGGAGCCATGCCGGCCAAGGCCGCGTCGGGATCAAGGGCAAGGCGCGTGTACACCGGCCCGGCGTCCGTCACAAGCTGCGGCAGATGCAGGGCGGAAAGAACGCCGCCCTCTCCGCGGACGCCGTATTCGGGAAAATATTCTTCGTCGACGGCCAGCAGGCTCCCCACCGGAGCCTTAACCGGGTCGTAACTGCCGGCCAGGCCCGTATTGATCACGCCGTCCGGCAGCTCCCGCCGCGCGATGCGCATGAAGCCGCCCAGACACGCGCCCAGGGACAGGGCCGCCGCGACCGGGCCTATCCCGCAGACAAGCAGGTACACGTCGCAACGGGCCAGCCTTAGAACGGGTAACGACGCTTCCGGGCCGGCAAAGGGCGGACGGGCTTCGTCCGGCAGGGCGGCGGCGTTTCCGCCGGGCGCCGGGGCAAGGGTCGCGCGCAGTTCCGGGGCTGAGGCGCAGACGAGGAGCAGCGCGCCTCTTTCCGTTGTCCCGGCCGGCGTCCGCCGCGCGGACCCGGCCGCAATCCCGGCGCGCCCTTCGTTCAAACGGGATGGTCGCCGCGTTTTTCCGCGTTCCGGGAAGCGCGGTTGACCAGCTTGGACAGGCGGGGCAGGGTGATGAAGGTGTACACCAGACCGGAAACGATGTACCCGAAAAGAATCAGGGGGACGAAAAGCACGGGATCGGCTACTATCAAGGCAAACAGGGCTATGGCCTGGCACATGGTCCGGAAGGGGTGGGCCTTGAGAAAGCCCAGTTCCTTGAACGAGGCGTAGCGTATGCGGCTGACCATAAGGAAGGCCGTGCCCACGGTGCAGACTAGGGCTATGCCGCCCATGCCGCCCTGCAGAACTTCCGGCAGCCTGGGCGCGATAAGCGCCAGACAGGCCAGGGTGCAGCCCGCCGCCGGGGTGGGGAGCCCGGTAAAAAAACTTTTATTGGCCGCGCTTGACGCGCCGACATTGAAACGCGCAAGGCGCAGCGCGGAGCAGACGGCAAACAGAAAGCAGGCGGCCGTGCCGATATTGCCGAATCCTCCCAGGGCAAAACGATGAATCATGAACGCCGGGGTCACGCCGAAGGAGGCAAGGTCCGCCAGGGAATCATACTGTACGCCGAAGTCGCTGGTCCCTCCGGTCCAGCGGGCTACCTTGCCGTCAAGACCGTCCATGAGCGCGCTGAACAGCACGGCCTGGGCGCAGGCTTCGTAATTCCCGCCGGCAGCCCAGAGCAGACCGAGAAAGCCTGCCAGCAGACTGGCGGTGGTAAACAGGTTCGGCAGGATGTACACGCTTTTCTTTTTGGGAAGAGGATGATCCTCCATGCGCACTCCCTTGCTTTGCGCGGCCTGCGGCCGGCTCCGGTTGTGGATTGATACCAAGTTGCTTTCAGCAGAAAGCAAATTGGTATGGCGGAGGCGAAGCCGACGCCCGCAAGTTTTTGAAAAATCAGGCTTCGCCTGTTTTTCAAAAACTTTGGCGTCTTGC
>JAISMY010000099.1 GCA_031276485.1 Desulfovibrio sp. | reverse complement strand
GCTTAAGCAGTGTTTTTTTAAAAGGCGACCGATCGTGTTATCCGATATCGCCTCCACGATCCCCAACTCAACTGTCTTCTTCTCCAGCAACCGCAATGTCCATCGCGTCCGTCCTTCGGTATGACATATTTTTTCGTTCTCATTTTCGACCCATCCTTTTTTTTGGGAGATGAGCCTATTATATCAATTTTTTAGATGACGCAAGTCACTAGTGCCAAGCCTCACTGACTTGCTGCTACCGAAAGTGCGAAAAACTCTGGACACTACCGCGACAGGACGCCCCGGCGGGGGGGAGTTTGCGGAGGCTTCGCCTCCTCAAACTCCTCTGCGATGCAAAGCGTACGGCGCAGAGCCCCGGCGAGGCGGGCAGAACCGGACTATAGCATTTAACGCTTGAAACAGTTCGCTTACGGCAGGCTTTGCCCGCCTGCTCCTGTTTCGCGGCAAGGATTTGCGCCGCAAATCCTTGCCGCGCATTTCATTGAAATGCTCTAACGGCGGTCTCTTCCCTGGCGTCCGCCGCGTTCACCTCGTCCTCCCCGGTCATCGCGTCCGCCGCGCTCTTCGCGTCCCCGACGCGGCGGGCGGGCAGTGTCTTCCGGGTTCCAGACCATGCCGCGCGCTTCCTGCAGGACGACTTTCCTTGACGCGCGTACCCTGTCGCCGCTGATTTCGATGACCTTGACAGTCATGGAATCGCCGGGCTTGACAAAATCGGACACGTTTTCCACGCGGCCGAGATCAAGCTGGGAGACATGAACCAGGGCTTCCAGGTTCGGCAACAATTCGACGATGCAGCCTACTTCAAGAACCTTGACGACGACGGCGTCGTAGTTTTTGCCCAGTTCGGCTTTGCGGTCGTAGGCCAGCACCTTTTGCACCGCCTGTTCCATAGCTTCCTGTGTAGGCGCGAAAACGGCGACCTTCCCCGAGTCGTCTATGTCGATGGACGCTCCGGTCTCCGCGGTTATGGCCTTGATGTTCTTGCCGCCGGGCCCGATAATCAGGCGGATGACCTCGGGGCTGACTTCAACCTCCGTGTGCTGGGGGGCATACCTTGACAGGGAATGCCGCGGCGCCGGGAGTACTTTGGCCATTTCGGAGAGAATGTGCAGGCGGGCTTCTTTGGCCTGGGTCAGCGCTCTGGCCATAATTTCGGTTGAAATACCCGTCACTTTGATGTCCATCTGCACGGCGGTGACGCCGTCTGCCGTGCCGGCGATTTTGAAGTCCATATCGCCGAGAGCGTCCTCGTCGCCGAGAATATCCGTCAACACAATAAATTCATCGCCTTCTTTGATAAGTCCCATGGCTATTCCGGCTACCGGGGCGGCAACGGGCACCCCGGCATCCATAAGGGAAAGGCACCCGCCGCAGACCGCGGCCATGCTTGAGGAGCCGTTGGATTCCATGGTTTCGGCCACAATGCGCAAGGTGAAGGGAAAGGTTTCGTCCGGCGGAAGGATGTGGCGCAAAGCCTTTTCGGCAAGCGCGCCGTGCCCGATTTCGCGTCTGGAGACGCGCACCGGTTTGACCTCGCCGACGCAATAGGGCGGGAAATTGTAATGCAGCATGAATTTTTTGGTCGCGTCCCCGACCAGGGAATCCATGCGCTGTTCATCCGTTGAACTGCCGAGGGTGGTTACGACCAGCGATTTCGTCTCGCCGCGCGCAAAAAGCGCCGATCCGTGCGCTCTGGGCAGTACGCCTGTTTCAATGGTTACGGGACGGACCGTCCGGGTGTCGCGCCCGTCGATACGCACGCCTTCGCTGCGGATGCGGTCACGCACAATCTTCTTCTCCATGTCGCCCAGTATGGAGGAAACAGCCGCCAAAGCGACGGAGTCTTCGGCAAACGGCGAACCGGGGGCTGACGCCAGGGCGACGGCCTTGTCCCGGACTGTTTTTTTTGCCTCTCGCCGGCGCATTTTTTCCGGAACGGTCAAGGCCCGGGCCAGGTCGGCCTCCACGCGCTCTTTCAGGAACGCGGCGATACCGCTGAGGTCAGCCTGCTCTTTCAACATCCGCTTTTCTTTGCCGGCAAGCCGGATCAGTTCTTCCTGGGCATCGATGAGCGGCCGGATTTCCTTGTGCGCCCATTCCAGGGCTTCGGCCACGGTTGCTTCGGGCACGAAGTGGGCGTCCCCTTCAACCATGACCACCGCCTCCCTGGAAGCGGCAAAAATGAAGTTCAGCTCACTGTCTTTCAGTTGCGGGATAGTCGGGTTGAGGACGAAACGGCCGTCGATGCGCCCGATCCGCGCCCCGGCCACCGGCCCGGCAAAGGGAATGGAAGAGATACAGAGCGCGGCCGAGGCCCCCGTCAAGGCCAGGACATCGGAATCGTTCTCCGGGTCGGCGGAAATCACGTTGGCCAGAACCTGCACTTCATCGTTGAACCCTTTGGGGAAAAGTGGCCGCATAGGGCGGTCTATGAGCCGTGAAACCAGGGTTTCGCGTTCCGAGGGCCGGCCTATCTCGCGCCTGAAAAAACTGCCGGGGATGCGCCCGGCAGCGTACATTTTTTCTGAATAATCCACAGTCAGGGGAAAGAATCCCTTGTCGAAAGCCAGTGGTTGCGAACAGGCTGTGACCAGTACAACGGTATCGCCGCACTGGATCCATACGGCCCCGTCCGCCTGCGCGGCCAGCCGCCCGGTTTCGAGGATAATTTCCCGGCCGCCGACGACTACGTCGACGCGTTTGCTTTCAAATACACCCATAATATGTTGTCCTTGGCCTTCAGTAAAAAAGGATTGCAGGCGACGCCCGGTATACGCCGTATGTCCTGCGCGCGCCCGTGGTTTTGTCGTAAAAGAGGGGACTATTTACGCAAGCCGAGTTTGTCCAGAACGGCACGATACCGCTGAACATCGGTTTTTCTAAGATAATTTAATAAGTTGCGCCGTCTTCCCACCAGTTTCAGCAGACCTTGGCGGGAGTGAAAGTCTTTCTTGTGTTGCCGGAAATGTCCCGTCAGATCCTGAATGCGCGCAGTGAGCAGGGCAATCTGCACCTCCGGGGACCCGGTATCGCCGTCGTGTTTGGCATGTTCGTCAATTACCGCTTTTTTTTGTACGGCATCCAGTACCACAGCCGTCCTCCTCCCGCCTGAAGCGGGTTGTTAGGGATTCCACAGCCCGCGCGTAACGCGCAGCAGCGGCGGCGTTTCCGTCCCTATGCCGGGTTCGGCGACGCTCAACGCCAGGGCCTTTCCGTCCGCATCAAGCATCAGAACGCGCCGGCCCGCCGCCGGGTAGGGAGCGGCGGCAACGGGGCACAACACCTTTCCCCCGCTGCGCGCGATCCGCGCATCTTCGCGCGACAGGCGAACATGCGGGCAATCCGGCAGGGCATCGGCGATGCTCTTCAGTTTGGACGGCAGATCTTCGGGATGTTCAAGCACATTTTCAAGAGTATGCGCCTGGGAAAGCCCGAAGGGCCGGCTGTATTCCCGGGTCAGTTGTTCCAGCGTGCCCCCGCACCCTAAGCGTTTCCCCAAGCTGTGGGCCAGGGAACGTATATAGGTGCCTGAGCTGCACGTCACCCGGAAGGCTATCCGTTCAGGGCCGACCAGCTCGGCCCGGCAACGGTAAACGCTTATCGGCTTTGTCCTGGCAGGCGTTTCAAGGCCTTTGCGCGCCAATTCATACAGGGGTCTGCCGTGATGTTTGGCGGCGGAATAGGCGGGAACTTCCTGCTCGTAGGAGCCGACAAGGGCTGCACATTCGCTTTTTACGCGCGCATCGTCAACATCTTTTACAGGATGCCGCTCCACTTCCCTGCCTTCGGCGTCCCAGGTGTCGGTCACTGTACCGAGCAGGATGATGCCGCTGTATACCTTTTCGCCTGCTTCCAGAAGCGGCCCGGAAATTTTTGCGGCCTGCCCGAACAAGACGAGCAGCACACCCTCGGCCATGGGATCCAGGGTGCCGGCGTGGCCGATTTTTTGCCGGCCGAGCCCTCGTTTGATCTTTCTCAGGCAATCCGCCGAACTCGGTCCCCGCATCTTGTTGAGTACCAGTACGCCGTCCTGTTGCGGCGGCATGCCGGCTATTTTATCCATGCGCGTTTTCATTTATAGATAGATAGATAATGCCGCCGCCTGCATTTTTTTTCGAAAATTTGCGGATTCGATAAAGCTTGCCGAAGCCGCAACGTAAATTCAACTGCTTTCTTCTGATTTTGAAACCATCTTTGCGCGATGCGTAAATCGCGCTGAATCCGGATGATTCACAAAGTCGGCTTGATGCTTCTGTTCAGAAAAAGTCGAAAGCCGGGGCGAGAGCCTTTTTTACACGTCAACGTAAGCATCGGACAAACCCAAACTTCGCCCCGGCAGGATACGCTTTGGCGGATTGCTTGTCTGTATAGCCGCTGCCTGCTCGTATGTCAAGGGTTTTCAAAAAAAAGACCAATTGGGAAGTCTCTTGTCAACCCCCTTGAAAAAGCCTATTTTTCAAACCGGCAAGGTTGAAATTTTATACTTGGTGTGCGGTTCTTTGTGTTTTATGTTTATCCGGAGGGACGGCATGACAAGAAAACCCCTCAGTTTTACTTTTTTCGCCTGTATGGAACTGCTGGTTCTAAGTGTTTTGACCGGTGTCTTCTTTATAATTGCGATTCAGGTAAGGAGCAACCTGGAGAATCTTGTTACAAGCTCCTCCTTTAAGGTTCTGGAATCCAAAGCAGAAACAATAAACGAAATCATCAATGCGTATGAAAAACTGCTGGACCACATGGCCCGGCAGGAGATTCTCCTCTACGGCACACGGGAGCAGGCGGAAGCCTACGCCCGTGCCCAGGTGGGAAAGGCGGGCGACGAGATCCGCAGCGTGTTTGTCGTGTGGCCGGACGGAAGAGCGTCTACCCCCACGCCGGAGCAATACATCGACATTTCCGACCGTGACTATGTCTTGTCTGTCTTTTCCGGAGAGAAGGACAACAACATCAGCAAACCTCTTTTTTCCCGCCTGACAGGACGGCCTGCGCTGATCATGGTGTGCGCCGTAAAAAACCGCAAAGGCGACATTCGAATGCTGCTCGGCATTGAGATGTGGTTTGACCGTATCACTGCGGCAATACATGAAATCAGCACGGGTCAGGTGATGACTGCCAACGCCTGGGTTACGGATAAAAGCGGCATGATTTTTGCCGCGCAGCTTCCGGAACTGGAGATGAAACTCAATATTCAACGGGCCGATGAAGACGCCGGCTACCGGGGGTTGTCCGAGCTTGCCGGGGCAATACTCAGCCGCAAAGAATACAGCGGTACGTTCCAGCGCCCCGACGGCCGCACCTATACCTTGTTCAGCAGGGAAATATCCGAAAAAAGCGGCTGGCGGCTGGCCATCGTCATAAATACCGAAAAGCTCATGCACCCCCTCGACAATCTGATGCTGGCGCTGGCCGGGGTCATGGTCACGGCACTTGGGGCCTCGCTGCTGGCGGCTATATATATAGGCAAGCTGCACAAGGCCCGGAACAGCCTGATCCGCGCCGGGGAGGAAGCCGTTGCCGGCTCCCGCGCCAAAAGTCTTTTCCTGGCCCGCACAAGCCATGAAATACGTACTCCCCTGAACGCCGTCGTCGGACTGAGCGAATTGGCAGCCGCGCACTGCGACAACGAACAGTGCATGGAATATCTTGCGGGCATCAAGCAGGCAGGCGCGAACCTGATGTCCATCATCAACGATATTCTGGATTTTTCCAAAATTGAATCCGGCCGGCTGGAGATAAGCAGGACGCCCTATCAAACCGCCTCCCTGCTGAACGACGTGCTGATGATTACCAAAGTCCGCCTGAGGGAGTCGCCGCTGCAATTCGACGTCGACCTGGATGAATCCCTCCCGGCTGTGCTTGTCGGCGACGAGCAGCGGGTGCGCCAGGTGCTGCTCAATCTGCTCTCCAATGCCGTAAAATACACAAAAAAGGGGTTTATCAGATTTTCGGCCCGTTGCGAGCTTGCCGGGCCGGATACGGCCCGGCTGACTTTTACGGTCGCCGACAGCGGCATCGGCATCAAAAGCGCGAACCTGCCGCGCCTGTTCGGCGACTTCATACGCATTGAGGAAAATTACAACAGGACGATTGAGGGCACCGGCCTGGGCCTCGCCATCACGCGCAGCCTGTGTCGCGCTATGGACGGCGATATCGGCGTGGAAAGCGAGTACGGCGTCGGTTCGACCTTTACGGCGACCCTGACGCAGGGCATCGGCGACGCCGCGCCTATGGGAGCGCTGGGCAAAAGCATCGCCGGCATTGCCCCGCAGCGGAATATTTGCTTTACCGCTCCGGATTTCCGCGTCCTCATTGTGGACGACCTGGAAACCAACCTGGCCGTGGCTGAAGGTCTGCTCGCGCCTTACGGGATGAAAACAACAACCTGCCGAAGCGGTGAGGACGCTCTGGCCCGACTTGAAGCCGACTCCTACGACCTTGTGCTCATGGACCACATGATGCCGGGAATGGACGGAGTGGAGACAACCCGCGCCGTCAGGGCCATGCCGGGGGAACGGTTTCGGACAATGCCCGTTGTCGCGCTCACGGCCAACGCCGTGTCCGGCATGCGGGAGATGTTTCTGGCGAACGGTTTCAACGATTTTCTTGCCAAGCCCATTGAAGTGCCCAAGCTGGACGCGCTGTTGAAAAAATGGATACCGGCCGAAAGACGCCGGGAAGGAGATCCCGACAACGGCCGGATCCGGAAAACGGCAGCGCCGCCTGAAACCGACTTACCCGAAATTGCCGGAGTCGACGTTGCCGCCGGGCTTGCCCGCATCGGCGGTTCGCTGCACCTTTATATGAATTTGCTGAAGGTGTTCCGCATGGATGCGCAAGCCGCCCTGGTGCTGCTTGCCGCGGAGCCGGAGCTGTCGTCGCTGGGGGCCTTCACCACGCAGGTACACGCCCTGAAAAGCGCCCTGGCTTCCGTTGGGGCAGGCAGACTTTCGCTGCTTGCCGCCTTGCTGGAAAAGGCGGGACGGGAGGCCGACACGGGCGCAATCAGCAGGCATCTTGCCCCCTTCCGGGAACAACTCGCCGCCCTTGCCGCGCAGATAGACGATGTCGTACGGCAAACATCGGACGCCGGAGAACCCGGAGACGGCGCCGCGCCCCCGGATGCGGAAATTCGCGCCTTACAGACGCAACTGCGCGACGCGCTGGAAGCCTTGGACATCGAGGCCGCGGATGCGGCGCTGACGCGCCTGCAAACCCTCCCGCTGTCCGCAACAATGCGCGGCATCGTATTTGAAACGGCGGAGCTGATGCTCGAAGCCGAATTCCAAAAAGCGGCTGAGGCAATAAGTAAGCTGCTCCAACCGGAAGCGTGATAAAACTGCATCGGGTTTTTGCCTGATTTATTCGCGCGTCTTGCGTATGTCGTCCTCATAACCCCTTTCATGCCGTATGCAACTGTCCGGCCGGAGCGACACAATGCGCAGATACCTGCAAGGCACGCTGGACTTTACCTGCGCCGTATACGCCGTCATCAACGCCGTCGGCTGTGTCCGCGACCTTCGGCTGCAGGAGGCGCGCGGCATCTTCAGCGCGACGCTGGACGCCTTCGCGGCCCGGCCGTTGCTGTGGTCGGCCTTCATCGGCAACAATACGGACCATTACTGGGTAATCCGCTACATGCTGCAGCGCTGGTGCCTGATGCCCCCCCGCCCGCAGGCGGTTTTCCGTCCCGGCGGCTTTGCCTGCCCGGTCTCCGATGCCGACGCGGAACCGGACGCCTCCTCCGTCTACCTGCCGGAGCGCCTGCCCCCGCGCGGCCCGGAAAGTCCGCCCGGACGCCTTTCAGACACCGCGCGCCGCGAAGCCGAGGCTGTCCGCGATGCGTTGCAGGGGGCGCTGCAAAACGGGATAACTCCAGGCAGGGCCGTTCTGGCGCGTTTTCACAGCTTTTTGCCCGGCGTCGCATCTCCCTTGGTGTCGCACTGGACATGCATTCGTTCGGCCGACAGCGCGACCTTGTACCTGAAAGACTCCAGCTCCGAAAAAGATGCCGTGCATTGCATCGGCTACGATGACCTGTTGCCCGGCGCCGGACTGCCGAAACTGCGCATTGTGCCGGAATCGCTCTACCTGCTCGCCCCCGCTTCCGGCAACGCTGCGTCCGGCCTCCGGGTGCGGAATTGAACGTCTGTTTTTTTTCGATGCGCCGGCGGAGCGGCGCTCGCCGCTCCGTCCGAAACGCGGACCGGCGGCCTGCGTTTTTTGTCGTTTCGTCCGACACGGCAAAAACGGCAGTAGTATATCCATTATTATCAGATGATTACTGTCTACAAGGAGCCATAACCGCGTACAAAAAATTTTCTTTGACTCTAAAGTTTTTATGGATATTGAAATAAAAATAGGTTAGCGTGACTTCAACGGCGGCGTAAAAGAAAAGTAGACGAGTAGACGTGACGTAATGTAATTTCTTTGCGTCCAGCCGTTGCCACCGACCCCGAGGCTTGGCGGCCGCGGGGCAGATGGCTCAGGTGCCGGGGCCGGGCACCGGAGAGGCCGGTTACGCCGCAGCATATTTTTTGTTGCCGGTTTACGGATATGTTCAGATACGCCGCGCACACAGCTACTTGTCCGGAGAGCCTGTCCCTCCGTGATGCAGAGGCGACAATGCAACATGATGCCGCCGCCGCGGGCATTGCGACAAACGACGAGAAATTATTCCCGCGTGCGAACCGGGCAGCCTACGTGGATATCCTCCATACCGGCATTGACGGCATGCGCAGCAAGCTTTCGAAACAAGTCTCCTCTGAAGATTTGCCGCAGTTCGGCGAAAGCAGGCGACATTTTTTTACCTCAGAGCAGGTTCCAGGTTCTACAGCGCACGGCATCAGGGATGAAATACCCTTAGCCGTGCGGGTTTACGACAGCATGCTGTCCGCCGTGCGCGGCGTCATGGATTCCGCCGGAACGGGCAAACTGCGCATGGACAATGTGGACGACGCCGTTAGCGGAGCTATCCAAAGTCTGGAACGCAATCCCGACGCCCTGCTCTGCATCCCGCGCATACGCAGGCGAGACAATTATATCCATACCCACTGCGTCAATGTTTCCGTCCTGCTGGCGGCATTTGCATTGCGCTCCGGAGGGGACGAAAAACAGGCAATCGCCGGTGCCTTGGCCGGTCTTTTGCACGACCTGGGCATGGCCCTGCTGCCCGTAGCCCTGCTCACCGCGAAACGCAAGCTCAGCGATACCGAAAATGCCTTGGTGAAACGCCACCCCATGCTCGGTTGCGAAATCATGTCCGCCGGGGGAAACGCCTATGACGAAACCGTCAAAGCCGCCCTTGAACATCACGAACGCTACAACGGTTCCGGCTATCCCAGGGGTCTTTCGGGTGAATCAATATCCGAAATAGGGCACATCACGGGCATAGCCGACACCTATGACGCGCTGTCCAGCCGCCGGCCGTACAAAGACGCGCTGTACCCCCACCGCACTCTGGGTGTGATGTACCAGATGCGAAAAAAGCAATTCCACCCGGTCATTCTGGAGCAATTTGTCCGCCTGGTGGGCATTTATCCGGTCGGCAGCGTGGTGGAGCTGCAGGACGGGTACAGGGGCGTGGTCACCGGCAGCAATTACGCCAATCCCATACTGCCTGTCGTCACCTTGGCCCTCGACCCGGACGGACACTCCATGTGCCTGCACGAATGCGATCTGGCCAAGGACGGCGTTGCGGGCATAGCCCGTTGCCTGCCTCCCGAAACTTCCGGCGTAGATCCCCGCATGGTACTCGGCATCCCGGCCTGACGTCCCGGCCGGCTCCGTTGCGGGGAACGGCGTGCCGGCGCACCGCTTTCAAAGTATTTCAACGGTGTTTGAATATGCCTCCTGCGGCCGGGCGGAACGCTTTCTTCCGGCCCCCCCCTCATAAAAACGGCCTGATGATTTCTCCCTTACCCTCATGCCGGCTCCATCGCCGGCCCGCGCAACCGTGAAGGATACCCAAGTGAGCAACGAACCGGACAAAATAATCTGTTCCATGATCCGCGTGTCCAAGAGGCACGGTCAAAAAGACGTTCTCAAGGATATTTCGCTCTCCTATTTTTACGGAGCCAAAATCGGCGTCCTGGGTCTGAACGGCTCCGGCAAAAGTTCGCTGCTCCGCATTCTGGCGAGAGTAGACAACGATTTCGAAGGAAAAATCGTCCTTGCCCCGAATCTGAGTATCGGCTTTCTGGAGCAGGAACCCCTGGTCAATGAACGACGCACGGTCCGCGAAATCGTGGAAGAAGGCGTCGCGGAGCTCATTGCCGTCCGCAACGCGTTCGACGCCGTCAACGCCAAGTTTGCCGAGCCGCTTGAGCCGGACGAAATGGGCGATCTTCTGGCTCGTCAGGCGGAAATTCAGGAGGAAATGGATAATAAAAACATCTGGGATCTGGATGCGCGCCTGGAGATGGCCATGGACGCCCTGCGCTGTCCGCCGTCCGACACGCCCGTCGCGGTTGTTTCCGGTGGAGAACGCCGGCGCGTTGCCCTCTGCCGCCTGCTTCTGGCCGCCCCGGACATTTTGCTTCTGGACGAACCCACGAACCACCTTGACGCCGAATCCGTAGCCTGGCTTGAGCGTTACCTGCAGAAC
Source organism: Desulfovibrio sp. (assembly GCA_031276485.1). Taxonomy (GTDB): domain Bacteria; phylum Desulfobacterota; class Desulfovibrionia; order Desulfovibrionales; family Desulfovibrionaceae; genus Frigididesulfovibrio. Next base: position 45,873 of record JAISMY010000099.1, on the reverse strand, counting down.
TTCCCCGGGACCGTCATCGCCGTGACCCACGACCGTTATTTTCTGGACAACGTGGCCGGCTGGATCCTTGAACTCGACCGCGGGCGCGGCATTCCCTGGAAAGGCAACTATTCATCCTGGCTCGAACAGAAACAGAAACGTCTGTCGGATGAGGAAAAAACAGCTTCCGATCGCGCCAAAACCCTGCAGCGCGAACTGGACTGGATACGCATGGCGCCCAAGGGGCGTCATGCCAAAAGCAAGGCCCGCATCCATGCCTACGAGTCCCTGCTCTCCCATGAAGCCGAACGCCGCGCCCCGGACCTTGAAATTTATATCCCGCCGGGGCCTCGTTTGGGCAAGCTGGTCGTCGAAGCCGAAAACGTGACAAAACGCGCCGGTGACAAACTTCTGGTCGAAAACCTGAATTTCTCCGTGCCGCCGGGCGCCGTAGTCGGCATCATCGGCCCCAACGGCGCAGGCAAGACCACCCTGTTCCGCATGATCGCCGGCAGCGAAAAACCCGATTCCGGCGCCTTGCGTATCGGCGACAGTGTGAAAACTGCCTGGGCGGACCAGAGCCGCGAAGCCCTCACCCCCGGCAAGAGCGTCTATGAAATCGTCAGCGAAGGCCGCGACATCGTCACCCTGGGCAACCGGGAAATAAACGCGCGCGCCTACTGTTCCCGCTTCAACTTCAGCGGGCAAGACCAGCAAAAGAAGGTAAGCGCGCTTTCCGGCGGAGAAAGAAACCGGGTGCATCTGGCACTGGTTCTCAAGGCCGGCGCCAATCTGCTCCTTCTGGACGAACCTACCAACGACCTGGACGTCAACACCATGCGCGCGCTGGAGGATGCCCTGGAAAACTTTGCCGGCTCGGTGCTGGTCATCAGCCACGACCGCTGGTTTCTGGACCGCATCGCCACGCACATTTTGGCCTTTGAAGGGGACTCGTCGGCCGTGTTCTTCGACGGCAACTACAGCGAATACGAGCAGGACCGCAAAAAGCGTCTGGGCAAGGAAGCGGATCAACCGCGCCGGACCAGGTTCAGGAAGCTGACGCGCGCTTGAGGCGCGTTGCCGTTCAAGGCGCGGAAGACAGCGAATCTCCATTGCGTACCATGTTCCGCTACTTTCGAGCCGGCGCACAGGGAAAGGTCATTCTGAGCGAAGCGAAGAAGCCGGCTTTATGCCTTTCGAAGCCGGGAAGACAGATTCTCCGCTTCGCTCAGAATGACGGAGGGGTGCAGGCTCACTCATATATCACTGAAATTGAACATGTTTTCGAGGTGTTCAGAACGCAGGGTTTCGCGCGGGATGCGGCATAAAATCCCCTGAAATTGAGCAGGTTTTCGATGTGTTCAGAACTCTTTGGTTTCAAAAAGAATATCTGTTTTTCAGATCGGGGAAGAGTGGCTGAACATGGTACGTAATCAGGTAACAATATGGAAGCGCGTCTATACGAAAAAGCGACAAGGGAGGAGGTAAACGCGATGAGCATGCTTGCGGATGACGTAGCGGAAAATGTCGGGCGCGGGTCTATGATCCGCGCCATGTTCGAGGCCGGGGCGATTTTGAAAAAGCGGCACGGCGAGGAAGCCGTCTGCGATTTCAGCCTGGGCAATCCGGATCTGCCTCCTCCGGACATAGTGGCTCAGACCTTGATCGGGGTCGCCGGCCGGGCGGGTGAGCCTTTTGCGCTGGGTTACATGCCCAACGCCGGACTCCCCGAGGTCCGGGAGGCTCTGGCGCGGCACCTGTCCGTCGAACAGGGCGTAGCCCTTGCCGGGGAGGACGTACTGCTCACCTGCGGCGCGTCAGGCGGGTTGAACGTCTTGCTGCGCGCGGTGCTCAACCCCGGAGACGAAGTGCTGGCGCCCGCTCCCTGTTTTGTCGAATACGGCTTTTATGCCGCAAACTGCGGCGCCCGGTTCCGCACCGTGCATACCCGGCCGGGCACCTTCGCTCTGGACATCGACGCCGTCGACGCGGCGGTGACCGCCCGGACAAGAGTCATGATCATCAACTCACCCAACAACCCGACAGGGCAGGTCTACGGGCGGGAAGAACTGACCGCCTTGTGCGCCCTGCTGCGGGAAAAATCGGAGCGCTTCGGCAGGCCCCTGTACCTGGCCTCGGACGAGCCGTACCGCTTTCTGGTCTACGACGGCGCGGAAGTGCCGCCGCTCCTGCCCCTCTACCCCTATGCCGTGCTGGTCTCTTCCTTTTCCAAGAGCTTGTCTTTGCCGGGCGAACGCATAGGGTACCTGGCGCTTTCGCCTCTTATGGAACGCAGGAAGCAGCTCATGGACGGTCTTGCGCTGTGCAGCCGCATTCTCGGCTTCGTAAACGCCCCGGTCGTGGGGCAGAGGCTCGCTGCGGCGGCGCTCGGGGTTTCCGTGGACATCGGGGTATACAGGCGGCGCAGGGATGCAATGGCGGCTGTGCTTACCGATGCGGGCTATAAGTTTTTGATGCCGCGCGGAGCGTTTTATTTCTTTCCCGAAGCGCCCGGCGGGGACGACGCGGCCTTTGTGGAGCGGCTGCGTTCGCATCTGGTGCTGGGGGTGCCGGGTTCGGGGTTTGCGGGTCCCGGTTTCTTCCGCCTTGCGTACTGCGTGGACGAAAAAGTGATTGAGCGGGCCGCCCCGGCGCTTAAAAAGGCTTTTGCCGAAACGGCCTCGGCAAAGGCGAAAGATCGTCATCTACAACCATATATCTGTTAATATAATTGAAAAAACAGATCCTCAGCCTTCATCGTCAATGATGAAGCCTTTGCTGTCAAAACCGGCGTACCTGGACATGTCGAACTTGCCGCCCAAGGCCTTTTCGATCTGGGACGCCGAATGCGATGCAGGCTGAACGCTGTTGACGGCCTCCAGCGTTTTGGTGATGATGTCGAAATAGGTACGTTCCTGTATGTAGACAGGCGCATCTGTAAGTAAACGCGCGCGCAGCAGGCGGGCCTGGGTATCGGAGCTGTCCTGTGACATTGCGTTCCCCGTAACGGAATAGCTACATTCGTTATATCAGGCTTATCGGCTGCCGGGCAAATTTCTTGAGAGTGTTGACATACAGATATATTTACGGCATAATTGCCCTACCGGAAACAAGGGAGGCCCAATTATACCCGAGTGTAAAAACTGTAAGTCTGAAAATGTGGTAAAGAGCGGCAAGGTTCGAGGAAAACAACGCTGCAAGTGTAAGGAGTGCGGATATAAGTGAACCTCTGAAAACTCCTTTCCAGACGGAATTGTGCGTTGTAAATCCAGTCTTCGTCAGGTCGGCATGTGACATAAATTTAGTTTTTAGAGGTTCCCGTAACTTTGTAAGCCGCGCGAGGATCGTTTCCAAGGGTCCGGTCATGGTCTACCTGTCTATTCGGCTTTGGTGCGCTTTAACGAAACCTGAAATCTTCAGGCTGCGGCAATCACAAATGATGTATATCTTTAGGTGAATACTCTCCCTGTTTGAATGCAACTCGGCATCAGTCGGCGGATGGAGCCGGCTGTGGATTGAAACACGCTTGCAACTCCGGGAAGCGGCATGGGCGAATACAAGACTGAAATCGAACTTTTCCGGCCGCCGGCAGGGAAATCGCTACAAGTCGCCATGCGGCCCGGGCAGTCTTATGTACTTGATTTTGAACCGTATGCGGCGGAATTCACCCTAGACGGGGCGGATTTGTATCTAAATTTCGGCAACGGCGCCGTGCTGTCCCTGAAAGATTTTATGACTGCCGCCGGTACGGGAGATTTTACGCTCCGGCTTCCGGACGGAGTACAGATATCAGGCAAGGACACGGCGGAGTCGCTGGCCTTTCCCGTAGCGGATTTTCATACGGAGGAAGCGCCGGTCCCGCCTGCGCGGGCCGCGTTTGGCGGGGAGCCGCCGACGCTGTCCGCGGAATCCGCACCTACCTGGGAACAGGCGGTCCTGCCCGTTGAGACCTTGCATGCCGCCGACCTGCTTGCGTCCCTGCAACCGGAGCAGGCACTCTTTGCCGAAGAGTGCGCGGCGTTTCCGGCAAGGGGAGAAGAATCGGCGGACAAGACGGCGATGCCGTCAACGCCGACGGTTGCGGATATATTCACGGCAGGCTGTGCGCCCGCGCCCGATTACGGCGAACTCCCCCCCTGGTTTCTTATTTTTCCGGGTATGCCGTGAAATTCTCCCGTTTTTTCCGCCTGACCTGCACACCCGCGCAGACGCCCGCCGTGGAAGCGCTTTTGCGCGCCCAAGGATTCGTTTTCGACGACGATCCCGTACACGCCGCCGCCCGCGTCTTCCGACGCTCCCCCTTTGCCCCCGGCGCAAGCCTCGCCGCCCGTTTCGGTTTCATCTACCTGCAGGACCGCTCTTCCATGCTGCCGCCTCTCGCCCTGGCTCCGGAACACGGGGACCGCGTTCTGGACATGTGCGCCGGCCCGGGCGGAAAAAGCGGCATGCTCGCGCTTGCGGCAGGCAGCACGGGTTTTGTTGCGGCCAACGAACCCGCTCCCGGGCGCTTGGCCGTTCTGCGCGCCAACCTGAGCGCGCAAAACCTGCTGGGCTGCGCGACCGTCTCCTGCCCCGGCGAGCGCTTCCCCATACCCGCGGGCGGCATAGCCCGTATTCTTCTGGACCCTCCGTGCAGCGGGTGGGGCACGGAGCAAAAGCACCACGGCATCACGATGCTTTGGCGCGGCGACAAAATCCGGCCCCTGCTCGCCCTGCAGCGCAGGCTCCTGACCCGCGCCGCGGAACTGCTTTCTCCCGGCGGACGCCTTGTGTATTCCACCTGCACCACCAACAGGGAGGAAAACGAGGAACAACTCAGCTTTGCATGCGACGAACTGGGCCTTGACTTCCTGCCGTCCTGTCCTTGCCCGCCGGGTTTCGCTCTGGAGGAGCCGGAACTGCCCCGTTTTGCCGGAGTATGGAAGGTGCGCGCCCCGCAGGCCGGGGACGCGGGTCTCGGTGGACAGGGTTTTTTCACGGCCTGTTTCGGAAAACGCGACGGACGCGCGCAAGCTCCGCGCCCCGAAACGATCCCGTGCGCCGGCGGCCGGAGTTCAACTCCGGCGTCTGCGCCTGCCTCCCGGTTCGGCGGGGCGTTCCCGCCGGGTACGCGGGCTGTCCCGCGTGAACAGCTTGCCGGGCCGTACGTCGATCCGTCGTTGCTGCCTCCGGGGCAGATCCTGCCGGCGGAGCGGGAACTTTATTTTCTCCCCTCGTCCGGGGAAGCGCTGTTTCAAGGCGGGCTGCCGCCCGGACTGCGCGGTTTTCCTCTGGGGAGAGTCGGGACCGGGGGAGAAACGCGGCTCAACCCGCGCCTGCGCGCCCTTATGCCTTCTCCGGGCGACCTTGCGCGGGCGGGTGTGCCGTACCTGGCTACGGACGAGGTCGGTCCTTTGACTGCTCTGGCGTCCGGTCAGGGTTTGCGGGTGGACCCGCGCCTCAAGGAAATCGGCCTGTATTTTCAGGATATCCCCCTTTGCCGGCTGACCGTGAAGGGCGGCAGGGCGCTTTTGCCCCCGGCGCCGCGCTGAACGGACAAGGCGCCGCGCCGTTCCGCCTGCGGGAGGGGTGAACCGTATATCAGCTTTTTACGATTTTTCCTCTTTTTGCCTCTGGACGGGCGAAAAAAAATTCTTATTTCTGCCGGGAACGAAGATAAAGAACGGGGCGGCGCGGCGCGTTTCCCTGTAATCTATGCGAGGAGGCACTATGGGCAAAATAATCGGGATAGATCTGGGAACCACCAACTCCTGTGTCTTCGTCATGGAAGGCAAGGAGGCCAAATGCATAACCAACCCTGAAGGGGGGCGCACCACGCCCTCCATAGTCGGTTTCACGGACAAGGAACGGCTGGTCGGCGATATTGCCAAGCGGCAGGCCGTGACCAATCCGGCGCGCACCGTCTTCGGCATCAAGCGTCTTATGGGCCGCAAAGCCGACGCCCCGGAAATCCGGGAATGGAAAAAACACAGCCCGTACCGTATTACGGCCGACAAAAACGGCGACGCAGCCGTTGAAATCGAAGGCCGTACGTATACCGCGGCGGAAATTTCCGCCATGATCCTGGGCAAACTGAAAGCCGACGCCGAAACTTACCTGGGCGAAACCGTGAGCGAGGCGGTCATCACCGTGCCCGCCTATTTCAACGATTCCCAGCGTCAGGCGACCAAAGACGCCGGACGCATCGCCGGTCTGGACGTCAAGCGCATCATCAATGAGCCGACAGCCGCCTCCCTGGCCTACGGTTCGGACCGCAAGGCCAACGAGAAAATCGCCGTTTTCGACCTGGGCGGCGGCACCTTCGACATATCCGTCCTTGAAGTGGGCGACGGAGTGGTGGAAGTGCGCGCCACCAACGGCGACACCTTTCTCGGCGGCGAGGACTTCGACCAGCGGATCATCAACTGGCTGGTGGATGAATTCAGGAAAGAAAGCGGCGTGGACCTCTCTAAGGATCGCCTGGCCCTGCAACGCCTGAAAGAATCCGCCGAAAAGGCCAAGAAGGACCTCTCCACGAGCATGGAGACGGAAATAAACCTGCCTTTCATCACGGCAGACCAGACAGGCCCCAAACATCTGCTTATGAAACTCTCCCGCGCCAAGCTGGAGTCCATGGTGCAGGATCTTGTTCAGCGTACGGTGGAACCCTGCAAAAAAGCCATGGCCGATGCGGGCGTGTCCGCTTCGGAAATCAACGAAGTGGTGCTGGTCGGCGGCATGACCAGGATGCCCCTGGTACAGAAAACCGTGCAGGATTTTTTCGGCAAGGAGCCGAACCGCTCCGTCAATCCGGACGAAGTCGTGGCCATGGGCGCGGCCATACAGGGCGGCATCCTGGCCGGGGACGTCAAAGACGTGCTGCTTCTGGACGTCACGCCGCTTTCGCTGGGCATTGAAACGCTCGGCGGCGTCATGACCCGCCTCATAGAACGCAACACCACCATACCCACGCGCAAGGGCCAGATCTTCACTACGGCCGCGGACAACCAGCCGTCGGTGTCCATCCATGTTTTGCAGGGTGAACGCAACATGGCCGCGGACAACATGACGCTGGGGCGCTTCGAGTTGACCGGCATTCCCCCGGCCCCCCGCGGATTGCCGCAAATTGAGGTTTCCTTCGACATAGACGCCAACGGCATCGTCAACGTTTCCGCCAAAGACATGGGCACCGGCAAGGAACAGACCATCCGCATCACCGCTTCTTCAGGACTTTCCGAAGGCGAAATCCAGCGGCTGATCAAGGAAGCCGAAGCGCATGCCGAGGACGACAAGAAAAAACTGGAACTCATTGAGGTGCGTAACCAGGCTGATTCCTTGATCTACGCCACCGAGAAGTCGTTGAACGACCTGGGATCAAAAGTGGATGCGGCCTTGAAAGCGGACATAGAAACCGGCATAGCCACCCTGAGAAAGGCCGTGGAAGGCAATTCGGTCGAAGCGATCAAGAGTGCCATGGATACCCTTTCCAAGGCTTCGCACAAGCTGGCGGAGCAACTTTACGCACAGAAAGCCGGGGACGGCGGAGCCGCCGGACAGCCCGGCGGGACCGCCGGGGCGGGAGCTTCCGGGGCCGGCAAGGGCGAAGACGACGTGGTGGACGCGGATTTCACCGAAGTGAAGTAGCGTCGCGACATTCCGCGAAGGTCATGACGCGGACGCCCGCCGCGAAGGCGCAAGCGCAATTTATTTGCGCGGTTAAGCGCCGAAACAGGCGTAGTCTGAAGAGAACTTGACGGGTAATTTCAAGGTTGAAATGCTCTAACGCCTGTTACGGCGGTACAGGCGCGACATCTCCGCAGTACGGAAGGGCAGCCGGTGGAAGGCAGGCGCGTATTTCTCTCCCTGTCGGGAGGGGTGGATTCGACGACACTTTACGCTTTCCTGACGGCGCAGAAAGCCGTCGTTACACCTGTATTTTTCCGTTATCCTTCCAGGCACAACGACATGGAACGGGCGTCCGCCGAGAGGGTGGCCGCCCGTTATTGCGGGAACGCGGGCGCGTATTGCGGGGGCGCGGCGCGGCGCGGCACGGAGGTTCTCCCGGCCGGCGCGGAAGAGAACCGGAATATGCCGCCCGTGCAGGTGGACCTTTCCGAAGTGTTCAGCGGCTTGCGTTCGAGCCTGTTGCGCGGCGGCCCCCCTTTGCCGGAAGGTGAATACAGCGAGGAGAACCTCGGACAAACCGTCGTGCCGGGACGCAACGCGGTATTCCTGGCCGTTCTGGCGGCGCGCGCCGAATCGGCGGAAGGCGGCAAAAATTATGTGGCGATCGGCGTTCACGGCGGAGATCACGCCGTCTATCCGGACTGCCGGCCTGAGTTCATTGAGGCGATGCGTCGGACCATTCATCTGTCTTCACAGGGAAAAGTAGAGCTGCTGGCGCCTTTCGCGGGCATGAGCAAGGCTGAAGTGGTGCGCCTCGGCCTGGAACTGGGCGTACCTTACGCGTTGACCAAATCCTGCTACGCGGGAGGCAACGCTCCCTGCCGCGTCTGCCCGACCTGCCGGGCCAGAGAGGAGGCCTTTGCCGCCAACGGCGTGATTGACCCGCTGTTACAGGGTCAGGGAAACGCTGATTAGAGCGGTTCCGTATTGATTTTCCTGATTGCGGACCATGTTCAGCCCCTCTTCCCCGCTCTGAAAAACAGATATTCTTTTTGAAACCAAAGACTTCTGAACACATCGAAAATCTGTTCAATTTCAGGGCCTTGCGGGACTTGGTTTTTCAGGAATTTTTAGTTCTGAACACCTCGAAAATCTGTTCAATTTCAGGGAGAGATGAGTGAGCCTACACCCCTCTCCGTCATTCTGAGCGAAGCGAGAATCTATCTTCCCGGCTTCGAAAGGCATAAAGCCGGCTTCTTCGCTTTGCTCGGAATGACCTTTCCCTGTGCGCCGGCTCGAAAGTAGCTGAACATAGTACGTAATCAGGAAAGAATAAATCAGTGCTTCCCCGGAGCAAGTTCACGTAGAAATTGCCCCGGCTTTGTCGCGTCACCGGGCTGCGTGGTTTCCGGCGTTCGCGGGCGCGGGTCCGGCAGCTTCCGTCGCCTCGCAGCGTGCTTTACCGGCCTCGGTTTCCGTTGCGCGCGCCCCGGCTGCTTCGTGGTCCTTGATGATCCGATAGGCCAGGCCCATGCAGCATTTGGGGGAATAGTACTCGGGCTTGGCAATGCGCATGGCGGCAATGCCGACGGCAAGTATACCCGCAAGGATCAGAAAAGTCGTCATAAAGGGACCTCCTCCCGACGAAAAACCGCTTATGATCGCTGATGATCATTGTCGATCATGCGCTTATGCTATACTCTTCCTGCCGGAATCTCAAGAACTGATTACCTTGGGCCTCCCGGAAAAACTGAAAGATAGAGCTATTTTCTGTGTTTCCTTAATGTTGCAAGTATATGCGCCGGATGAGGGGGGTCAGGGGGAGATCATTCCCCCCGGCGGGAACCGGGGCAGCGCCCCGACCGCCGGAGGCATATGTAATACCAAGTTGCTTTCAGCAGAAAGCAAATTGGTATGGCGGAGGCGAAGCTAACGCCCGCAAGTTTTTGAAAAATCAGGCTTCGCCTGTTTTTCAAAAACTTTGACGTCTTGCATTCAAACTCGTTTGAATGCAACTTGGTATAAATCAATCGGAGGTCCGGGTTTTCTCTATTCGGCCCCGGCCTTCGTACCGCGCAACGATAAATGACAGTTCAGTCCGCAACTACGCTGCCCGGCGCAGTGAGCAAGCTTCTGCGCTTCAACGCCGAAGAAGGGGCCGCCCGTCTGGACGCCTTCCTCGCCCGGCGCGCGCCGGGCGGGACCGTTTCCGGGTTTTGCCCCGACATTCACGGGAACTCCGCGAAAGCAGGCGCGGAACGCGGTCCCGCCCTTCTGCGGGACGGGGCTCTTTCCAGGGAAACAATCAAGAGGCTGATCCGCGCCGGCAAGGTCCGGGTCAACGGAACAATCGTCCTGTCTCCCAAAGCCCCCGTGCCTGCCGGGGCGGAGATAGAACTCGTCGTGCCCGATCCGCCCTCTCTGCTGACGCCGGAAGCAGGCCCCCTGAAAATACTTTACCGTGATGCGGTTCTGTCCGTCATCGACAAGGAAGCCGGGCTGACGACGCATCCCGCCCCGGGCCGCCCCGAGGGCACGCTGGCGCACAGATTGCCGGCGCATTTCCCGGAACTCGCCGCCGCCGGAGGTTCGCGCCCCGGCATAGTGCACCGGCTGGACAAGGACACAAGCGGCCTGATGCTCATCGCCCTGGACGAAGCGTGTCGTCAGGCGCTGGCGCAACGCTTTGCGGAGCGCAAAATTTTCAAGGAATACCTGGCGCTCGTGCACGGTGTGCCGCGGCCTCCGAACGGCCGCATCAACGCGCCCGTAGGCCGGGACCCCGCGCACAAGACCCGTATGGCCGTCACGGCTTCAGGCAGACCGGCCGCAAGCGCCTACCGGGTTCTGTACGCCGACCCGGCGGGGCGCTTTGCCTTGACGGCCGTGCGCATTTTCACCGGACGCACGCATCAGGTGCGGGTACATATGCACAGCATCGGACATCCGTTGATCGGCGACGCCCTGTACACGGACCCGCGCCTGACGGCCGCCGGGAAGTGCCCGCCGCATCCGGCAAGCGACCGCAAACTGCCCTATCCTTTTATGCCTGGACGACAGATGCTGCACGCTCACAAGCTCGCCTTCGTCCATCCTTTTCCTGAAGCATTGAATCTTGCCGCCCTGGGCGGGCAGGCGCTTTCCGCTGCGGGCGCGGGTGACGGCAAAGATGCGGGCGCGTTCCGCCGCGCGGCATGCCGGCCGGCGCCGTTTGTCGCTGCGGGCGTCGAAGCTGATACCGGTGCGGCCTGCCGCATATCCCCCCGGCCTGCGGCGGCGCCGGCCGTTGCCTTGGCCGCCGCAGGCGCGGAGCTGCGCCTTGAGGCCGGAGAGCCGGAACTGTTTTTTGTCTGTCCTCCCCCTGAGGATTTTACGGACTGCGCCCTATCCCTCGGCAGGCGCGCGTTGCGCGTCGTGCTGACAGGGGCGCCGGGCTGCGGCAAGTCGTCCGTGCTGGCCTTGTCGGCTGAAGAGATGCCCGTATTCAGCGCCGATCGGACGGTTGCCGAACTGTATGCCGCGGGCGGCGATGCCGCGCATCTGCTGCGGGCGCGTTATGGAGACCGTTTTGTGCCCTGTGCCGGCGCGGCTGTGGACAAAAAGATTCTGGGGGACGCCATGCGCGCGGATGCCGCGCTGCACCGGGAGGTGGAAGCTCTGGTGCATCCCATGGTCTACCATGCGCTGGCGGCATTTCAGGCGGAATGCGATGCTGCGGGCCTGCCTTTTGCCGTGGCCGAGATCCCCTTGTATTTCGAAACCGGCGGAAAACGCGACAAGGAGGATGTCGTTACCGTCGGGGTACATTGTCCCTTTCCGATCCGGCGCGAACGTCTGACGCGTCTGCGCGGATGGACCGACGAGGTGATCGCGGGTATGGAATCCCGGCAATGGCCGGAGGACAAGAAAACGGCGGCCTGCGACGTTGTGGTGGACAACAGCGGCAGCCTGGAGGATCTCGCGAAGGAAGTGCGGCGCCTTGCGGTTTTTTTGAAGGATGCGCGCGCCGCGCGCGATGCGGAGCTTGCCCGCACGTTCGCGGCGTTTTGGGACGGCCGGTAGGAGCTTTCAGCGAAAAGCCCCGTAAGCGTCAAACAAACTGCATCTTGTCGAGACATGATAATGATGTATATCTTTAGGTGAACGATATCTTCTGATGAAGCGTAAAGAGGGTGAACAGGTAAGGCCTTACAGGCGCATGCCGTTCACGACAGTCGGAGGGGCAGACGGGCAGGCGGATTCCGACGCGCAGCGGGACGCGAGAACTCCGTAAACAGCCTGCCCGAAGCCGATGCATCCGTCTCCGGGCGGGAGCAGAACATGTTCCAGTACCGCCAGTCCTTTTTCTTCCAGCCCCCGGCGCAAAAGCCCGCTCAAGGTCATGTTCAGCATGCAGCCGCCGGACAGACCCACAGTGTTCACGCCGCGCGCAGCCGCCGCAAAAACCGCGGCATCCACAAGCCCGGCGGCAAGGCTGCGGTGAAAACGCCGCGCGATAAGCGGGGACGGCGTACCGCAGGCAAGGTCTTCGCACAGGGCGCGAAACAGCGCGCGGGTGTCCAAAAAAAACAGCCCGTTTCCTGCTTGAGCGGAGCGGACGGCGGGACCGGAATCCGGGTCGGGCAGCAGCGGGCAGGGGTACAACACCGAATCCGGAGGAAAAGCTTCCGGGTAAAAAGGAGGAAGCCTCTGCGCTTCTTCCAGGCATATTGCCGCCTGTCCCTCGTAGCCGGCTTCCAGGCAAAGCCCGAGCAGGGCGGAAACAGCGTCGAAAAGGCGGCCGCAGCCGCTTGCGCGCGGCGTGTTCAGCCCTGCCTCCAGCATCCGCGGCAGCATATCCGCCGCAAAGGCTTTCCCCGGAAGCCAGGGAAGGGGGAAAGGCGCGAATCCGCGCCCGTCGATCAACCCGAGGCGCAGCAACAGGGCGTGGGCGATGCGCCAGGGTTCGCGCACGGCGGCATCGCCTCCCGGTAAATCCAGCGGAGCCAGGCGGGCCGTTCGTTCATGCGCCGGCGGCCCGCCTCCGGCCGGACAAGGTTCGACAAAGAGAAGTTCACCGCCCCACAACGTCCCGTCAGACCCGTAACCCGACCCGTCCAGCACGAGAACCAGGGCTTTGCCGGCATGGCCGTTCTCGGCCAGGACCGCGTGCGCATGGGCGAAATGATGCTGAAGCCGCAGGACGGGCAGGCCGAAGCGCCCGGCATATTCTTCGGCAAGACGGCCGCTGAGGGCATCGGGATGCGCGTCGCGCACGACGATATCCGGCTCGACGTGCAGAAGACGCGCCAAATGCCCGCGCACTTCCTCATGAAAGGCGGCGGCGCCCGGATCTTCCATATCGCCTGCGTGCTGGCCGACAAAGGCTTCCGTACCTCTGGTCAGGCACAGGGCATTTTTGAGTTCTGCCCCCGCCCCGAACACGCAGGGCAGGGAATCATCCAGCCGGGGGGATGTATCCGGGCTTTGCGCGCTGCCGCTCGGGAGCTTGCGCGAAGGCCCCGCGGTCAAGGCCGGGAGGTTGTCCGGGCTTTGCCCGCCGCCGCGCGTGGGGTTGCGCGGGGAGAAGCGTCCGTCGGGCGTCCGCAGGCGTTCCCTTGCGGGGTTCAATGCAGCGTCCGTATTTTGCCCGGCGCCGGCCGGGGCGGACTGCGGGAAGCGCGTCTCCTCCCCGGTCTGCAGTGAAGCGGCGAAACTGACGGGCCGGGGTACAAAACCGCGCGCGCGGCGGAAAAAGAGCAGGCCGGGTTGCCGCCCGTCCCGCGCCGGGCGCGGGCGCACTACGGAATCGTCCACGCGGACAAGAATGTCCCGGTTGTGAAAAAGAAAGGCGTCGGCAATGCCGGCCAGCGCGGCGCGCGCCTCGCGGTTGCCGAGACAGATGGGTTCCCCGCGCCTGTTGCCGGAAGTCATCACGAGGACGGCCGGGCCCTTCCTCCCTTCCCGCCGCGCCAGGGCGGCAAATTCGTCCATCAGGAGAACATGCAGCGGGCTGTACGGCAACATGACGCCGATGCTGCGCGTGTCCGGAGCGACAAGAGCGGAGACGCCGGCGGCAATCCCGCCCGTCCGCCCGTCCGCGGGAAATCCGGCCGTCGCCGCGGTCGCGGAACGCGTGCCCGCCGCCCCGCTTTTCTGAAACACAGCCTGCGGGCGCAAGGGGCAGATGACTATGGGCCGTTCCGGGGACAGGAGCGCGGCTTCCTCCGCGGGACCCAGGGCCGCGATGCGCCGGGCGTCGGCGAGGCCGGCGACCGTCACCGCCAGGGCGCGGCGCGGACGCCGCTTACGCCGGCGCAATTCGGCAACCGCCCGGTCGTTGCGCGCGTCACAGGCCAGATGAAACCCTCCTACGCCCTTGACCGCGGCTATGCCGCCGGCAAACAGAAAACGCGCGAGGGCGGGCAGGGCGCGTTCCCCGTCGATGCGGATTGAAACACGTTCTCCCGTCGCGCCGGGAAGTTCCAGGCGCAGCGCCGGTCCGCAGTTCGGGCAGGCGTTGGGCTGGGCGTGGAAACGCCTGTCGCGCGGGTTTTCATATTCGGCGCGGCATTCCGGACACATGGGAAAACAGGCCATGCTGGTGCCGGAACGGTCGTAGGGGATGCTGCGGGTGAGGCTGTAGCGCGGGCCGCAGTCCGTGCAGTTGGCAAAAGGATGCCCGAAGCGCCGGTTCGCGCCGTCGCGTATTTCGGCCAGACATTGCGGACAGATGCCGACATCCGGGCTGACCAGCACGGACCGGCTGCGTCCGTCGCCGCTGCCCGCTATGGCGAAGACCGTTTCCCCCGGCTTGAGGGGCAGGTCTTCGCGGTCTATGCCGGTAATGCGGGCCAGCGGCGGCAAATCCCGTTCCAGTCCCGAAGCGAAGACGCGCAGCGCCTTTTCCCCCCCCTGAACTTCAATGAGCACTCCCTCCGGTCCGTTACGCACAAAACCGGTAAGCGCGCAGCGTTCCGCAAGAAGAAACACGAAGGGACGAAAACCCACCCCCTGGACCTGGCCTCGCACAGTCAGGCGCAGGCGACGAAGTTCAGAGCGGGAATTTGCCTCGCCTGAAGTTTTTATCTGAGATTCCTTTATTACAGGATCCGCGCGCCGTCTTCGGTCACCAGCGCCATGTGTTCCCAGCGGATGCCGTAGCGGCCCCGCCGGTACAGGCCGGGTTCGACGGTCAGGACCATGCCCGGCCGCAGGATGACTTCCGAGCTTTCGTTCAGAGACGGGGCTTCGTGCGTCTGGAGGCCGATCCCGTGGCCGAGGGCATGCGTGAACAGGTTCAGCACGCCCGCAGCCTCCAGAAAGGAAGCGGCGATTCCGTAAACTTCGCGGGCCGTCATACCCGGACGGATACCGCGCAAGGCCCGCTCCTGCGCTTCGCGGACCAGTTGCAGGTCCGAAGTAAAGAGGGCGTCGGGCTTGTCCCCGATCCACAGGGTGCGGGTCTGGTCCGAGCAATAGCCGTCGAGCCGGCAGCCGGCGTCCACGAGCAGACAACAGGCGTCGGTAATTTCGGTGTGTCCGGGCACGGCATGCGGCAGGGCGGCATTGCCGTCCACGGCGACGATGGACGGAAAGGCCAGTTCCTCCGCCCCCCGCTCGCGCCAGAAGCGTTCTATTTCCCAAGCCAGGGCGGCCTCCGTCAGGCCGGGGCGGGCCAGGGCGGGCAGCTTGCGCATAAGTTCCCGGTTGAGGCGGCAGGCGTTTTCCAGCTTGCCGATCTCGTCGTCGTCCTTGATGATGCGCAGATCCGCTACCGGGTTGCCCGCGTCGCGCATGCGCACGCCGGCGCCGATGACTTCAAAGGCTTCCACGCTCAGTGCCGAGGGGGTAAAGCCGACCTCGCCGGACACGCGGTCTTTGAGCAGGGCGTTGATATCTTTCAGCCCGTCGCCCCGGTAAACGACAATGTCGTTTTCATCCCACAGACGCGCGGCGGCATCGGCAAAGCGACGGTCGGTGCAGAGCAGGTCGCGGCCGTCCGCCGTAATCAGCAGGCAGCCGGAACTTTCGTTGATCTGCGCGTCGTGCAGTTCAAAGCCGCTCAGATAAAAACGGTCGGCGTCCAGGGTCACAAGCAGGGCCGACGGCCCTCCTTCGCGCAGGAACGGCCGCAGGCGCTCGCGGCGGCCGGCAAAAACGGTGTTGTCCATATGGTAATTTTTTCGAGAGTTCTTACCTATAGATAGGTATAATCATGGTAACATCCTAAAATTACAAGTTTTTCCGAGCTGTGTCGAGGTGTTGAGAAACATCCTGACAACATGCTGATTTTATAATATTTTTGCGTAGAAAATCTATCCGTTGATGTACACTCTCTAAAATCCACATTGAACCAGGCGGGATGAAATGTCCTGCCGCATCCCAAATTCAGCAGACGTTTTTCCCGCCCGGCCAAGGTGCCGCCGTGCCGCTTCACGGCCCGCGTGTCCGCAGATTCTTGCATAAGCTCTCCCGGCGTACTTTTGCAGGTAAGCTCCATTGAGACGTCACGCCTGTTATGTGGCCTGAAAGAGCGGCAAGCGGCCCTTGCGGGATGCTTCCTTTTTGTTTTCAAAGCGTATCTCCGCCCAGTCTCCGAGGGTGGACAGGGGAAGGGAGACCTGGGCGCCGTCGTCCATGTTTTTGACGATCACCTTGTCTTCGGCGAACTCGGCCGCGCCGAAGATGAGGCAGTATTCCGCGTCGGCCTGCGCGGCCCGGCGCAGTTTGGCGCCGAGTTTGCCGTCCCTGAAGTCCACGGTGCCGGACAACGCGGCCGCGCGCAGGATTTGCGCGGCGTGCAGCGCCTTGTCCGCGCATTCGCGGTCCAGCACGGCGAAATAGAAATCCGGCCGGGGAGCGAAACGGCCTTTCCCCTGCCCGTCGAGGGCCAGGGCCAGGCGCTCCATGCCGCAGGCAAAGCCTATGCCGGGAACGGCCGGGCCGCCGAGCAGGGTGGTCAGGCCGTCGTAGCGCCCGCCTCCGGCGACGGATCCCTGGGCGCCTATGGCTTCGGATACGATTTCAAAGGTTGTGCGCATATAGTAGTCCAATCCGCGCACCAGACGCGGGTTGAGAACCACGCTCACCTTTTCCCTGCCCAGGATGCCGAGGACGGTTTCAAAATGCGCGGCGCATTCCGCACAGACATGGTCGCGCACGGCGGGCACTTGCGCGGTCTGTTCTCTGCAGGCAGGCACCTTGCAGTCCAGAATGCGCAGGGGGTTGCTTTCCAGGCGTCTGCGGCAGTCGGGACAGAGTGTTTCCGGGTTCAGGGCGCGCAGGAAAGCGGAGAGTTTTTCCATGTAGCCGGGACGGCATGCGCGGCAGCCCAGGGTATTCAGTTCGGTGCGCAGGCCGGTCAGGCCCAGTTCGCGCAGAAAGGCGTCGAGCATGAGCAGGATTTCCGCATCGGCCTGGGCGTTGGCGGCGCCCAGGCATTCACAGTTGAGCTGGTGAAACTGCCGTGTCCTCCCGGCCTGCGGGCGTTCATAGCGGAACATGGGGCCGCAGACGAACAGCCTGCACACGGCGTCGCGGCCGTGCCTGCCGCTTTCGAGATAGGCGCGCACAACGCCGGCCGTGGCCTCCGGGCGCAGGGTCAGGGAGCGCCCCTTGCGGTCCGCGAAGGTGTACATCTCCTTTTGCACGATGTCCGTATCCCCGCCTATGCCGCGCCGGAACAGTTCCGTGAACTCCAGCACCGGCAGGCGCAGTTCCTCAAAACCGTAAGCGCCGAACACGCGGCGCGCCGTGTTTTCCATAAAGGTGTACAGGGCGCTCTGCGGGTGGAAAATGTCGTAAAATCCCTTGACCGTCCGCGGGGTATTCATCACAGCGTCCTTTTATGGTTTGAGCACCGGCCTTCAGGACGGTCAGCTCGACCCAACCCAAGCGCAAGACACATGGGCCTGAAGGCTCATGCTGTCTTCTTTTGTTAAATTAGTATCCACGTTTCTGAACACTCACCTAACCTCTGCTATGAGCGTTTCTACTTTGTTATTTTATCTGCGCACTAAATTTTGTCACAATCGATTTTAATCTATGATTTTCTGCTTCTATTTGTTTTATTTTTTCTGCATAACATTCCGATATCTTGATTGATTTATGTAAATATTCAGATGCATTTTGATATTCACGCAATAGTTTTTTGTATTCTGAGATCCATGGGGAATAGATATCATGATATCCGGTATAAATAGCATGTAGTAATGTAGTGAGTTTGTAGATATCTGATTTCTGAAAGGTTTCAGCTATACAAAGATCCTCGGAGTGAGCGGTTTCGGTTGGAACACAAAAAAGAACTGTTTCGTATTTATTGTCTGAATAATGACGTAAATAGAAAATATAGTCACGGTTAATGCTATGTATAAGTTGTGGTAAGAAATATAAATCTTCAAGTTTATGATAAACAGATATGGCCATTTTAGGATGAAACATACTTATTATGCGGTCTGCGCCGCGCAGAGCATCCGCTTCACAACCCTCAATATCCATCTTGATGAAATCAACATTTATAATTTTGTGACTATTTATAAAATCATTTAAACTCAATGCCGGCACTTGGATACCTTTTTTTTGAATGCTGCTTGCTGTAGTCGCATTCTCGTCAAAGCAAACCATCCCTGTGGCTGTGGCTACAGCCGCCCGTATTGGCGTACAATTTTGAAGATGTGCAACATTTTTGCGAAGATTTTTAAATGTTTTCGGGTGAGCCTCAAATCCGTAAACATGGCCTGTGTTGCCTGCTTTATTTGCGAAATATAATGTTGTATTGCCGCTGTAAGTTCCGCAATCAAGAACAATATCACCTTCTTCAACTTCACATATATTGTGTAACGAATAACTTTCCAGCAACCAAGTATCAATTCTATCCGAAATAACATCATTCTCTGCAAAGCCATCAATCATAGATTCCGCACGTTCTGTAAGTTGCTGCCATTCTGCTTTTGTGAACGGCGCATTTTCTATGTCGAAAGGAAGAGGAAATCCAAAAAAAGAAGTGCATGCTCTATATTGTATTACATAGTCAAATATAGCTAGTGATGTTTCATCGTGACCATAAAAAAATTCTCTTGCATTGTCAAATTTATCAAGATTATTGAGATAGAAAAAGAAATCATATTCTTTTATATATTTATCCCAAGGATACTTTGATATAAAATCACTTACCCTGAGGATATTATGGAGTGTTTGAGTGTATATACCCCCCCCCCCCCCCCTTATAATTTATCATGAGAGAACCTCCTATATAATGGATTTACTGATATAATAAAAATAATCCGTCAAAAAAACATTTCCTCTTTCATGAGCTGTTCTCCCAAGTCGTCGCCGCCGGCGGAATCATAGCGGGGAGGGATGCCGCTGATCATGGGGAATCCCACGCCTTTCTGCCCGTCCGCTTCCTCCCGGCCCGAGGACCAGACTATGCCCGGAGGCACTGGAAAATCATCCGGCGGGTAGAAAGCTTCCACTTCCCTGCGGTACTTGATGAAGACGGGCAGGGCGGCTTTGCCGCCGTATTCGGAGCGCCCCATCGGCATGTTGTTGTCGTAGCCGATCCAGACGCTGGTCACAAGGTGCGGTGTAAAGCCGATGAACCATGCGTCGCGCTCGTCGTTGGACGTGCCGGTTTTGCCGCCCATGGGCCTGCCCAGCACGCGGGCCGCGCTTCCCGTTCCCCCGGTGATCACGCCCTTGAGCAGGTAATCCATGACGTATGCGTTCTGCGGGGTTACAGCTTCCCGGACGTCGGCCTCAAAAGTCACCAGGGGTTCCCGCCAGCAGTTCTCGACAGCCGTGATGATGCGCGGCTTGATGCGCTTGCCCGCGTTGGCGAAGGCGGAGTAGGCCTCGGCCATGGTCTGGGGCGTGGCCTCGTAGCTGCCCAGGCTGACCGCCAGAACAGCCGGAATGTCGCCCTGAATGCCGAGGTCGCGGGCCCGCTGCACCACCGCTTCCATGCCTATCTGCTGGGCCACGCGCACGGTGCTGACGTTGCGCGACGCCGCGATGGCCCGGCTTACGGGAATGGGACCGAGAAATTTCCCGTCCGCGTTGCCGGGGGTCCAGATCCGCTTGGTATAACGGTCCGGCAGGACAAAGGGCGTGTCGTACACGATGGTGCCGGGCGTGAAGCCCTGGTCCAGAGCGGCCGAGTAGACAATGGGCTTGAACGAGGACCCCGGCTGGCGGTGGGCCTGGGTCGCCCTGTTGAACTGGCTTTCCGGCGAAAAATGATAACCGCCGGCAACGGCTACCAGGTCGCCGGTATCCACTTCGATGGACGCCAGCGCGCCCTGCAGGTCCGGGACCTGTTCCAGGCAGAGCGGTATGACCGTATCCGGGCTTATATCGCCCGGGACGTAGGCCGGGACGGGATTTTTTCTGTTGTCCGGGTCGGCCGGCTCCGTCACAGGATTGGCTGTGCCCGTCGCGCCGTAAGCGGAAACGAAAACAAGGTCGCCGGGATTCAGCACCCTGGCCGCATCCTGTATTTTCGCGGCGCCGGCCGCGGCGATCCTGGGGTTGGGCGTGCGGCACCAGCCCATGGTCCGGACGGAGATGTACCCCCGGTAGCCGTTGCCCAGGGCGACCTCCGCGCCGTTTTTGCCGACGGCGGTCACCAGCGCCTTGACCCAGCCGCTGTTGTCCAGGGCCGCGGGGGTAAAGGCGCTGTTTTTCAGAAACTTGTCCCGCTCCGCGCCCTGCGGTTGCTCCAGAGGACCGCGCCAGCCCCGGCGGTGGTCGGCCTCGTGCAGCCCGGCGCGCAAAGCCTGCTCGGCGGCGCGCTGATGCGCGGGGTCCATGGCGGTATACACATGCAGCCCTCCTTCGTAGACGGCTTCTTCTCCGTAAACGTCCAGGGCAATGCCCAGCCGCCGGACGTTGGCCTCATCGAAAAAGGCGATGAGCTGCCGGCGCACTTCTTCCAGATACCATGAGCCCACGGTCCAGGAAGGGTCGGGCATCGGTTTGTACGCCAGCGGCTGCGCAGCGGCCGCATCGTACTCGGCGTCGGTAATAAAGCCGACCTGGCGCATGCGGTTGAGAACCCAGAGTTGCCGTTCCCTGGTGTTTTCCGGCTTTGTATAGGGATTGTTCGTGGAGGGCGCCTTGGGCAACCCGGCCAGAACGGCCGACTCGGCAAGGGTAAGTTCGCCGACGTGTTTGGCGAAGTAGGTGCGGGCCGCGGCTTCCACGCCGTAGGAACTGTTGCCGAGGTAAATATGGTTCAGATACAGATACAGGATCTGTTCTTTCGTCAGATAGTCTTCCAGGCGGTAGGCCAGAAGGGCTTCCTTGATTTTGCGCTCAAAGCTCTTTTCCGGGGTCAGGAGCAGGCGTTTCACAAGCTGCTGGGTAATGGTGCTTCCGCCCTGGAGCCGCTCGTTTTCAAGCATGTTGTTGATGAAAGCCCGGAGTATGGCCTGCAAATCCACCCCCACATGCTCGAAGAAACGCGCGTCTTCGGCGGCCAGAAAGGCTTTGGGCAGGTGGGGCGGCATGGCCTCCAGGTTGACCGGGAAGCGTTTTTCCCGGAACAGGTAGCCCATGATGCTCTTGTCGCGGGCGTACACGGTGGTCACCTGCGCGGGACGGTAGTCGCCGACCCTGGTGATGCTGACCAGATCGTGGGCCGCCCACAGATACAAGGCGAGCGCGGCGCCGGCGCCGGCGATGCCCAACGTCGTGCCCGCGATAAGGCAATAAACGAAAATGCGTCTGAACATAGCTGTCTATCCGGGGCGGTTCAGCGCGCCGCGTCCAGGCCCCATTCGCGGCGCAGACGCGCATAGATCAGGGAGAGCGCGGCCCTGTCCGTGCCCATCAGCCCGGCGCAGCGGGCCGGACTGTCCGTCGTCCGGACAAGAAGGCAATCCTGAGATACAAACAGGGTCAACGTTCCGTTCACCATCCAGACAGGAAACAGCAGGCAGTATCCGGGCCGCGCGGCGCGCGGCAGCCTGCAGCCGGTCCCGCCGTCCAGAAAAACGCACGCGCCGTCCGGGCGCAGGCGCAACGACCAATGTTCCCCGTCCGCCGGGAACAACTCGTCTATACGCGTTTTATCCCGAGGAAACAAGGAGCGCACGGCGCGCAGCAACTCCGGCGAGTTGGGACGGGCCGCCCAGGGTGTTTCGCAGGCAGCGGGCGCATCCGCGGCCGGGCCGCCGCTTTGCTCCCGCGCTTTCCCGGCGCGCTCCGGGCACAGTCCGGACAAGGCCGTTCCGGCCTGCGCCGGGCGAAATCCGAATACGGCTTTGCCGCGATGCGCGGCAAGGCGTTGCCGTTCCGCCGGGGAAAGAGGAAAGATGAGATGCGCCAGAGCCGGGTCGGAGCGGCAGCAGCAGGTGCCCGCGGCGGCGCACCGGACGCAGGGCGGCGTCGCGGCGTCCGCTTCCCCGCCCGTACAGCCGGGCCGGGGCGTCGTGGTCATAGGCGGCTTTCCTCCGGCGTCCGGGCCGCGGCATCTGTAAAATGGTCGAACCCGCGCGCGGTGAACGGGCGTCCGCGCAGCAGCAAACCCGCTTCCCGACGAACCCGGCCCAGGCGGGCCGCGCCCGGCGCAGCGGCCTGCACGTCCGGCCACAGCGCTTCGGGGCAGGTCCCCAAAAGGGCGTAGTCCTCGCCTCCGAGCAGGAACAGCGCGTCCGGGCTTGCGCCCATCTGTCCGGCCGCCTCCGCAAGTTCCGGATGGAGCAGTTCCGGCCCGACGGCGAGGTCCGCGCCCAGACCGCCCAGGAGGCGCGGCAGGTCGCGCGCCGGGCCGTCTGACACGTCCATGAGCGACACGCGCCCCTGCGCGCCTTTTTTTTGGGCGGTCAGGGCCAGCGCCCGGCCTTCGCGCAGCAGGGGGCGGGGCTCAAGATGCGCCCGGCAGCAGGCCGGCAGCAGCTCCGCGGCCTTGCGCCCGCTGCGTTCCAGCGCCCACAGCCCGGCGCGGGCAAGACCGCAGGGGCCGATGACGAAGACAACATCGTCCGCCCCGGCACAACCCCGACGCAGGAAGGGCGCGCCCGGCCCGGCCGGAGCCCCCCACACGGTTACGGAAAAACCGAACAGCGGCGCGGCGCATAAATCCCCTCCGGCCAGAACAATCCCGTAGTCCCGCGCCCTGCCGGCCATGCCGGAAAAGATGCGGGCGAGCGTGGAGGAACTCGTGCCGGGAGGGAGCATCAACCCCAGGGCAAAGCCCAGAGGAACGGCCCCCGCCGCCGCAAGGTCGCCGACCGCCGCCGACAGCGCCTTGCCTCCCGCTTCCTCAGGCAGAAAGTAGCCGGTGCGGAAATGCACGTCCTGAAGAAAAAGGTCCGCGGACAGCGCCGACCGTCCGGCATCCTGAAAAACAGGATTTGAATCCTGAAGAAGAGAATGCGAAACCGGAGCGGGACACCCCGTACCGTCGCGGGCAAGGGCGACGAGTTCCGCGCAGTCGTGCCCCCGGCCGAAAGGCACATGCGGGGAACGGGAGGGAAATGCCGCATCGACAAGCGCCAGTATTTCGTCTTCCGACGCCGGGCGCGGCCCGGCATCGCGCCAGGGGTCGGGGCAGGCCGGTTCGGCGTTTCCGTGCGGTCCGGCGGGCATCAGTCTTCCATGCTCAGGTACGAGGACATGATCACTCCGGGAGGCATCAGTCTTCCATGCTCAGGTACGAGGACATGATCACTTTCAGGCCGAAGCCGGGGAAGTTGACTCTGACCTTGTCCGGGGGCAGGTGCTGGACGATTTTGCCGCGTCCGAAAATGCGGTGCCGGCAGAAGCCGCAGTCGCCGGAGCCGAGCAGGGGGCTTTCGGCCGCGGCCCATGCTTCGCCGTCGTCGTGCCCGGCATGGTCCGGGCCGACACGAGGTCCGGCGAGGTACGAAAGCGCCCCCTGCGGGACAAGCTCCGCATTTCGCCCCGCCTTGCCCGCAATGCCGTACCCGCCTGTCGCGTTGAAACGCAGCGGGGCGTCCGGCGCCGGCGCGCGGACGTTCTCCGCGCCTGCGGCGCGCGCAAGGCGCGGGCCTGGGGCCGTTTTGCCGGCGTTGCGGCGTTTTTCGACCAGCCTGCCGTCCCAGCCTTCCTGCAGTTCACGGTACAGGGACGGATGCAGTTCGCGCACGAAAGGGCTGGGCGAAGCCGCAACGGCTCCGCCGCCCGAGCGGTCGTACAATCCGGCCGGAACGTACAGTTCAAGGAAAGAGCGGGCGCGCGTGCAGGCCACGTACATCAGCCGGCGTTCTTCCTCGTAGTCTTCGGGACGGACCAGGGCGTGGCGCGAGGGAAAGCGGTCCTCCACGAGATCCAGAACAAGGACCGCGTCCCATTCCAGCCCCTTGGCCGAGTGAATGGTGGACAGGGTCAGGCCGGCCGCGCCGTTGTCGCGTTTTTCCGGATCTTCCAGGGAGAGGTCGGCGGCAAGCAGGTCGGCGTCGTTGTATGCGGAGGCGATTTGCACGAGTTGTTCCAGTCCCTGCATGCGCCTGGGGTAGTCGTCGGGAAAGCGCTGCTGCAGGCGCGGGGTATAATGCTCAATGATATCCGTAAGCAGTTGCACGGGGGTGCGGTCGCCGTGCCGCGCTTTTTCGAGAAAGGCCAGATCGGCGGCGAGGTCGGGCAGGCGGGCCGTCGCCTCGTCCAGTTTCTCCTTGTTGCCGGAGGACGCAATTTGGTAGATTTTCAGACAGGTTTTGGCGCCTACGCCTTTGGACAGTTCGGCCATGCGGGTGAAGGCCGTATAATCCATGGGATTCAGGATCAGGCGCAGAAAACTCAGCACGTCTCTGACGTGCGCGGCTTCGGTGTAGCGGACGCCGCCGTATTTTTTGAAAGCTATGCCGAGCTTGTTCAGAGTTACTTCCAGAGGAAAGGAATGGAAGCCGGAGCGGAAGAGCACGGCGGTACCGCCCGGCCCGAAGGTGCGCATGAGTTCGGTGATGCGCGCGGCGGCGTGCGCCGCCTGGCTTTTATCGGACATGGGCCTGACGACGTTCGGCATGATGCCGTCGCCGCGCCGTGTGAACAGGTTCTTGGCGTAGCCTTCGGCGGCGTTCTCCAGCACGGCGTTGGAGAGGTTCAGCAGGTGTTGGGTGGAACGGTAGTTTTCTTCCAGGCGGATAATTTTGGCGCCCTTGAAAATTTCCGGAAAGTTAAGGATGTTGCGGATATCCGCGCCGCGGAAGGCGTAAATCGACTGGGCGTCGTCGCCGACGGCCATGATGTTGCCTTTGAAGGTTTCGGGGTTGTCGGCCGCGCTCGGCCCCGGCTGGTCCGGGCGCGCTTTGAAGGTTTCGGCGCTGTCCGCCGCGTTCGGCCCCGGCGGGTCCAGCCCTGCAATAAGGCCCGCGATGCGGGCCTGGACGGGGTTTGTGTCCTGGTATTCGTCCACCATGATGTATTTGTGGCGTTCGCGGCAGTAGGCGAGGGCTTCGGGGCGGGTCGCCAGGGTTTCTTCCAGGGAAAAGAGCAGGTCGTCGTAATCCAGAAGGAATTTTTCCCTTTTATAGCGGGCGTAGGCGGCGGCCATGTCTTCCATGGCCGCATGGTGCGCGAACAGGTGTGCGGCATTGCGTCTGAGGATGTCTTCGAGCGAAGTTTCCTTGTTCCGGCTTTTGCTCAGGAGGGCGACAACGGTCTGATTTTTTGGAAAGGAGCGGTCGCTGATCTTCAGTTCTTCGCGGCAGTGTTGCAGGGCGGCGAGCATGTCGTGGCTGTCCATGACCGTCAGGTTGCCGTTGCAGCCCGGCGGGTGGAAGAGACGGAGTATGGAATAGGCGTAGGAATGAAAAGTTCCACCCTGCACGGCGGCGAGAGGGCGGGGCGAGGGTGGGTGCGGGCCTTGGGCGTAACGGTCGGCGGGTGTTTCCGGGGGGCGGAGGCGCTCGGGAGCGTTGACGGGGAGCTTATTGCCGTATGCGGCAAGGTCGGGCAGGTCGGCATCCTGTGCGACGAGCCTGCGGGCGCGTTCCAGCATCTCGGCGGCGGCCTTGCGGGTGAAGGTCAGGAGCAGAATGGCGGAGGCGGGGATGCCGATATCCACAAGATAGGCGAGGCGGTAGACGATGGTGCGGGTTTTGCCGCTGCCCGCGCCCGCGACGACCAGCAGGGGACCGTCGACGCTGGTTACGGCATCGTACTGGGCCTCGTTCAGGTCACGTTCGTAATCAATCACGGCTTGGCCTCAACTGAGTGACTCAACTGAGTGATGAGGTACTGTACAGCCGTTCCGGCCCGCCTGTCCAGAGGGGTATGAGCCGTACCGCCGTCTTCAGGCGGATGTTGAAAAGAGGCAACCCGCCGGGCCTTCGGCGGGAACTTTCGGCGGCGGTCCGGGATTGCACGTTGGGTGACGGCAACCGGCAGACAGGGGGAACCGCGCGCCCCTGCGCCGCGGCGTCCTTCACCGGCCCGCGCGGTTATCCAGCAGGTCGCGCAGCCCCTCGCCCAGAAGATTGTAGCCCAGCACCGTCAGCAGTATCGCCAGTCCGGGGAAAAGCGAAAGCCACCAGGCCACGCCCAGGGTCTCCTTGCCTTCAATCAGGATGTTGCCCCAACTCGGAAAAGGATACTGCACCCCTATGCCCAAAAAGGACAGGCCGGATTCGGTGAGTATGGCCCCGGCCACGCCCAGGGTGGCCGACACGAGCAAGGGCGCCGCAGCGTTCGGCAAAATATGCCGGAGCAGGATGCGCGCCGTCCCCGCCCCGGCCAACCTGGCCGCCTGCACGAATTCCAGCTCGCGCAGGGAAAGCGTCTCCGCCCGCACCAACCGCGCCGCCCCCATCCACGAGGTCAGCCCGATGACGATCATGATGTTGGTCAGACTCGGCTCCAGAAAGGCAATAACCGCCAAAATAAGGAAAAAGGTCGGGAAACAGAGCATCACGTCCACAAAACGCATCAGGCATTCATCGATCAGCCCGCGAAACCAGCCCGCGATCAAGCCTACCGTCGTACCTATGCTCACGGAAATACCGACGGAAATAAGCCCTACCCGCAACGATACCCCGGCCCCGTAAAGCATGCGCGCGAAGACGTCGCGTCCCAACGCGTCCGTGCCGAAAAGATGCAGGGAGGACGGCTCCAGCAGCACGGCGTCGGGGTCAATGGCCAAGGGATCGAAAGGCGCCGCCCACGGCGCGGCCAGGGCCGCCGCCGTCATCACCCCGACCAGAGCGGCCCCCAGGACAAGCAGTGCGCGGCTTTTCACGACATACAGCAACTCGGAGCCCCGCATCACATATCCTCCTCGTCCCGCAACCCGGCGCCGCCCGCGCGCAGTCCCGCCCGGATACGCGGGTCCGCCAACCCGTAAGCGACGTCGGCCAGGAGGTTGCCGGCCAGGGTCAACACAGCCCCAAGCACCAG
Organism: Desulfovibrio sp.; assembly: GCA_031276485.1. Classification (GTDB taxonomy): domain Bacteria; phylum Desulfobacterota; class Desulfovibrionia; order Desulfovibrionales; family Desulfovibrionaceae; genus Frigididesulfovibrio. The sequence goes on along the minus strand of JAISMY010000099.1, from coordinate 18,951 downwards.
GTTGCCCATAATCAACGGGTAATCTCTGGCCATGACCGCGTTGTAAAACAACTGTCCCATGCCGGGCAACGCGAAGATGTACTCCAGAATCACGCTTCCCCCGATAAGCCCCGGCACGGACAGCCCCAGAATGGTTATCATCGGCAGCAGCGCGTTGGACAGGGCATGGCGGAAAAGCACCCGGCGTTCCGGCAGCCCCTTGGCCCTTGCCGTGAGTATGAAGTCCCGCTGCAGGACATCCAGCATGGAAGCGCGCATGAAACGCGACATTCCGGCAAGACTGCCGAAGGTGGACACGAAAACCGGCAAGGCCAGATGGCTCATAACGTCAAGAACTTTGCCCGAAGGGGAGAGTGAGGCGTAGTCCACCGAGGTCAGGCCGGACAACGGCAACCAGCGCAGATCAATGGAAAAGGTCACCATGAGCAGCAGCGCCAGCCAGAACCCGGGCACGGCAAAACCCAGAAATACGAACAGTGTCGTGGCCTTGTCGAACATCCCCCCGCGCTTGCGCGCGGCAAGAACGCCTATGGGGACGGACAGGAGCAGGGTCAGCAGCAGGGTCGTTACGTTCAATCCGAGGGTCAGCGGCAGGCGTTCAAGGATTTTGTCCATGACCGGCCGCGAGTCGCTGCTCATGGAAATTCCGAAGTCAAGCCTGGCCAGTCGTTTGAGCCATAGGCCGTATTGCTCGTAAAGCGGTTTGTCAAGGCCGTAGAACTGCGCGAGGCGCTGCTGCGCGTCCGCGTCCGCTAGGGGGTTCAGGGTCGTCTGCATATCCGTCGGAGAACCCGGCGCCAAATGAATGACCAGGAAACAAACCAGGGTTATGCCCATGAACACGGCAAAAACCCACGCGCCCTTGCGCAGTAGCCTGCCGGCCAGGGCCGTGCCCGCCGCCGGCCGCCGGCCTACAGGCAGCAACAGGTAAAGACCGGCGCAAAGCGCGATCAGCAGCAGCGCAAGGCCGAACCAGAAAAACATCCTCGCCTCATGCCCGCATCCACCGGGAAAGCTGCTCCGTCTCCTCCGACCAGGCCGCCGCGTCCAGGCGTACGCGCAAAAAATCAGCGTATACTGCGTCCATAAGCTCCAAACAGCTTTCTACGAGGAACATCTTCTCCAGAAACAACGCATCGGGATCCTCCCCCTCGCGACCCGACTGTTCCACCTTCGGCGTCTTCAGCCCGGACAACGAAAAATCGACGGCGCGCAACGTCAGACGCCAATCGTCGACGCCGCGCTCAAGCCTCAACAACGCCCGGCTTACTTTCTTGCCCGTCACCAAGCCCAGCCGCGCCTCACGCAATTCTGATTCCACGCCGGAAACGCTGGCCGTCTCAAGATGATCGCCCTCGCCGCCCTGCACGACAACACGCTGCTCCACATTTACCGTAAACGGCAGACCTTTCCCGTCATTGAAAATTTTTCCCGTGGCGCTGCGAAACCAGAGCCAGGTCAGAAATTCCTGCCCCAGCACAAGGTCCGCCGTCCGCCCGAGGTAAGGTGCATCGCTCACGCATGACCTCCCGCCCGATTGAATTCCGTGGCTTCCAACGCTTCCGGCAACGTCGCATCGCCGGACAACGAGGTTGCCAGTTCATACGGAGTCAAAGGCGTCAAGTGCAGATTGAACGTACGCACGAACATTTCCTCAAAAAGATCCGTCATCTGCGCGCGCGTCGAAGCAAAAAATACAACCGAGTCCGTCGTGTTCCACACGACCTCGAATTCTGCGGGCACAGGCAGAAAACGCATGCGCAGCTTGTGCAGCACCTGCTCTTTGAGTTCCTTGCGGCGCTCGCGCGAAATGAATTTGCGCCCCATTTCCCGGTTCTGCGCTTCTTCTTTTTTAACGGCCAACGCCAAATGCTTCTTGATTACCCCCGGCGGCACCCGCCGCGTATCCAGGCGCAGGGAAAAAACAATATACGGCCCCTTCTCTACCGGCGCTGTGCTGAAACTCGTGTCCAAAATGTCGCCGTACGCCGTCCAGCCCACCGACCGCTCTTCCGGCAACTCGTCAATATCGGTGAAACTGTTGCGGCGCAACAAATCCGTTATCTCCGGCCAAAGCGCCCGCGGCACGTCCTCGCTGATGCGGAAACGCGTAAACCCGACGCTGCTCTTGAGAAATGACATGGCAAGTATCCTTAACCGGTTATTTTTTGCCGGGGTCCGCTCCATTCTTGATGCACAACATTTTACGCTGGGCTCTGCCCCGCTCCCCGCAAGGGGGCGCGGCCACCTTGACCCGCGTGCCCGCAGACCGCGCCTGCCGGTACAAACAGGTTTACATTGCTGTAACCGGTTCGGCGAATTTCGTCCTTTCTCGCCCCGGCGTCAAGGGCTGTATTCGGCTCTCTTGACATTACCTTGAGAACAAGATTAACCTGCCGGCCATAGTAAGGATATATTCAGCGTTATGGGCGAAAGGAAAGATGCCGCGCAGTCCCTGCAGCCGAATTGTTGAATATAGCCTTCAAATTTTCTCCACATTGAAGGAATGCTGTCTATAAATATGTGTTTAACAAATAATGCTCCCGGTAATGTTTAGGTTAATAAAATGATAGAAATAATAAATACGCCACTCCACAAAAAATTTTTATCCTTATGTCAGTCTGCAAATGCAGAGATTTATTTATGTTCACCCTTCATCAAAGAAGAAATTGTAGATGATATTCTATTAGTAAAAAAAGATGAAGTTAATATAAAGCTTATTACAAATATTAACTTGAAAAATTTTTATAATCAGGCATCAGATATATCCGCAATTAAAAAACTTGTCCTGCGTAATACCGTATATAATAGATCTGATTTACATGCTAAATTTTATATTTTTGATAGACGTACATGTATAATAACTTCAGCTAATCTTACAAAATCAGGACTCAAGCGTAATTTTGAATATGGTATTATAACAAATAATGAATGCTTAATTAATAAAGCTTTGGAAGATTATAAATTATTAACTACTGATGAATTGACAGGGAAAATTTCTATATATTCTGTTAATCGTATAAAGAATATCCTTAAATCAATACCAAAAATGCAATTTCTTAAGTTTCCAAATATAAACTTACATATGGTGGATGATATATATGATAATGATAAGAAAGCTATTCTTGACAATCTTACTGGTTGGCAAAAAAATGTGTTTATTGAACTTAATTCGATTGATAAATTATTTTTTTCTTCAGAAACTGTATCATATCTTGCTGATAAATTGAAAAATCAATATCCTAACAACCATAATAGAGCTGCAAAGATTAGACAAGTTCTTCAACGCCTTAGAGATATTGGACTTATTCGATTTATTTCTCCAGGTAAATACTTAAAACTCTGGATATGAATTTGCAGAAGAGGTATAATCGTCATGTGGCCTTGAGTTATCACCGGTAAATCCTCTCATTTGCCCAATACTTTCACAATGTTGCAATAAAAATAGCCGAGCGTGATATTCGCGCGTGATGCTGTCTGCAGTCAGTAAGGATATTCCTGAATCGGTAATCACAGTTGCAAACGACCTACTATAGCGCTATAATGGCATAGTTTATAACGAAAATAAGAACATTAGGCGCGAACTTATGACGTATTCATTTCTTACCTCAAATTATTTCTATCGTACATTATATTTTTACAGTTATTCCGAATTTTTGATGCAATTTACCTATATGTGTAATTTACAATTTATATATAAACTATATCATCATAAGCTTACGGTAGACCGCAAAAAATAAAACCGCTCCCATTATATCGAACAACTCTCAACACTTATCTACGCGCGTGTCGCACTATTTTTCCGCTCAGATACATCAGATTCCGTATTACCGTACGCAAACGATGTCGCGTAGCATCCTTCATATTCTGTATACTCGGATCAAGAAGAGTCTGACCTATTACTCGCAACATGTAAATCACAAACATTCCAAGTTGAAAAATCAGCTCATTCACCGCAAATTTACCGGAAGGCAAGCAATTCAAGTCAAGTTCACTATTGAACTGATGTTGCATCAAAATTTGGACAGCAAAATCGCTTTTTATGTGAACATACTGAAATATCATACTATTAATTTGTAAGCTGTGGAGAAAAATATGATACGCTTTTAAGCATGTTCAATTATTTCATGCACTTTACCACGTGATCGCTTACGATGAGATGACCCACAAGAAAGTCTGAAGAATCAAAATTTCCTTTATGATTTGAGCAAAGAGGATGCCGACGCCGCGCTTCAGATCCGCCCCGCCATGTCGCGTTCAGCGTCGCGCCGCGCCGCCGTCTGCCTGAGATGTTCCCGCCTGTCGCCCAGTTTGCGGCCTCTGGCCAGAGCCAGTTCGACCTTGACCCGCCCGGCGCGGAAATGCAGGTTGGCGAGCACCAAAGCCAGCCCCTGCTGCGCAACAGCCGCAGACAGGACGCGTAACTCCCGCGCGTGCAGCAGAAGCTTGCGTTCCCTGTCCGGCTCCTGCTCCGCGAAGCCGGCATGTTTGTAAGGGGCGACATGCAGGCCGACTGCAAAGGCTTCACGCCCTCGAAAGCGGACAAAGGCATCGTGAAAGTTGGCGCCGCCGGCGCGTATGCTCTTGATTTCCGGGCCCGTAAGGGCGATCCCCGCCTCGAAGAACTCCAGGAATTCAAAAAAATGTCGCGCTTTCCTGTTTTCGGCAATCAGGCCCGGTTGTTCTTTTTTCCCGCTCACCGGAACATCATTCGCTTTCACCCGCGTTTCGCTTGAAGCTGCAGCTCTTGTTCGGGCAAACGACAGAGGTGGTGCCGCGTGCCTTTTTCAGGCCGAGCGCGCCGAAGCCGCACTTCGGGCACGATTCGTTGAGCGGCTGATCCCACATGGCGAAATCGCAGGCAGGGTAACGGCTGCAACTGTAAAATATTTTTCCGCGCCGCGAACTTTTCTCCGCCAGTTCGCCTTGCCCGCACACGGGGCAGGGTACGCCCATGCTGTACGGTTCGGCATGGCGGCAGGCCGGGTAGCCGGAGCAGGCGACGAAGCGGCTGCCTGTGCGGGAACGTTTGACAAGCAGGTCCGCGCCGCATTCCGGGCACTTGCCGACAACTTCACGTTCTTCCTTTTCGCGCGCGACAAGCGTCGCAGCCCCCTTATCGTCGCGGTTGAAGTCGCTGGTGAAGCGGCACTCGGGGTAGCCGGAGCAGGCCATGAAGGTCCCGCTTTTGCCGAACCTGATCTGTAAAGGCTTACCGCAGTCCGGGCAGGACAGTCCGGACGGCACGCCGCCTTTCACGGAATTCATGGCCCTGGCGGCCTGTTCCAGCACCGGGTTGAAATGTTTGCTGAACTCGTCGAGCAGGGCCGCCCGCTTTTCCTTGCCTTCAGCCACCTTGTCCAGCTTCTCCTCCATTTGGGCGGTAAAGCCGACATCCATGAGTTCGGTGAAGTTGTCCGTCAGCAGTCCGCAGACCACGCATCCGAGGTCGGTGACGCCGAAATGCTTGTCCGCGATGCAGGCATAGCCGCGATCCTGCAGGGTGGCGATGATGCTCGCGTAGGTAGATGGCCGGCCTATGCCCTTTTCTTCCAGTTCCCGCACCAGGGAGGCTTCGTTGTAGGCGGGCGGGGGTTGGGTGAACTTCTGTTCCTTTTCCAGTTTTTCCAGGGTCAGGGGCGCGCCGGGGGCGAGCTGGGGCAGATCGACGGCATCGTCGCTTTTCTGGGGTGTAAAGACGTAAAAACCGGGGAAAAGCACGCGTTCCCCGCGGGCGCGGAACTGCGCCCCGTTGCGCGAGGCAAGGACAACAGTGTCCTCCACCTTGGCCGCGGCGGCCTGCGATGCCGTGAACCGCGCCCAGATCAGGCTGTACAGCCGGTATTGGTCCGAGGGCAGCACGCCTTTCAGGGATTCGGGGACAACGTTCACGTCCACGGGACGCACGGCCTCGTGCGCATCCTGGGCGGCAGCGCGTGTTTTATAGCGTCGCGCTTTGGCGGGATAATATTCCGCGCCGAAAGTGCGGACGATGTACTCTTCGGCAGCGGCGCGCGCTTCTTCGGAAACGCGTACGGAGTCCGTACGCATGTAGGTGATGAGGGCTTTACTCCCTTCCTCTCCGACGTCCACTCCTTCATAGAGGCGTTGCGCGACGCTCATGGTTTTTTTAGCCGTGAAACCGAGACGCTGATGGGCGGCCTGCTGCATGGTGGAGGTGGTAAACGGGGGCGGCGGGTTTTTTTCCCGCGTTTTGACCTCGACGCCGTCCACGGTGAAGAGGGGGGATTTGTCCCCGCCGAGGATGTTTTTTTCCAGTGCGTCCGCGGCGGCTGCATCGGGGATGCGGGGTTTTTTGCCCTGCACTTTGTGCAGGTCCGCCCGGAATGCCGGCCCCTCTTTTCCGCGCAGGAAGGCCCTGAACTGCCAGAATTCTTCCGGCACGAAGGCTTTTCTTTCGGCATCACGTTCGACAAGCAGGCGCAGCGCGACGCTCTGCACACGCCCGGCGGAGATGCCGCGCTTGACTTTTTTCCAGAGCAGGGGAGAAATTTTGTAGCCGACCAGGCGGTCCAGTATGCGGCGCGCCTGCTGGGCATCGTAGAGGTCTTCGTTCAGGGGCGCGGGCCGGCGCAGGGCTTCTTCCACGGCCCTGCGCGTAATCTCGTTGAAGCTGATGCGCTGGATCGTCTTGCCGCAGCTTTCCGGCGCGATGACTGTGGCCACATGCCAGGCAATGGCCTCGCCTTCGCGGTCCGGGTCGGGGGCCAGAAAAATGTTGTCGGCTTTGGCCGCCGCCTTTTTCAGGTCTTCGACGACCTTTTCCTTGCCGGGGATAATTTCGTAGTGCGCGGCAAACCCGTTCTGCTCGTCGACGGCCAGGGATTTTTTGGGCAGGTCGAGAATGTGTCCGACGCTGGCCTGCACCTTGTAGTCCTTGCCCAGAAATTTGCCTATGGTTTTGACCTTGGCCGGAGACTCCACGATGATGAGATTTTTTGCCATCAGAACCGCCTAAAAACAGAATTCGACGGTGAACTCGCCGGATTCCGCGCTGAAAGGAATGGCCATGACCGGCCTGCCGGACTGATGGCTGATGTGATGCCCTACGCCCATGATTACGGACGGGGTGGACCCCTGCATGACTATGCCCCTGGCCGCCAACGAAGCGCGGGCCTGCCCCGAGACCATGTTGGCCAACTCGCCCACGGCATCCCGGGTGTCTTGGACGATATCCTCAACGGAATCGCCGAGCATGCCCCTGACCAGGGCCAGGGCGCAGGCCCGGCTGAAAGATACGGAAATGGTGCCGGTCCGGTCTCCGGTCACGCCGATGATCGCCGACACATCACCCTCAGCCGTGCGGTCCTTCTTGACGTAAGGTGTGCCCGCCTTGGCCTCCAAAAACGCCATGGTCTTCAGGACGTCAAGGGTGGCCCTGATGAAATCCTTTGCTGTTTCAATGTCTTCGTTCATTGCTAAAAGGGCACATCGTCCATGCCGCCGGCTTCGGAGGGGAAGGCCGGCCCGAAATCTTCCTGCCGGTTGCCGTCGTTGCGCTCCTGTTCCCGCGGACGCGGGGTTTCCTTACGATACGAGCCTTCATCCTTGCGCTGCGTGCCGTCCTCGCCTTCTTCCCGGCTGCTTTTGCGTTCCAGAAAGCGCACACGCATGGCTTTGACCTCTGTGCTGTAGCGGTCCTGGCCCTGCTGGTCCTGCCATTTGCGCGTCTGCAGGCTGCCTTCCACGTACACGAGTCTGCCCTTGGACAAGTAGTTGGCGCAGTTTTCCGCTTCGCGCTGGAACACGACGACCGTGTGCCACTCCGTTTTTTCCACCCGGTTGCCTTCGCGGTCCGTGTAGGATTCGTCCGTGGCGATGCGCAGATTGGCTATGGGCAATCCGTTACTTGTATAGCGCAGTTCCGGATCCCGGCCCAGGCGGCCGATGAGAATGACCTTGTTGACCATGAGGGTTCTCCTGCTCCAGGGAAGCTCCCCGGCTGTGCGCGGGGCGTCCCGATGGACTGCGGGGGGCGCGGCCCCCGGTTGTGCATGCTCTGCGGCGGAGAAACCCGCCGCGTCACGATGTTTCCTTCCATTCCGTGCGCACACGCGCCACAACGTCTTCCACCTGACCCACAAGACCGGGGGGACACACCCCGATCAGGGGATGGCCCGTGTCCACGTCGGCGGCGTGGCTGAAGTACACGGCATACAACACGCCCTCCGGACCGCTGTAGCGCAGGGGCGTTTCGCGCTTCATCCGCGACATGATGAAAAGTTCCTCGCCGTCGCGCACGGACACGCTTTTCGGGCCTGCCGTCTTGATCTTGATATCCTGCGCAGGGGTAAAATAATACCTGGCGCGCTCGGGCGCAAGGAAGAGATGCAGCGCTTTTTTCAGGATGCGTTCCTCCACTTCGGCGCGCGAAAGGAAGTGGCGCAAGCGCACCAGCTCCGTGCCGGCCTCGACAAAACTGCCGTGCAGTTCCCTGTGTACGGCGACGATTTCGCCCCGTTCCGGGCAGGTCACGGCGCGCAGGTTGCGTTCCCGTTCAATGCAGGCCAGCAGGGTGCCGGGCCGTTCGCGGAAGTCGCCGGACGGGCCGTTCACCTGTGTTCCGGACGCAAGGTTCTCGGGAAAGGCCGCCGATCCCGAGTGCGGGGCGCGGACGACTGTCTCTTCATACGGCGAAGCCTTGATTTCTTCAAGCAGGGCGCTTATGTCGAGCATGTGTCCTCAAGTCTGATGTCATAATACATAACCGCAATACTAGCGATAGTACAGATTGCGGCCGCCCATGGTCAACAGGGCGCGGCTCAGGTTGAAGCGCAGTTCGCGCCGGTCCCAGATACCCTGAATATGCCCCCGGGCCAGGGCCTTGTAGACGTTGTGGTAGTGCGGCGGCACGGGCAGTCCGGTGGTTTCCGTGATGACCGCCGGACCGGCGAATCCCACGTCGGCCGAGCGGATGCCGAACTGGTAGGGGGAGCAGCCCAGGAAACTGGCAACCGGCCCGGCGTAGGATTTGGTGTCGTAACAGACTATATACAACCCGCCGGCGTCGATATAGCGGCGCACGGCCATGGTGCAGCGCGGCATCTGAATCAGGCCGTTGGTGCCTTCCTGAATGCGGATGCCCGCCGTGCCGTGTACATAGGCGAAAAAGGGAAAGCGCATGCGCGCCGCCCGTTCCGCCGCCCGGATGAATTTTTCTCCCTCCGCGGCGCCCACGGTGCCCCCGCGAAAATCCCCCGTGAGCATGGCCGTTATCAGGCGCACGTCCTTGATGCGGGCCTCGAAGACCATGCAGGCGCTTTTTCGCCCCGTCTTTTGCCTGCTTGCCGCAATTTTGGCCGAGAAGCCTTCCATGTCCAGGGGGTTGCACGCCTCCACGTCCTCCGCGAACTCGACAACGGAGCCTTCGTCGAACACGTTGTGCAGATACCATTGGTATTCCATGGGGAAATGGTGCCCGCAGTTGGGGCAGACGCCGGCAAATTCTCCGTAGAGATCAGGCGCCCACTGGTCGAGGCAGCCGTGTATGCCGGAGTTCGGGCAGGAAACGGCCCTGTCCTCGCCGGCGCCGGCACTGATATAGGCCCAGCGGCGGCCGCGCTGCTCCTGATTGTCGTTCCACTCGGAAAGTTCGGTAAGTTCACGGACGGTTTCCACGCTCAGGCGTCCGGAGGCGCGGCCGAACAGGGCGGCCAGCTTGTGCAGGGGGGCCAGGGCGCGTTCAAAAAAGAGCGTCCACTCGGATTTGACTTCTTCCACATATTCCGAAACATCCCGGCGCCGCTTTTGCAGCATGTCGTGCCTGAAGCGGGAATAGACGATCCAGCCGGCTTCCCTGCGGATGTCGGCGATACGCCGGGAGAGAGGCGTGAGATCCCGCGCGGCTTGCAGAGACAGCCCGCGGAATTTGCGGTGTCGTCTGTTCACCAGGCGGACCTGGGCCGAGGGAGGCAGGTTCCAGCGCACATAGGACGTTTCAAAATCCAGGCCCTGCGCGGCGCGTTTGTGTCTGCTGCGCAGGCGCAGGGCGCGGAACAGGGGCAGGCCGCGCACGCTGATGGACACCTCGTCGGTCACGCGCAGCAGTTCCTGGCGCAGGCTCCGGAAAAAATCGTAATGGTAGGGTCGCGCGCCGAGGTCCGGTTCCATGATGATCTGGTCTACATAGCCCATGCGCAGGTTGTCTTCGGCGGTTATTTTCATGCGCAGGGCGCATTGTTCCACAAGGGCGTGGGACACCCGCCCGTCGGGACCGGGTTTGCCTTCTATGGCCGCCGCGCCTTCGGGGGAAATCACCGAATAATACCCGTGGGAAAACATGAGCCTGCGGTCGGCCAGGGCCACGGCCTCGGCGCCGCCGGATCCGCCTTCGGAAATCACGGCGATCACGGGGACGCGCAGGGAGGCCATGCCGTAAATGTTGGCGGCTATCTGCTGCGCCGCGCCCGGCGTGTCCTCTATGGGGTAGGAGCCGGGGGTGAAGACGAAGGCGTGCACGGGGATGTTTTCCGTTTCCGCGACCTTCATGTAATGCAGCGCCTTGGCGTTGCCCCAGGGCTTGGCCGAGCCGCCGTTGCGGAATTCTTCGCCGCGTCCTTTTTCGTGCCCGACGATCATCACCGACTGGTTGGTGACCCGTTTGCCGTGCCGGCGGGTGATGTAGCCGCGGGCGATGACCATGGCGGGGTCTATGGAGTGTTCGTCCATGCTGCCGATTTCCGTATAACCGTCGTAGACGTTTTCCAGGATGTCGCGCAGGCAGAAACGTTGGGGATGGCGCACGATGCGCACCTTGTCCATGGGGGTCAGGGCGGCTTCCAGGATTCCTTCTGCGGAAACGAAGCGTTCTTCCAGGGTGAGGAGCGCATCGCGCCGCCCGCGCGCGTCCAGATCGGGGGCACGCAGGGCGTATCCCGCAGTCTCGGCCCCGAGCTGCCGGACCTGCTCGTTGTCCTTGTCCGCGAAGATGTCGCGCATGTACGCCAGACGTTCGTTCAGGCGTTGAAGCTGTTTTTCCGTTTCCATACCAGAGCGTTTCAACTTTGAGAGTATCTATCAGGTTCTCTTTAGACTACGCCGGCTTCGTCGCTTAACCGCGCAAATAAATTGCGCTTACGCCTTCGCGGCGGGCGTCCGCTCATGCGGCCGCCGAAGCAATCTCAATGCGAAATTGCTCTAGAGCAGTTAACGCTTGAAACAGTTCGCTTACGGCAGGCTTTGCCCGCCTGCTCCTGTTTCGCGGCAGGGATTTGCAAGCAACTCCCTGCAGAGCAGTTCACTCGTTTCATACCAAGTTGCAATCAATGCCGTGTAAATTCGATGAAATATCCATCGTATTATACTGATAAATTTGGTATATTTATATAAAATAACTGCCTATTGCCGCCAACCCGGTATCATTTGTGAACTGCTCTAAAACATCAGCATATGTTCGGTCATGCGGCGCAAAAACGCGACGTTGGAGACGAGATCTCCGGATGGGCCTTTGCCTTCCAGCACCAGGACATCCAAAAATTCGCGGCCGCGCGCGGCGGCTTCTTCAAGCGTCCCGCCCCGGATGACGGCCAGGGCCAGATTGGGGTCGAATTCCGTGGGAATATCGTAGGGCCGGTCGTCGGGCACGTGGGTATGCACGGAGAGCCAGTCCCGTTCAGGAACGCTGAAGCGCTCGATGCGCCCGACCCAGGGAGTGAAATTTCTGTCCGGATCCTCGGCGATGATGCGGTATTCGATGCCGACGCCGTCCATGCGGATGTCGTCCTGCGCGTAGCCCAGAGGTTCGCCGAGGGCGGCGCGGATTTGTTCGGCGATAAGGTCCGTGCCGTCTTTCCCCAGGATGCTGCTTACGGCGGCGGACACGCCGTTTTCCACCTGGATGCGCGTGTTCACTTCCATGAGAAAGGGGGTTCCGTCGCGGGAGACTATCCATTCCCAGGTGCCGATGTTGTCGTAGCGGACCTCGCGGGCCATGGTCAGGGAGTGCTCGGTAATCTCCGTCAGAAGTTTTGCGGCGTCGAAGCGGTAGCGCACGGCGGAGGGATCGAAGCCGGGGGCCACCTCAAGGCGTTTCTGCAGTCCCGTGCTCTGGATGGAGCAGTTGCGGGTGCCGAAGTGTACGATTTGCGCGCCCCCGCGTTCGGCGAGGATCTGCACTTCCAGGTGGTTGAAGTCGTGGATGCGCTGTTCGATCAGCACGCCTTCATCCTTGAACTGCCTTGAGGCGTAGTTGCGGATGCGGCGGAACACGGAGCGGAAGAGGTCCATGTCGTCCACTTCTTCGATGCCCATGCCGCCGCCGCCGGCCGAGGCCTTGACCAGCACCACGGGATGCTCTATGCCCTGTTGCAGTTGAAATTCGTAAATGGTGCGCGCGAATTTTTCCGCCTCCAGTTCGTCGTAGATGGGCTTGTCCGAGCCGGGCACCGTGGGTACGCCGAGGCTGCGGGCCAGGCGTTTGGTGTTGATTTTGTCGCCCAGGGCGCGGATGACTTCCCAGGAAGGGCCGATGAAATCCAGGCTGCGCCCGCGTTGCCGTACGCGGCGGGCAAAGCGGTAATCCTCGGCGAAAAAGCCGTAGCCGGGGTGTACGGCGGTTGCCCCGGCGGCATCCGCCACAGCCAGCAGTTCGTTGGCGTCATGGTAGGAGGACACGCGGTACAGGCGCTTTTCCGGTCCGGCTTCGGCGGCCGCCCGCGCGTGGCCGGACTCCTCGTCCGGGGCCGTATACACGCAGACGAAGTCCAGGCCGAGTTTCCGGCAGGCCCGGATGATGCGCACGGCTATTTCGCCCCTGTTGGCGATGAGTATTTTGTGTTCTTTGCCGCTCAATGATGAATCCGTGTCGACATTGCCCGGCCGAGGCTGCCGGAAAGGACAGACTATTATGCAAAACGCCGAAAAAGTCCAGAACTGCGCCCGCACCCTGCAAAGCAGGCTGCCCCGCGCTTTCAGGCCCGACGTCGGCCTTGTCCTGGGCACGGGGCTCGGCGGCGTTGTTGAGGCTGTTGACGATCCCTGCTTCGTTCCGTACACCGAATTGCCGGATTTTCCTGTTTCCGGCGCGCCGTCGCATCAGGGCCGTTTTGTGGCGGGCCGGATATCCGGCGTGCCGGTCCTGGTGCAGCAGGGGCGCTGCCACCTGTATGAAGGACGCACCGCCGCCGAGGTCGCGGCAGGAGTGCGCGTCACCGCGCTGTGCGGGGCAGGGAGCCTGATCGTCGCCAATGCGGCGGGCGCTTTGAACCCCCGTTTCGAATGCGGGACATTGATGCTGATAGACGATCACATCAACTGCACGGGGGCGAGTCCGCTGACCGGCCCGGCGCCCGCCGGCGGACTGCGCTTTCCAGACATGAGCCGCGCCTATGATCCGGAATATCTCCGCCTGGCCGGGGACGCGGCCCTGCGTCTGGCGTTGCGGCTTGAGAAGGGCGTGTATGTCGGAGTTGCCGGGCCGCAGTGGGAAACAAGAGCGGAAACGCGCCTTTACCGCATGATGGGGGGGGATGCCGTCGGCATGTCGACGGTTGTCGAAGTCATTGCAGCCGTGCAGGCGGGTTTGCGGGTGCTGGGGATTTCCTGCCTGACCAACCGCAATTTGCCCGACTGCATGGTCCCTGTCGCCGTTGAGGAGGTCATCGCCGCAGCGGAAAGAGCGGGCGCAGACCTGTGCGCCCTGCTGCGCGCCCTGCTGCCGCGCCTGCGGTGTTCCCTTTCCGGATAAAAACGCGGTTTTTGCTTTGCTCACGCAGCCCGCGGCGGAGCGCCCGGCTCAGAGCATTTCATACTTGAAATGCTCCGCAAGGATTTGCGGCGCAAATCCTTGCCGCGAAACAGGAGCAGGCGGACAAAGCCTGCCGTAAGCGAACTGTTTCAAGCGTTAATTGCTCCAGGTGCTCTAACCCTGTGTCCGTGTCACGGCATTCTGCGTATGACATGACACTACATCAAATCTGCAACGGTACGCGTTTCATGCAGTATATACCTGTTTCGCCCTTCTTTTTTTGCGCGATACAACGCTACATCGGCCTGAGTTACCGCAATATTCATTCCCTCATCCGATATTACCTCTGCTATACCGAAACTTGCTGTAACAATTATGCTGTGCCCTTCGTACTCGACAGGCGTACTCTCAAGGCACTTCCGGCAACGCTCCACAAGATTACATACGCCTTCTTTATCAATCTGCTGAATAAACAAAATAAATTCTTCACCGCCATAGCGTGCAAACACATCGTAAGGGCGAATTTGCAATTTAATTCTCGATGCCGTGACCTTCAAAACTTCGTCGCCCGCAGTATGACCGTAGGTATCATTGACCTTTTTGAAAAAATCCAAGTCAAATAAAACGATAAATCCCTTTTCCTTCGTTCGTTTTATCCTCTCAATTTGTGTAGATACAAATTCTGTAAAATAATGTCTGTTATAGGTTCCTGTCAATGTATCGGTATGTGCAAGACGTTCAAGTTCTTTACTTACTATACGCAACTCGTAACTTTTTTGCGTAATAAAAGCTATTAAAAAACTTACAAGTACGCTTACAAGTATCATCAATAAATTTTCATGATATTCATACCATTTTTTATCAGTACTGATACGTAAATGCCATTCCGCATTAAATAGGTGCATATTTCGTTCTATAAAAGAAACACCATCTGTTTCTGCTTGCCCATTACTCGCGATAATTTGTCTTTTGCCGTCCTTGGGATTTATTTTCCACAATTCGTATGTCAATCCGTATAACGCAAGCGATTCCAGATTAAATTCTTCTAAAATAGCATGATACTTCAGTGTGATGCACACAAGTCCCCAGAACCTGTTTTGATTTTCATCCACATCGTCATATACAGGTAAATACCCGACCAAGATTTCGTTTCCCTGCGCCGAGACAAACGGTCCGCCGAGCACCATTCGGCCTTTTTCTTTTGCCGCCTCTGCTCCGCTCTTGTATTCCTCTTCGGCAAACAAATTCAATCCCATTATCGCCCCATTCCCATACAGGGGATAGACTTTATCTACTACGCCTCCTGGTGCAATAATAACATTTTTGATATGCTTTTCTATGGTAATTGATGCGGCGACACGTTCAAAATTATCTATATTTCCTTTGTTATGATCGATAATAGCTGAAATCATATATAGATTATACACTAATCTGGAAATAGTTTCTTGTATACTATTGATTTTCTCAGCTGTAATCTTGTCTATAGTCAATGTTTCAATATTTTTATTATTCATAATTATAACAGCTACAATTAGGATACAGAATATAAATGTAATGAAAAAAGAAATAATTGAATTTAACGAAGGTTGTAAAAATTTATTCGTGCGTACAGAATGTGTCACTTTAGGCAATTTGTGCAGCATCGTTATACTCATAGAGTCATGTACCCCGGCAAAGCCGGGGGCTTACCAATTTTTTGTCAGAGCATTTCATACCTGAAATGCTCCGCAAATCCTTGCCGCACAACAGGCGCAGGCGGGCTTTGCCTGCTGTGAATGCGCATCTCATACCAAGTTGCATTCAAACGAGTTTGAATGCAAGACGCCAAAGTTTTTGAAAAACTGGCGAAGCCTGATTTTTCAAAAACTTGCGGGCGTCGGCTTCGCCTCCGCCATACCAACATACCAATTTGCTTTCTGCTGAAAGCAACTTGGTATCAAGCGTAAAATGCCACAGTGCGGCAAATTATTTTTTGTTGGGACTGCGATAAATCATTTCCGCCTTCCTGCCCGGCGGGCTGACGCAAAGCCGCGGCATACTCCGCAGCGCACACAGAAATAGCGTCGACGCATCAGCATGATCAAAAACTTCGCCGTCGGCATTGATGCAGTGGACGGCGTCAGCGCTTTGTTTTACGCGTCCGCCTGGAACGGGCCGCGGGGGCCTGCCGGGAGTCCGCCTTCCCGTCTGTGACCGCTGCATCAGCATCCGCAGCCGGGGCATCCGCAGCCGGGGCATCCGCACCGTGCCCCGCGCCTGCCGGAGTGTCCGCGCCTTGCCCTGAATCTGTCGCCGGGGAAGTCTGCGGTGCCTCTGCCCCCTCGCCCCCGTCCGCTGTAAACAGCATGGAAAATCCGCCGTTTTCGTTTACCGTCAGTTCCAATACGGGCGGCAGGGCACCCCCGCCGGACATTTTTTCAAGGATGCTCTGCGCAAGCTGCGGAAGCACGTTGGCAGCCAGAATATGCTCAATATTGCGCGCGCCGGAATCCACATCGCCGCAACGCGCGACTATCGTTGCAACCACGGCGTCGGAGCAACGCAGGGTGATTTTGTTGCGAAGCAGGAGTTTCTCGCCCAGGGCTTCCAGCTTCATACGCGTAATGCTCTCCAAAGCCGCCGCATCCAGCCCTCTGTAGGGCACTATGTTCATACGCGCCAGCAGGGCGGGCTTGAAATGCGCGGCAAGCTCGGGGCGTATCAGCTTTGTGAGGTCCGCCCAGCTTACGGGCGTTTCCCCTCCCGCAGCTTCCAGAATCGTCGCCGATGCCGCGTTGGAGGTCAGTATGATCACGGTTTCGGAAAAAGAGGCTTTTTTGCCTTCCCCGTCCGTAATCACGCCCTTGTCGAACGCCTGATAAAACAAATTCAGCACGTCGGGATGCGCCTTTTCCGCCTCATCCAGCAGAATGACGCTGTAAGGCCGGCGGCGCACAGCCTCCGTGAGCAGCCCCCCCTCGCCGTAGCCCACATAGCCCGGAGGAGAGCCGATAAGGCGGGAAACCGTATGCCGCTCCTGAAACTCGCTCAGGTTGATGGAGATGACATCCTCCTTGTTGCCGAACAGCAGGTCCGCAAGAACCAGACCGGTTTCCGTCTTGCCCACTCCGGAAGGCCCGACAAGCAGGAAAACCCCGAGAGGCGCTTCCGGGTCGCCCAGCCCGGCCTTGCCGGCCTTGATGACCCGGCTTATGGCCTCCAGGGACTCGTCCTGCCCCTTGATGCGCTTCTCCAACTGCGCGTCAAGGTCCGCAATAAGACCCGCTTCTTCGCGCGCCACCTTGCCGGCGGGGATACCCGTCCAGTCCGACACCACCTGCGCCACGACATCGGGAGTGACCTCCACGCCGACCAGGGGGTCGCTGCCCTGCGCCGCCTTCAAAGCGTCCGTCGCGTCGTCCAGGGCGGCCTTCAGCGCCGCCGCGTCCTGCACGACAGCATCGTCCGGTCCTGCCGCCGGTGCCGCCCCGGACGCATCCGGCGCGGCTTGCGCCGCCGGCATATCCGTGGTTGCCGGAGCGACGGGTTCCGCCTGTGCTTCTCCCTGCAGGGAGGCGGCCTCGGCCGCAACTGGAGCGGCGGCGCCCGCCGCCTTGAGGATTGCGTGACAGGCCGCGCGCGCCTTGATGAGGGCTTCCGCCGCTGCGCGTTCCGTGTTCCAGCGATCGGTCAAGGCAGCGGCCCGCGCGTGCAGTTCAGCCATCTCCGCGCGCAGGCGCCGGATTTTTGCCTCGTCCACGGGAGCAGCGTCGGCCCGGTCGCGTTCAAGCGCCGCCGCTTCGCGTTCGCACGCCTGCGCGGCGCGTTCCGTGTCTTCAAGAACACCGGGTTTGACGCTGAGGCTCATTTTAACCTTGGCGCAGGCGGTGTCTATGAGGTCTACAGCCTTGTCGGGCAGGAAGCGCCCGGTAATGAAACGATGCGACATTTCCACGGCGGCGGTCACGGCATCGTCGCGGATGAGCACCGAATGCGCGCTTTCATAGCCGGCGCACAAGCCGCGCAAAATCAGCCCGCAGGTGCGCAGGTCCGGCTCTGCGATGTCTACGAGCTGGAAACGGCGCGCCAGGGCGGCGTCTTTTTCGAAATATTTTTTGTATTCCTTCCAGGTAGTGGCGGCGCAGGTGCGCAGTTCGCCGCGCGCCAGGGCGGGCTTGAGCAGATTGGCCGCGTCCGATCCGCCCGCCTGTCCGCCCGCGCCCACAAGCATGTGCGCTTCGTCGATAAATAAAATGATCGGTTTCACGCTGCCCTTGATTTCATCAATCACGCCCTTGAGCCGGCGCTCAAATTCACCCTTCATGCCCGCGCCGGCCTCAAGAAGCCCCATGTCCAGAGCTTGCAGGGAAACGCCGCGCAGATTCTCCGGCACGTCCCCTTCCGCGATGCGCTTGGCAAGGCCCTCAATGACCGCGGTTTTGCCCACGCCCGGCTCGCCGACGAGAATGGGATTGTTTTTGCGCCGCCGTGCGAGGATGGTCAGGATATTGCGAAGTTCCGCATCGCGTCCGAACACCTCGTCTATCTTGCCGGCGCGCGCCTTGGCCGTGAAATCATCGCAGTATCGGGCGATAAAACCTTGGGCCGCCCCTCCCGCCGCGGCAGCTTCCCCTGCCTCGTCCCCCGCGCTCTCCGCCGCGTCCGGCGCGTTTTCGCAGGAGTCCACGGTGAGCATAAAAAAGTTGCGCCTCGCTTCATCGCGGTTGAGCTCGGCAAAGGCCGGAGCCTGCGCGCTCTGCGCGTAATAGCCGGGTCGCCCGGCATAGGCGAGCAGCACGGCGCCGGAACGGATGCCGCTCTGCTTCAGGTCCACCGAAGCAATGAGCCAGGCCGCTTCCAGAAGCTCGATCAGCGGCGGGGAAAAACCCGGACGTGCGGAATTGCCGCTCCTGAAAGCGTCCAGCGCGCGGGTGAAGTCCCTGATTACCGTTGCGCGGTCTACGCCGTAGCGCCCGATCAGCAGGGCAAGGTCCGCATCATTGTTTTCCAGGCACTTGAGCAGAAAATGCTCGGCTGCGACTTCATAGTGCGTTCTTCCCACGGCCAGACCGGCCGCATCGTACAATGCGCGCGTGCAGAAAGTATTGCATTTTTCAAGCAGGCTCTTGACGTCTACGCCGGTCATGGTTTCGCTCCTTCGTAAAAACGGGGAGTATGACTCCCCGTTTTTCATGGTGTGCGCGGACTGCCGGGCGGCGTCACGCCTTCCAGTCGTCTACGAATTCGATATTGCCGTCGTTGTAAGT